>CALRYE020000109.1:0-21334 GCA_943372275.1 Janthinobacterium lividum
AGCGCGAAGGAAAGATGATGATCATCGAATTTTGAGAACTAAAGCAGAGCTTGTGTCCGTTTTCCAGACCTGACCCCACCTCGTTCGAGAACTGAAGCAGAGCTTGTGTCCGTTTTCCAGACCTGAACCCACCTCGTTCGAGAACTAAAGCAGAGCTTGTGTCCGTTTTCCAGACCTGACCCCACCTCGTTTTCCAGACCTGACCCCACCTCGTGACCCCACCTCGTTCGCGCGGCGTCAGCGATGGCGCGCCGCAGGCAACAGCGCGCAGTGCGTGCCGGCTCCTCGATGGCCACCACCGGCTACTACTGGCTGACGGCTCAGAGGGCTGAGGTAGTAAGACCGGATCCCATCACGAGCATTGGCCAACCCTAGCATTTTCCGTTCTCCAGACCTTGGCTTCCGAGTTTTCGCGTTTGCTATGATGGATGAGCCGTCCGGTCGCCGCTTCGCGTTGGTATCCACATCGACCCGCCAAAGCCGCTGCCTGGCTCATATTCTTCCTCCGCCCCACACACCGTGCAGCGGCGCATTTCAAGTGGATTGTCACCAGGCTGCATGCCAACCCAGATGTGCTTTGGATTTGACTTGTACCAACTCGCTCTTATCCGCTTGAGAATGGTGCGGAGCATAAAGGGGCTTTCTAGAAATATTTCAAATCGGAAATGTATGCTATTGCTTTTGTGACTATTGGTCAACGAAGCATCACGAATTTCATCTTTTGATGCAACCTTTTGCGGCTATACAACAAGGACTTGCAGTAAACCCTACATAACCCGGATGAAAGCGCTATAACCAAGAGTGAGTCTCTCCTGATGCGACCGCTTGAGATCCGGTAAGCCAATGCGTTACCTCTCTGCATGCCCTTTCGCTGAACCAATAGAATTAGAAATTAGGGACCCGTGACTCCGGCGACCCCGCGCGCGCCTACGGGATCCGTGCTTCGGTAAATTTAATCTGTGATGGAAAAAAGCGCGATTTCGCACACCTGTGCTAAACTAAGCTTTATGTGCCCCCTAGCCACCAAAAGCGAAGAAACCTTCACCGCCATCGTCAGCACCGCGCTCGACATGGCGGCCGCCGAAGGCATTGGCAAATTGTCGCTGGGCGAAGTGGCCAAGCGCATGGGTGTGAGCAAGAGCGGCGTCTTCTCCCGCGTCGGTTCCCTGCAAGCTCTGCAGGAAGCAGTACTGGACGAATTCGACCGCCGCTTCGTAGTGGCAGTGTTCCAGCCGGCGATGCAACAGCCGCAGGGCTTGCCCCGGCTGCGGGCGCAGATGCGTGGCTGGATCGAGCGCACCATGGCGTCAGGCACCACCGGCGCCTGTTTGTACATCTCCGGCGCCTTCGAATACGACGACCTCGACGAGCCATTGCGCGAGCGGGTGCAAGCGGGCATCACGCGGTGGCGGGCGTCGCTGCGCCGTTCCATCATCCAGGCCATGGACGTCGGCCACTTACGCCCGGACACCGATCCGGAACAGCTGGTGTTCGAGATCTACAGCCTGCTCGTAGGGCTGATGCACGATTCGCGGTTCCTGCGCGATCCGACCGTGCATCGCCGGGTGCAGGCGGCATTCGACCGCGTCATTGCCACCTACAAGAGTCTGAATTACAACGAGTGACAGCCGTAAGTCGCGTTAGCAGCACAGCATCAGTCTCAGCATCAAGTTAGCACAGCAAGCACAGCAAGCACAGCAGCACGTAGCCAGCAATCAAAGCAAGCAACCAGCATCAATCACAGAACCACAGAAGCCAAAAACCCAGCAACCCGGAGCCGCAAAAACGCGGCATTTTTCTACAATCAATTTCGCACGGGTGTGCGAAAACGGAGGATGTATGTTACCGATTTTTCTAATCGCATTGGTCGTGGTGGCCGTAATCGCCGTCAGCTGGCTGCTGCCGATCCTGCGCATCATCCCCAAATCCAACGCCGACTTCGAATGCCACTTTGGCGAGCGCCGGGCCGCACCGCTTATGCGCGCAGTAGATGCGCGCTCTGCTGAAGTGCCTGACGCAATAACATCGGCGTCACGCCAGTCCAGCGTTTGAACGAGCGCCGGAAATTATTGGCGTCGTGAAAACCCAGATAGCGCGCCAGCGCATCGTTGTCGTAGCCCTGATGAATCAGGCTAAGCGCCATGTGCACGCGTACCTGATCCAGCTCGAACTGAAAGTGGCTGCCATGGCGCGCCAGCTGGCGCTTCAAGGTCGCCGGGCTGACTCCGAAGGCGGCCGCGGTGCGTTCCAGCGTGGGAACACCGCGCAGCTGCGCCATCAGATAGTCGTACAGCGCGGTCAGAAAACTGGTCTGGGTATCCGGCGCCGAGCGTAGCGCCACCGCGCAGGCCATCGGGATGGCGCGCGGCCATGGCCGGTCCAGCCAGGCGGCGTCGATCAGCATGGCATCCAGATGGCAATCGAATTGCAGCTGCTCGCCCAGATGCACTTCATGCTGCTCGGTATGACGCGGCCGGGTGCGGTTAAAGCAATAGCGCCATGGCAGCCGCTCGGCCGACAGCCAGCGGCACATCGCGCTCACGGCCGTCATGTGCATTTCGACGATGAAACCGCGTTGCTGGGCGCTGCCGAAGCTGTCGCTCCAGTAGATCATCGCCAAGCCGCCTTCCACCCGCAAGCGGGGCGCGAGCAGCGGGCACAGCGCCAGCGCATGGCTGGTAAGAATGGTGATGGCGTCGCGCAAGGTGGCCGCGTGGCTGAGGGCATGACTCAATGCGCCGTAGTGGCCGGGCAGCATTTGCTGCCCGAGCATGAAGCTGGTGTCGGCGCTGGCCAGACCCGTAGCCACGTTGCCCAGCAATTTGAAATACTGGGCCGGTGTGATGGCCCCGTCCGGCGGCGCGTCCCAGTCGTCGATCCCGGTGCCGATCAGCACGTTGCGGCTGTTCAGCTCACGGCTGCGCGCGTAATCGAGTACCAGCGCCGGCTGATGCTGGGCGACGATGCACGCGTCGCTGGCGTGCACGAGCGCGTTCACGCGTGCTGTGCTGCGCTGTCGGCTGACACGTGAGCGGGAATGCGGCGCTCCAGCGCGCGGTTCAGTTCCTTGAGCAGCTGGCGCGGGTCGGCATCCACAGGCCGCGTCACGTGGCGCATGGAGGTTTGCAGGGCGGCACCGCCGCGCTGCGGATGGTGCCGCAGGCTGGCCACGGCGCGGCGCAGCTGTTCGGCCATCGCGCGCGCCTGTTCGGCATCGGTGCCTGGCAGCAGGATGGCGAAGCGGTCGCCGGCGTAGCGACACAGCAGATCGGTGCTGCGCAGATTGAGCAGCAGCACGTGGGTGACGGCCTGCAACAGGCGGTCGCCTTCGCGCTGGCCGTGGTCGCGATTGACCAGATGGAAGTCGTCGATGTCGAGCATGGCCAGCGCGCAGTTACTGGCGCCCCGGCTGTATTCCATGCGCAGCTGTTCGCGCAGGTAGTCGGCGTCGCCCACCTGGGTCAGCGTATCGAACGAGCGGTGATCGCGAAACAGACGTTCGCGCTTTTGCAGATGCTCGGTGACCATGAATTGTTCGCGCCGCCAGTACAGCAAACCCCATGTCAGGCTGACCATGCCGAGCAACGTGACGCCGCTTTCGAGCAGGTGCGGCCAGGGCCGGTCCTTGGCGACGATGAAGATTTCATCCATGCAGTCGGCCCAGGCGCCGAGCATCAGGCCGGCAAGGCCAGCCGCCAGCATGGTGGTGGCGCGCCCGGCTGGCCGGCTGGTAAGCACCACCACGAACCACACCGCCGCCAGCACCACGATGCTCGCTTCGCTGAGCAGGTCGAATGGATTCCACACATGAGCCGGCTTGGCGGCTCCGAGGGTGGCGTACAGCGTGGCTACGCCGGCAGCGGCGGCGCCAACCAGGGTGAACGAAGTGCAGTGGGTGCGTAGCATGGCGGTGGGTAGGTGAGGGTAATGCGTTCAGATGGTAGTCCTGACGCATGACACGTTGATGACAGTAAGAGTCAATACAGCTCACCTTGTTGCGTCAATGCGGCTCATGACGCGCTTGGCAGCTCGGCGGCTCCTGCTCGCCTGCAGCTGCTCGGCTTGCGCGCGCCAGGCCACAGGCAGTCAATTGAGCTCGTTTTGGGCCTCAAGGCGCGGCGGCGCCCGGCCGTGTCATGCAATTGACACATGCGCCCTCTAGACTCGGCCCGTTTTCATCCAAAGCACTCCGCATCCAACCTTGTTCCCCAAACCCTGGCTCCTTATGACTTCGACTCTTCATCTCCGCCGCCGTCGCTCCAGCGTCATCGCCTTTGCCGTTGCGCAGTTGTGCGCCGGCGCTGCCTGTGCCGACGCGAACGCGCTCGACTATGCCGACGCCGCGCCCGGCGCCACCGAACAGACCGCGCTGCAGGGCGATACGGTCGTCATCGCCGGCCAGCGCGCCAGCATGCGCCGCGCCCTGGCGCTTCAGCAGAAAGCCGACAACGTGATCAGCGTCGTCAGCAGCGACGATATCGGCGCGCTGCCCGACAAGAATGCCGCCGAAGCCCTGGCGCGCCTGCCGGGCGTTGCCGTGCAGCGCGATCAGGGCGAGGGCCGCTACATCGTGGTGCGCGGCCTGGGCCCGGACTACAACGCCGTCACCATCAACGGCGCGCTGGTGCCGTCGCCCGAGTCGGGCCGCCGCGCGGTCGCGCTCGATGTGCTGCCGGCCGGCTTGATCCGCTCGCTGGAAGTGAGCAAGACGCTGCTGCCCGAGCAGGATGCCAACTCGCTGGGCGGCACGGTCGATGTCAAGGCGCTGTCGGCCTTCGATCTGCCGGCCGCGGCGCTGAGCGTGCAAGCCGGCGCCAGCTACGACCAGAACACCGGCAACACCAGTCCGGCGGCGGGCGGCCTGTGGGCGCGCCGCTTCCTGGACGGCAAGCTGGGTGTGGCCGCGGGTCTCAGCGGCGAGCGCCGCCGCTTCGGCTCGGACAATGTCGAAACGGGCGGCGCCTGGAGCAACGGCAAGCTGTCCGGGCTGGAATTCCGCAACTATCTGCCCGAGCGCGAACGCGCCGCGCTGGCCGTCAATCTCGATTACCGGCCTGAGCCGGGCACGGCGCTGTACCTGCGCACCTTCGTCAGCCAGTTCAGCGACGATGAAGTGCGCGACCGTTTGAGCATCAGTAACTTTTCGGGTGGCAGTGTCGCACCGGACACCACCGCAACGGCACGGGGCGAGCGCCGCCTGCGTCAGCGCAAGTACACGCAAGAGATCAGCTCGCTGGTGCTGGGCGGAGAAATGCGCCTGGACGCATGGAAACTGGCCGGTTCGGTCGGCAGCAGCTCGGCCAGTGAAGACACGCCGGAAAGCATCAACGATGGGCGTTTTCGCGGTTCGTCCAATTTTGCCGGCGTCGGCTTTAGCGGGAGCGACGTGCCTGTACTGGTCGGTCCCGCCGCGCTGGCGAACCCGGCCAGCTACAAGCTGCAAGGCATTACCTTGCAGGCGCGCGACAGCGAGGATAAGGAACGCCATGCGCGCTTCGACCTGTCGCGTCAGCTGAGCGGCGGCGCGGTCGCGGTCGATATCAAGGGCGGCGCCAAAGTGAGCCGGCGCGAAAAGGACAGCGACACCGAGCAGTGGGCTTACACCAGCAGCAAGGCCGACAGCGGCAATTACTGGGGCGCGGGAGACGTGTCGATGAGCAGCTTTATCCAGGGTCCGCTCGACTATCCATTCGCCAACCTGGGGCCGGGCATCAATCCCGACCTGATACGCGCCCGTGTTGCGGGTCTGAACCGGGCCGGTGCGCGCCTGCTGGCCGAATCCAGCCTGAACGATTTTAAGTTGAACGAGGATATCGATTCGGCCTACGTGCAGGCCGGCGCGGACATCGGCGCATGGCGCCTGCTGGCCGGCGTGCGCCATGAGCACACCAAGTTCCGCGCGGCAGGCAACCAGGTTGCCGCAACCGGCGTGACGGGTTTGCAGCGCGACCGTTCCTACGGCCACTGGTTGCCCAACCTGCAAGCCCGTTACGACCTCGACAGCCGCACCAGTGTGCGCGCGGCATGGACCAATGCCGTGGTGCGCGCCAACTTCAGCCAGCTCGCGCCCGGCATCAGCCTGGCCAGCCCGACCGAAGCGGTGATCGGCAACCCGGACCTGCGCCCGCTGGAAGCGTCCAACTTGGATCTGGGCGTGGAACACATGCTGGGCGGCGACGGCGCCGTGTCGGCCTATGTGTACTCCAAGGATATTGATCAATTCACCTACACCACCGATCTGGCCGGCAGCGGCGCGTGGGCCGGATACACCAGCGCCGTCAGCTACGCCAACGGCGACAAGGCGCGCGTGAAGGGGATCGAGCTGTCGTACTCGCATGCGCTGCGCACCTTGCCGGCGCCGTGGAATGGTCTGGTGCTCGGCGCCAACGCCAGCGTCAACAGCGCCGAGGCCAGCATCGGCCGCTTCGACCAGGCCAGCCGTTCCACGCTGACGCGCTCGATCCGCATGCCGGGCCAGTCGCGCCGCATCGTCAATCTGATGGTCGGCTACGAAAAAGGCCCGGTCAGCACGCGCCTGGCGTGGAATCACAAGTCGGCTTATCTGCTGGAAGTGGGCAGTGATATTCTCAACGCTACGCAGGACCGCTATGTGGATGGGCAACGGCAGCTGGACTTCTCGTTCGCGCTGCAGCTGAACAAGCAGTTGCAGCTGGTGTTCGAAGGCGCCAATCTGAACAATGAAAAATACTATGTTTATCAAGGCGCGCGCCAGTACAACGCTCAGTACGAGCAGTATGGCCGCACCTACAAGCTGACCCTGAAAGCGAGCGTATTCTGAAATGGCAACATCAATGACAACCATCACCACCTTCAAGCGCATCGCACTCAGTCTGGCATGCGTGCTGCTGTGCGCCAGCGTCCAGGCCGACGAACAATTGCCCTTGGCGGGCGGCGCGTCCGTGGTGCTGAAGAAAAATGTGCTGGTGCTGGTGGGCCCGGACGGCAAGACCCGCGCCAGCCTGCCGCTGCGCGCCGAGCAGCTCGACGTGCGCGGTACGCTGGCGCTGGTGCGCGATTCTTCCACCCAGCAAGCTTTACCCGTGCGCATCGATTTACAGGCCGGTTCATTGACGCCGATGGCCCCGATCGCGGCGGCGTTCGGCGCGGAAAGCGTGTGCCTGTTCCAGGACCAGCAGGGAATCGCCCAGGTCGTTGTGGCGGGCAAGGATGGGCAGGCAGAGCAGTGGCTGATCGACGGCGCCACCGCGCGCCTGGTGCGCAAGCTGGCCTTGCCTCCTGGCGACGAGCAATGCCGCGTCGACGACGCGCGCCATACCTTGTATGTGAACGAGCCGGGCGTGGGACTGTGGGCGTATGACGTCGACAGTGAAGCGATGCCGTCGCGCAAACTGGTCAAGCGCCGCCCGACCGGGGCGCTGCGCGCGCCGGCCTATCCGGTGGCGGTCGTCATGCCGCGCGTACAGACGGCGTCGGTGGCGCAGTGGGGCGACGCGGCCGACGATCCGGCGATCTGGGTCCATCCCACCGACGCGGCCCGTTCGCGCGTGCTGGGCACCAACAAAAAGCAGGGCTTGATGGTGTACGACCTGGCCGGCAAGCAGGTGCAGCAGCTGGACGTGGGCCGCGTCAACAACGTCGACCTGCGCCAGCGCGTCAATATCGATGGCGCCACGGTCGATCTGGCCGTGGCCTCGCAGCGCGACGACAATAGCGTGGTGCTGTTCGGCATCGACGGCGACGGCCAGGTGGCCGAGCTGACCCGCATCGCCACCGGCTTCAAGGATGTGTATGGCATTTGCCTGTACCAGCCGCCCGGCGGCGCGCTCGATGTGGTGGTCAACGACAAGAGTGGCGTGTTCCACCAGTACCGCATTGCCAGGCGCGACGGCAAATATGGCGGCACCTTGGCGCGCACCTTCAAGGTGGCCAGCCAGCCGGAAGGCTGCGTGGCCGACGAGCGCAGTGGCCGGCTGTTTATCGGCGAGGAAAAGCGCGGCGTGTGGAGTCTGCCCGCCGCCGCCGACCAGCCGGCCAAACTGCAGCTGGTGCTGGGCGTGGGGGAAGCCCTGCGCGCCGACGTGGAAGGCATGGCGATCTACCATGGCGCGCAGCGCTCCTACCTGATCGTGTCCAGCCAGGGCGACAGCAGCTATGTGGTGCTCGACGCCAAGGCGCCGCACAAGGTGCTGGGCCGCTTCAAGGTCGGCTTCAACCTGGCCGCGGGCATCGATGGCACCGCCGACACCGACGGGCTCGACGTAACGTCGGCCAATCTGGGCGGCGCCGGCGGTGTCTTCGCACGCGGCATGCTGGTGATCCAGGATGGCTACAAGCGCATGCCGGACGGGCCGCAGAACTTCAAGTACGTCGGCTGGGACGATGTGGCCCGGGCGTTGAACTTGTAGCTCTTGCTTGACCCATAACGCGCTGTCCTCAAAGCGCGCCCTGACGCGGCCTAGCCGCGCCGGTGCGCGCGCACCACCACCTTCCACTTGCCGCGCTCGGCGATGCGCTCCACCGGCGATTGCTCGCCGCGCCTCGCCTCGCGCAGCAGCTTGTGGAAGTTGCGCAGGCGGTCGGGATCGACCGCGTCGCGCACCGCGCAGCCCGGCTCCGCGCCGTGGCGGCAGTCGCGGAACTGGCAGGCGGCCGCCAGCGCTTCGATGTCGTCGAACGTGGCCGCCAGCGTATCGGCATCGGCGTCGGGTTGCAACGCGCGCAGTCCGGGCGTATCGATGATGCACGCGCCAGCGGCACACTGATGCAGCGAGCGGGCCGTGGTGGTGTGGCGCCCATGCCCGTCCGCCACGCGCACCGCGCCCGTGGCCTGATCGACCCCGCACAGGGTGTTGGTCAGTGTCGATTTGCCCGCGCCCGACGATCCCAGCAATACGACGGTTTGCCCGGCGCCCAGCCATGGCGCCAGTGCTTCGGCGCAGTCCGGCGCATGGCCGTTGACAGGCACCACAGGAATCCGCGAAGGCAGGCGCTGCCGCAATTGATCCACACGCGCATCGACAGCATGGCCGATATCGGCCTTGGTCAAGACCACCACGGGCGCCACGCCGGCCGTTTGCACCAGCGCCAGGTAGCGCTCCAGCCGGCGCGGATTGAAGTCGTGGTCCAGCCCCATCACCAGCAACGCCGTGTCGACGTTGCTCACCAGCGGCTGGCGGCGTGCTTCGCGCGTGCGCCGCACGATGCGGTTGAGCGGGTCGAGTGCGGCCACGATCCACAGCGGCGCGCGGCCGTCGCGCAGCAGTACCCAGTCGCCCACCGTCAGTGACGGGCTGGACGCGGGATCGCTGCGCGCGAGCGCCTGCTGGCGGCCGTCGTGGATGGTGACGCGGTCGCGCTGGACCTCGACGACGCGTGCCAGCCTGAGGTCGGACGAGGTGGCGCTCAGCTGGGCGAGCAGGGAGTGGGAAAAGCCGATGCGGCGCAGTGCTTCAAAGTCGAGGTCGATATCGAACATGATCGTGAGGTTCCAGATTTGGTTTGCCCGTGGCGTGCGGGCACCGCTGTCACGCAGGGGCGGACAGTTCGCAAAATCGGAAGTCGGCGCGTGATCAGACGCGCATGGCATCAGCTCAACAGAGAACCTTCAGAGCCGCGCACATCGATGGGCGCACGCTGAAGGTTCGGCAGTACAGAGGCAACTCGTCTGATCAGGCAGCCGACGGCAGGACAAAGGCCAGGTAGCGCATGAAATTCTCCCGTGGTGGATGATTGAAGTTGTCGAAGTCGTTGCAGTCGTTCCAGCCGTTGCAGTGGTTGAAACCGTCGCAGTGGTTGAACTCGTTGGTCGAGCAAGGCCAGTCTGGCACCGGCGGCGCCGCTGGTCAAGCGTGCGGCGGTCAAGCGTGCGGCGGTCAAGCGTGCAGCGGTCAACCGTGCAGCAGTCAAGCGTGCAGCGGTCAAGCGTGCGGCGGTCGAGCGTGCGGCGGTCAGGCGCGGGTCAAGGGCAGGCCGAATTCGATATAGGTCTGGTCCTGTTGCCAGCCCATGGCGCGGTACAGCGACTGCGCCGTGGTGTTGTCGCGCGCCGTCGACAGCGACAAGGCAATCGCACCCGTCGAGCGGGCGTATTGCGCGGCCGCCGTGAGCAGGATCGCGCCGGCCCCGCGCTGGCGCGCATCCTGGCTGACGAACAGATCGTTCAGCACGAACGTCGAGCCCATCGACACCGACGAGAACGACGGATACAGCTGGGTAAAGCCGATCGCCGTGCCGCCATCCTCCGCCAATAGGACCACCGATTCGCGGCGCTCCAGCCGGGCCTGCAGAAATGCGCGCGCGCCTGCCAGGTCGGGCGCGCCCCGATAGAACTGGCGGTAGCCGTCGAACAGCGGCGCGAGCTGGTCGAGGTCGGCCACGCTGGCCTGGCGGGTGGTGATGGTGTCGGTTGTCATGGCTTCAGTCCAAAGAGTGGCCGACGATTATGGACGACGCTTTGAGGTGGCGCAATCAAATTGTTGATTGAATAAGGTTGAGAAATATCAAGCGCCTTGCGCGCTGACGGAGTTGGACTACGCCATGCCCTAAATTCTTGCTATGAGAAAACCCAATGGCTGAGTCCCGAACCTTTGAGCGAGATCAATCCGCGAAAAGTTACGCCACGTAATCTAGCAACCTGAGAGCACATTTTGGACTGGAATTATCCTGGCCATGCTGTGAATAAAAGGAAGTATGAATAACAAGAACATTCGATCCATCGCACTGCCGGCACTGGTCGGGATCGGCGTAGCGGCATGAGGCGCTACACCATCACGCTTGGCGCCGGCACAACCAGTGGGGGCAAGGTCGTCTCGGCAAGCAGCGGCAGCCGCATCGATGGCGTGGCCATCGCACTGGAAGGCGACCTGGTGTCGTGCCCGGTGTGCAATTCGACAGGCAGAATCCTGTGCGTGGGGCCGCGTATCCCGGAAATGTTAAACGGCAAGCACGTGGCATTGGAAAACGATTTTTGTACCTGTCATTGCACGCCGTCGCCGCGCCTGCTGGCCAACCAGACCGCGCGCAGCCAGGTGATCAAAGATACGGGCAGCGCGCTGTCGCACGCACTCGATGCGGCCGCGCCGCCGCGGCGCCCGCGCGGCAGCGGCAACCGCCTGTACAGCGGGCGCTTCGTGCTGGTGGATCATCGCACCGGCGTACCGCTGGCGAATCAAGAATACGCCGTAGTGCGTCAGAGCGGGCGGCTGGAGTTCGGCACCTCGGACGCGCATGGGCAGACGCATGTGTTATCCGCCACCATCAACGCAGAATCCGTGGAGATTTACGTATGAGATCGTCTACCTTGACCACTTCCCTGATCTCGCCTTCGGGCACGGTGCTGCTGCACCGCGCCAGTTGCAGCACCGCCTACACAGAAGAAGCCCATGCCAGGATCGTGCGCATTCAGTTGCAGGCTGACAGCGTCCGCCGTCCCGTCGGCGCGTCCGTCGAATGGGCGCCCGTGCTCGATGCGGCTGCGGTCGACACGGTGTAATCGGGGCAGGGGGCGGGGCAGGCGGGGCGGCAAACCGGACGACGCGCTGGACGACTGTTCGCCGGTGCTCGGCGGGAGTTCGGCGGGAGTTCGGCGGGAGTTCGGCGGGTTTTGCGGGCGGCGCGTTTTCGGCGGGACTTCGATCGGTGAAGGCCCGTCACCTGGAGTTCTCTGAGCGGCATCACAGCGGCATCACAGCGGCATCACGGCGGCGAAAGCGAGCACAGCAGGCATGCGGGACGCATGACAAATCAGGTAAGCTTTGCTTTTCTACATAAAAGCGGAGTCAGGCTTGATCGTGCAACTCAAGAAACGCGTGCTGTGGGCCGCATTGGCGTGTGCGGGCGCAGCGCTCATCGTGTGGCTGGGCGTGGATTACACGCGCGATCCCACCGCGGGCAGGGTCGCCACGTTGCTACCGAAAAAAGTAGCGCCGACCGTGCTGGGCTGGCCCGTGCGCACCACCGCAGTTGCCGGCGACGGCACGGCGGGCACGTCGGAAGGGCTGGGCCGCGCGGCGCGCTTTTCCGATCCGTTCGGCATCGTGGTCGATGCGTCCGGTGTGCTGTATGTGGCCGACGCGGGCGACAATAACCGCATCCGCAAAATCGCACCGGACGGCACGGTCAGTACACTGGCCGGTGGCAATGAGGGCTATGCCGACGGCATCGGGGTGCAGGCCGCGTTTCACACGCCGTCCGGCCTGGCGCTGGACAAGGCCGGCAATCTGTATGTGGCGGACACGGGTAACAACGCCATCCGCAAGGTCACGCCGAAAGGCGTGGTGACGACCTTGGCCGGCGGCGGCCCGGCCGGCGACCGCGACGGCGTGGGCACCCAGGCCCAGTTCAACGGTCCCCTCGGCGTGGCGCTGGACAAGGCGGGCAATGTGCTGGTGGCCGATACCTACAATGACCGCATCCGCCGTATTGCACCCGATGGCACGGTGACGACGCTGGCCGGTTCCGTGCCCGGCAATCTGGACGGCCCGGCGGGTCAGGCGCTGTTCGACACGCCATCCGCGCTGGCGGTGAACGCGCAGGGGGTGATCTGGATCGCCGACCTGCGCAATGAATCGGTTCGCAAGCTCACGCCGGACGGCATGGTCAGCTCCGTCATGGGCGTGTCGGCCACCGATGAAAAGCTGCAGATCCAGCGGCCGGTGTCGCTGGCCGCCACGGCCGACGGCTTCGTGTATGTGGGCGACATGGCGCGGGGACGCATCTGGCAGATCGATCCGGCCGGTGCTGTGCATGGGCTGACGGGCCTTGGCATCGACATTGCCATCGGCGACGCGCTGACCCCGCGCTTGGCGCGGCCGGCCGGTATTGCGCTCAGCCGCGATGGCGCCCTGTACGTGGCCGATTCGGTGGGGCGCATGGTCCGTAAGATGGCGCCGCGCGCCGCCGGCGAGAGCGCCTACGATGTTGCCGCCACCGTGCCCGCCGCCGCTGCCGGCACGCTGCCTGTGGCACTGGCGCCCAGCGCTACTTTGGCCGCTGCCGCTGGCGCTGCGGGTGCCGCTGGCGCCGCCGATGCCGGCTCGCCCACCGCGCTCAAGGCCTTCACCGTCTCCGCCGCCGCAGCGAGCGCGCCAGCCAGTTTTCCCTGGCCGATTGCGCCGCAGGACCGGCCCCATGAAGTCGTCGGCACGGTGGGCGAGTGCCGCGGCAGTTACGACGGCGAGAGCCGTCACCATTTCCACAACGGCCTGGACGTGCAGGCCCCGATGGGCGCCGAGGTGCTGGCGGTGGTGGCCGAGAAGGTCAGCAATCCGTTACCGAACTGGGCGTATGGCGACGTGGGCGAGGGCATGAGTATCGACAGCACCGCTTATCTGCACATGCGGGTCGGACGCAATGCCAAGGACGCGCCGCTCGACGCCTCCCGCTTCACGCTGCTGCGCGACGCCAAGGGCAAGCCGAATCGGGTGCGCATCAAGCGCGGCACCCGCTTCGCGGTCGGCGATGCGCTGGGTACAGTCAACCGGATGTTCCATGTGCACTTGATCCGTCAGGTGGCCGGCGGCGAGACCAATCCGATCTCGCTGCCGTTTCCTGGACTGGTCGACAGCATCGCGCCGCGCATCGACGCCATGACGCTGGTGGGCGCCGATGGCAAGCGCCTGATCGCCAAGCGCGCCAAGCGCTTGCTGGTGC
This sequence comes from Janthinobacterium lividum, assembly GCA_943372275.1. Lineage (GTDB taxonomy): Bacteria > Pseudomonadota > Gammaproteobacteria > Burkholderiales > Burkholderiaceae_D > Telluria_A > Telluria_A lividum_A. The sequence continues at coordinate 13,633 of CALRYE020000109.1, forward strand.
CGCAGTCGGCCGGCCCGCTGGCGCTGGTGGTGGAAGCGTATGACCAGATGGATGGCAATGCGGCGCGCCGTAAGCTTGGGCTGTACAAGCTCGGTTATCAAGTGCTCAAGGCGGACGGCAGCGCCATGCCGGGATTTGAGACACCGGTGGTCAACATCGAGTTCAACCGATTGCCGCCGGACCAGGAAAGCGTGAAGGTGGCGTATGCCGAGCAGAGCGGCATCACGGTGTACGGCAGCGCCAGTACGCGCTTCCTGTACGTGGCCACCAATATCGTGCGCGACGGGCGCGCGCAGGAAGGGAGCTGGAATCCGGCCAGCCTGGCGCCGGGCGACTATATCCTGCGCGCGCATGCGGCCGATTTTGCCGGCAATGTGGCCGGTGCCGGCCGCGATCTGGCGATCACGGTCGAGTAACGCGCGCAGGTAACACGCAGGCCAGGGCCGCCGCCGGCCTGCGCGCAGGTAAAGGCCGTCCGCCTAAGCGTTGGCCAGATCGAACTGGCCGCGCGCGCCGTGACTGGCATAGCGCTGCACCGACAGGTCCGCATAGGGAATGGCGGGGCGGCGCGCCGACATCAGGTCGGCAAGCAACTGCGCCGAACCGCACGACATGGTCCACCCCAAGGTGCCGTGGCCCGTGTTGAGAAACAGGTTGGACAGGCCGGTGCGCCCCACAATCGGCGTGCCGTCCGGCGTCATGGGACGCAGACCGGTCCAAAAAGTTGCGCGGGCGCTGTCACCGGCACCGGGAAATAAATCCCCCACCACCATTTCCAGCGTGGCGCGGCGGCGCGCGTCCAGGCGCGTATCGAAACCGGCGATTTCGGCCATGCCGCCTACGCGGATACGGTCGTCGAAACGCGTCACCGCAATCTTGTAGCTTTCGTCCAGAATGGTCGACACCGGCGCGCGCGCGGCATCGACGATCGGCAGCGTGATCGAATACCCTTTCATCGGATACACGGGGATGTCGACCAGGTCGCGCAGCAACGGGGTGGAGTGCGCGCCCAGCGCGACCACGTAAGCGTCGGCGCTGATGACTTCTTCGCCGCAGTGCACGCCGCTGATGCTGCCGCCGGCGCTGCCGCCGCTGACGGCCAGCCGGTCGATCGACATGTTGTAGCGGAACTGCACACCGAGCGAAGCGGCCAGCGCCGCCAGCCGCGTGGTGAACAGCTGGCAGTCGCCCGTCTCATCATTGGGCAGGCGCAGCGCGCCCACCAGCTTGTGGCGGACCTGATCGAGCGCCGGCTCGGCACGGCCCAGCTCCTCGCTGGTCAGCAGTTCGAACGGCACGCCCGAATCGCGCAAGACATTGATGTCCTTCTGGGCATTGGCGAACTGCGCCTCGGTGCGGAACAGCTGCATGGTGCCCTGCTGACGGCTTTCGTACGCAATACCGGTGTCGTCGCGCAACTGCTTAAAGCAGTCGCGGCTGTACTCGGCCAGGCGCACCATGCGTTCCTTGTTCACCGCGTAACGCTCGGTAGTGCAGTTGCGCAGCATCTGCCACATCCAGGATAGCTGGAAACTGGTGCCGTCCGGTTTGATGGCCAGCGGCGAATGGCGCTGCAGCATCCATTTCATGGCCTTCAGGGGAATCCCGGGGGCGGCCCAGGGTGAGGCGTAGCCGGGCGAAATCTGTCCGGCGTTGGCAAAGCTGGTTTCCAGCGCAGGACCGGGCTGACGATCGAGCACCGTCACCTCGTGGCCGGCACGGGCCAGATAGTAGGCGCTGGTGACGCCAATGACGCCGCTTCCGAGAATAACGACACGCATGGCTGCTCCGGTGTTGATGACGATGCTGGTTTAACGAAATGTGCTGGAATGTTGAGCGGTTTCAGCTATATTAATGCACATCACCCAGTGGATGTTTCTGTATAAATTTGATTATTTGGTGGATTTTCATGCGTACTTTGAAGGAATCGACCCGGAGCCTGGATAAGCTCGATCGCCATATTCTGCGCATCCTGCAGGACGACGGCCGTATTTCCATGAAGGAGCTGGGCGAGCAGGTGAATTTATCGGTGACACCCTGCATCGAGCGCGTCAAGCGCATGGAACGCGACGGCGTGATCAGTGGCTACCACGCGCGCGTCAATCCGGCGGCGCTGGGCGCCAAGCTGCTGGTGTTTGTTGAAATTACCCTTAATCAGAAATCGGCATCCGCTTTCGAGCAGTTCCGGCGCGAGGTGTTGCGCATACCGGAGGTGCAGGAATGCCATCTGGTCTCCGGCGACTTCGATTACCTGATCAAGGCACGCATCCACGAAATGGCGGAGTACCGCAAGCTGCTGGGCGACATGCTGCTACAGCTGCCCGGTGCGGCGCAGTCGAAAAGTTATGTGGTGATGGAGGAGATCAAGGAAACCCTGGCGCTGTCGACCGAGGTGCTGGCCTAGGCGGTTGCTGCGCCGGCGGGGTGCCGCACGTGTCTTGAGCGGCATTGATCACAGCCGGCATGAATTACATCGGCCTGCCGCTTCAGGGATGCTGTACGCGCCGTGTCTGCCTTTATGCTGCCCGTTGCAGGCGGAAGAGCGCCCGGATGTCGCCGACCGGACTGCCTTTCGCATTCAGTATGGGAGGTTGCCGGTAAGGTTCCAGCAGCGAGCGCTGGGCCGCGTCCAGCAAACCGAGCTGGTCCAGCACGCTGACGGTGGCGACGGGCAGGGCGCGTGTTGCGCCGTCCGCAATCTTGATCGCTATGCCCAGGCCGGCCGAGCGCACGCCGATGGTCTGGACGGCATCGGCCCCCACCTTGGTGACCCAGTCGCCCGCACCGGCGCGCATGTAGCCCAGATCGGTGCGCGCCTGGCCCGACACCATGTCCGGATAACTGGTCATGGCAGCGAACAGGTCGCCCATGGCGCTACCGAACTGAACGTCGCGATTGCCGTTGGCCAGCCGGGCGAATAGTTGGGCCAGACGCGACAGTGGCAGCGCGTAGTTGGGCGCCGAGCATCCGTCCATTCCACTTGGCATATCTTGCGGCGGAATACCGACGGCGTCGGCCAAGGTCTGGCGGATTGCCTGCTGCAGCGGATGGGAAGGGTGGACGTAGCCCTCGCTGGCCACATCGTGCAGGCGGCACCACGCCAGAAAGCCACTGTGTTTGCCCGAACAATTGTGATGCACGGGTCGCCAGCTGGCACCGGCGGGCAGCGGCATGCGCAACATCTCGTAAAACAACGGCGCGTGGCAGCCGCATTCCAAGTGGTGTTCGTCCAGCGCGATCTTGTCGAGAATCGAGCGCACGCCGGCGAGGTGGGTCTCTTCGCCCGAATGGCTGGCGCACAGCAGCGCGACTTCCGGCATGGTCAGGCCGAAGCGGGCGGGCCCATCGGCGAGCATGAAAGGCAGGGCCTGGAACGGCTTGAGCGCCGAGCGGGTGAAGGTCGACAGGTCCGGGTCGCCCGCGGACCACAGCAGCTTGCCGCTGACATCGACCACGGCCACCGATCCCATGTGGACGTTTTCGACAGTCTGGCCGGCGTTGGGATAGCCACGCGTGGTGGCGACCAGGGGAATGGAATGCATGGGTTCTCGGCAGGGCTGGTAAAGCGTTAATGTAGTCGAGATCGCCGACGCGCGGCGCGTGGGCGGGTCATGCGGGCAACGCGTCTGGGGCACCGGTGATGACAGGTGCGGGGCGTGGTGAGCGTGCTCGGCTATTAGTGCCGACCGCCGCGCGGGTGCGCATCACCAGCTGGTCGGCATGCGCAGCGTCAGCGACACATCGGGGGTGTCGCGCGTCATCCCCGCGCCGACCGACACGCTAAGGCTGCGGCGCTCATTGAGTCGGTACGAGAAGCCCAGCAGCAGCGTGCCCAGCTGGGTGCGCACCGAGCCCGGCACGGGGAGTCCTGCCTGCTTCGTGCGGCCAATCGAGCTGTGGTCGTAACCGAGACTGAACGAGGCTTTTTCGTTCAGTCCCAGCCCCATGCCGAAGTTGAAGCCGACAATGTCGCCAGGCTTGATCTCGCCAAGGAACTCCTTCTCTCCGCCCAGCACGGTACGGCTGACATCGTCGCGCTTGATGTTGTGCAGATAGCTGATGCTCCCGAAGAATACCGCCGGGTCGGACGGGAACAGCGCCGTCAGACTGGGTTGCACCGAATAGAAACCGGAGCCGGTCGGCAAGCTGAGGGGCAGTCCTGTTCCCGTCGCGTTGGGACCGACGCAGCGCGTCTGACAATCGGTCACGACGCTGAACGGGTCGCGCCCGGTACGCGATTTGACCCGCAGTGCGCCGATGTAATAAGGACGATCCGGGCCGCCGGCATTGAGCTGGTACCGCAGCCCCAGTTCGGCATCGCCCATGGCCTTGCCGCTGGTGTTGAACACATTCTCCACCGCAGTACCGGTGAAAATTTCCCGGCTGACGGTCGCGTCGGAGCGGTAGACATACGGCACTTTGGCTTCGACTTCGAGCCGGTTGCTTAGCCCCGTGCGCAGACTCAGCAGCGCCGTGGTGGTGTTGCGCTTGACCTCGCGCACGTCGACCAGACCGATCAGCAACGCGGGAATGACCGTGTAACCGACCAGCGCTACCCGGTTGCTCGATGAGTAGCCGAACTGCAGTGCGGGCTCGAACACAAGTTTGCCCTTGGGCGTGAGCACACCTGGCTGCTCGAACAGGGGCGCCACTTCCGGGGGGCGGCTGTCGCGTGCCGGTGGCCTGCCCACCGCTTGCGCTGGTGCTGACGTCGCCCGCGCCGCCGCAGGCCCGGCGGCAGCCGCCTTGGCAGCGGGGCGGGCCGGTTGCGACGCTGTGCTTTGGCCCGAGGGGGCAGAACCATCCTGTGGATCGGACGGGCCGGTTCCGCGCTGGGTTGCCAGCAGATTCATCGGCACCGGCCGCTCGCTGGCATAGCCGCGCTGCGCATCGGACGTGTGGCGCGCGCCGGAGGACGCCGCATAGTAGGGCTGCAACGATGTTTGCGTTGCCGACGATATCTGCGTCGCCGACGATGTTTGCGTCGTCGACTGCGCCTGCCTCAGCTGCGACTGGAACGCCACGCGCTGTGCCGCAAGCTCGCGCTTCAACGCCTCGAGCATCTTCTGCTGCTGTGCCAGTTGCCTCTGCATGGCCTGCATGCGCGCTGGCATATCGGCATTGGTCCTTTTGAGGCGACTGGGTTGAGCTATTGCTGTGCCCTGGGCAAGCACCAAAGCCGTGACTACAAGGTATTGCTGCATGCTTCCTCCGTCAGTGGGTTAGCACGGCGCGCGCCAGCGCGTCGCCTATGCTCCCTTGGAAATTTAGTGTCGTCAGCATGCCTACGCTGTTGACAGATGAATTGATTACGGTACGGGTGTCGATGTGCTGATTGTTCAGGGCGTTTTGCACGACGGTTGCCCCAAGCGGGCCGGACATCGGCGCAGCGTTCATGGTGTCAGCTCCGCTTTGCACCAGATTGACCGACGACAGGGCTGCGCGTGTTTGTTGCGCCTGCGCCGCATCCAGTTTGGCAATGTCGGCGATCTGCACACTGCTGCGGGCGACGACGTCGCCATTGAGCAACACGAGCCGCTCGATTCCCAGCGAAACGGTCAACCCGTTGGGCGTCGTGAAGCCACCGCGCGTCGCGTCGAGCACGGCGGCGTCGACCGGCCGGGCACCGGCGAATGGCTCGGGCGTCGCGCCGCACGGCACCGCCCAGCCAGCCATCGCCAGCCACACGGTGGCACGCAGCGCATTGGACAGCAGGGCAGATCGCATTGGGTTCAGGAGGGGAGATCGCATTGGGTTCCTTAAAAGTCGCCGGGGCCGTGCTTGGGGATGGTCAGGCTGGACAGCGCGTCGCGTCTCAGCCCTTCTGCCAGCGGCGCGCGCGGGGCAGCGCGCCAGTCGCCGACGCCGTTGAAGGCTACCTGGCGCCCGCCATGGCCGTGGATCACGAACAGCAGTTTGCTGGGCCAGATGGCGTCGAAGGCGTGGCGCGTCATGGCGCGCGTGCCCGACGATGGGTCGCCCAGCAGGATGCGCCCATCCAGCATGCCTTTGACGACCACGAAGTGGTGGTAGCCTTTATCGGAAATCAGCACGATGGCGGGCAGGCCCGCTTGCGCCAGCTTGTCCAGGGAAAGGGTAAAGCCGTCGGCCTGCAAGCCTTGGGTAGCCAAATAGCGTTTCATGTCCAGCAGCGAGAAGCCTTCGCGCCGGATTTTTGCCTGATCGCCATGCAGATACATGTGCTCGAACACGGTTTGCTCCGTCACCGGCAGGCCGTAGTGATGGGTAAGCAGCGTGGCCAGCGCGGCCGAGCCGCAGCTGAAGTCGTATTGCTGACGCACGGTGTGGCGAAAGCGGATCTGCTTGAGGGTGGCGGCCGGTACATTGAAGCGTGCACCGCCGACAGCGGCAAGCTCGACGGCGCTGGCCGTGCCGGCGCAGCCCGCCGCCAGCGCGCCACATAGCGCCCAGACCACGCGCACCGGTGCGCGGACGGGGCGCATCGACAGGGTGCCCCGGCTGCTCATTTGAGCTGCAGATTGATGACGGTGGCGTTCTGGATCAGCACATTGGCGCCGGAGTTCTGGATCACCACCGGCAGACCGACGGCGCCGGTGAACGAGCCGGTTTCGATGCGGTTGGCGCCGGTGGTCATGTGACTGGCGCTGTTGTTGCCAACGCTGCCTTGCAGGCGCGTGTCGCTGGCGATGGCGTCGGCGCCACCACGTGTGCGTTCGAGCTGGTCCTGCGCGGCGGCCGCACCGAAGGGGCCGGTGCCCGTGGCGAGGGAGGCGGCAGAAGGGGTTGCGCCCTGGTTGGGGCCGGGCCCGACATGGGGCCCGCTCGGCGCCGCCTCGGGCCGGCTGACGGCGGACGGGGCGACTTTGTCAGCACGCGCGCCAACGGTGGCAGAAAGGTCGGCGCCCGGGGCCGATATCCCGGTCGCAGCGCTCGCCGCTGCCCAGTGCGGCAGCGTCAGGCTGGTGATCAGTAGGCAAGTGCGGAGCAAGCGGGCGCGAGGCAAACCGTTCCGAAACAAGCCGGATCGAAGCAGGCAGGTCCGAGCGCGCGCCGCAGCGCCGCAGGGCAGTGTGATAATTTCAGGCATACATTCTCCAGGCAAGGAAACACGTACAACGGCGCGGTCAAGCACCGGTCACGACAGACAAAATCGATAGAGCGATAAGAGCGACAAAAGCGACAAAAGCGACAAAAGCGACAAAAGCGATAGGCGCTGCCACCGTGCTGGGCAGCAGCGCCCGTGGCTTATCTACCCAGGCTCAGGTTGGACTGGACGTTCACGCTTTGCTGGACCAGCGACGAGAAGCCGCTGTTCTGGCTCATCACCATGATTCCCGCTGCCGACTGTCCCGCGTTGTTCATCGTGTTGGACATGTTGAACGTGCCGGCATCGACCGTCGTGGTGCCGCCGCTGCCGCCAGTACCGGCCGCGCCCGCGCCACCCGTGCCGGCGCCGGCGGTATTGGTGCCGCCGTCGCCGCCCGCGCCGGCGGTATTGGTCCCGCCGCCGCTGCCGCCGGCCCCGCCGGCACCACCCGTGGCGTCACCCACCGTGGGCGAGCCATTGGACGCGGTGCCGCCCGTTGCCGTCCCGCCTGCGGCGCCGCTGCCGCCCGTGTTTTGCGCCAGCCCGCTGCTGGCGCCGCTGCCGCCTCCCGCACCCGCGCCGCCGGCACCGGCCGCGCCGACCGTGGTGGAGCCGGATGCCGCGCCAGCGCCC
>CALRYE020000110.1:0-21120 GCA_943372275.1 Janthinobacterium lividum
CGGCCGCGTCACGGTCGATCTTTTCATTGGCCGGCGCCGGCTTGCCCGCTTCGGGCGGCTTGGCCGCGACCGGGGTCTTGGCGGGCGCGACGCCCTTGTCGGCCGGGCGCGCTGGCGCCTGGGCGTTCTTCTGCGCGGCCGGCGCCGCTGATGCGGCCGGCTTAGGCTGCTGCTGTTGCTTCTGCTGCGCGACCTCGCGCGACAGCGCCGCACTGAACTGCGCGCCGTCGCTGGACGCGGCCTCGTTCTTGCGCGCCGCGGCCGGGCTGGCGCTGACGTTGGAGACCTGGATCGGAAGGGTGGGCGTCTGCATGATGTGCGCTCGCTTGTAGGTTAAGCTTAAAAGGTGCGCTGTCGCGCATAATCTGTGACCGGATCGCCGCCGGTGCCTGAACGACAACGGTGCGGCGGTTACTGCTTGCGGCTCTTGAAATACGCCTGGCGCGCCGCGTGTTCGTCCATGGCTTTCTGATCGCGCTTGTTTTCCAGCCGCAGCGCTTCCACGGCGGCGCGGTCGATCAGGGTCTTGTACGACAGGCGCTTGCGCTCGGTCTCCTGCCACGCTTTCTTTTCCTGCTCGCTCTTGAACTTGGCGTGCTTGATGACTTCACGCTGCCCGTTCAGGGCGTTTTCCAGCTTGTCGATGAAGGCGACGAAATTGCGGTACGCCATCGGCGTGATGCCGGCCAGCTGGGCTGCATCGAGCTTGGTGGCGTAGTCGTCGCGGTAGCCGATCAGCATGGTCAGGCGCTGCTCGGCGTCGTCGACTGCCGCCAGCGCCACCCCAAGCCGCTTGGCGGCGTCTTCGGATGCCGTTTGCGCCAGCCCGATTAAAGTCTCTAGTGCGTTCTGATTGGCCATGATGAGCCATTATAGGAGCGCCCCCGGGCGTCCTATCAGTTGAACAGAGAGGTAAGTTGGGCCAAGCTCTCGTGCATGCCGAACTTCTCGGTGATCTCCTGGCACAGGAAGGCTTCGATCTGGTCGTTGAGCTGGATGGCCTGGTCCAGCACCGGGTCGCTGCCGGGGGCGTAGGCGCCCACCGCGATCAGGTCGCGCGAGCGCTCGTAGCGCGAATACAGCTGCTTGAGACGGCGCGCCGCCTGCTGGTGCGGGTGGCTGGTGATCGAGTGCATGGCGCGGCTGATCGACTGTTCGATGTCGATGGCCGGATAATGGCCCGATTCGGCCAGCTTGCGGTTCAGTACAAAGTGGCCGTCCAAAATCGCCCGCGCCGAGTCGGCGATGGGGTCCTGCTGGTCGTCGCCTTCGGTCAGCACGGTGTAGAACGCGGTGATCGAGCCGCCGCCTTCGAGGCCATTGCCGGCCCGTTCCACCAGCACCGGCAGCTTGGCGAATACCGATGGCGGATAGCCCTTGGTGGCGGGCGGCTCGCCGATGGCCAGGGCGATTTCGCGCTGCGCCATGGCGTAGCGGGTCAGCGAATCCATGATCATCAACACGTTCATGCCCTGGTCGCGGAAGTGCTCGGCGATGGTGGTGGTGTAGGCCGCGCCCTGCAGGCGCATCAGCGGCGGGGTGTCGGCGGGAGCGGCCACCACCACCGAGCGGGCCAGTCCCACGGGACCGAGAATCTGTTCGATGAATTCCTTGACCTCGCGGCCACGTTCGCCGATCAGGCCCACCACGATCACGTCGGCCGTGGTGTAGCGCGCCATCATCCCCAGCAGCACCGACTTGCCCACGCCGGAGCCGGCGAACAGGCCCAGACGCTGGCCGCGGCCGACCGTCAGCATGGCGTTAATCACGCGCACGCCCACGTCGAGGGTGTCGACGATGGGGGCGCGGTCGAGCGGATTGGCGGGACGCACGTTGATCGGCGCGCTCAGGTCCGTGTTCAGGGGGCCGAGGTTGTCGAGCGGACGGCCGGCGCCGTCGAGCACCCGGCCGAGCAGGCCGATGCCGACCGGCAGATGGCGCGCGCGGTCGCTGGGGCGGCGGCGCGGATGCATCACCGAACCGGGGCGCGGCACGGAGGCTTCGACCGGAAAGACGCGGGTGCCCGGCACGATGCCTTCCACGTCGCTTTGCGGCATCAGGAACAGGCGCTCGCCATCGAAGCCGACTACTTCGGCCTCCACCTTGGCGCCGTTGGGCATGGGGATGGTGCAGGCCGAACCCACGGCCAGTTTCAGACCCACGCATTCCATCACCAGGCCGGCCACGCGGGTGACGCGCCCGGAGATCTGCATCGGCTCGACGAAGCCGACCAGCGCGCTGCAGTCGCGGATATAGGAACGCCAGCGCGCGCTGTGCTTATCCATCGTCAGCCCAGCCACTCGACGTTCTTGCCCAGCGCCTGCGTCAGGCGCTGCCAGCGCGAGGCGGCCTGGGCGTCGATCTGGTTGCTGGCCGTGTCGATCTTGCAGCCGCCGCGGGTGACCTGGGGATCGTCCACCACGCGCCAGCCGCCCTTGTCCAGTTCTTCGGCCATGGCTTCGCGGATCAGCACCGCGTCGTCCGGGTTGAGCATCAACAGGGCCGGCTGCTGCAGCACCGGCAGGTAGCCGATGGCTTCGCGGATCACCGGAATGATCAGCTCGGGCTTGACGTCGAGCGCCGTGCGCAGCATGCCGCGCGCCAGGTGTAGCGCCAGTTCCAGCACATCGTTGGCGATGACTTCGTCGGCTTCGGCGACGGCCGTGCCGAAGGTGACGGCGATGGTCTTGAAGTGTTCCAGCTCGATGGCGGCGGTGGCGGCGCTCTCGGCGCGGCCCATGGCCAGACCGTCGGCGTAACCGCTGGTGTGGCCTTCGTCGTAGCCGATCAGGCGCGCTTCTTCGCGCACCACTTCGCGGATCGCTTCCAGGTCGCTTTCGGTCAGGGGCGCCACCACCGGCACGGTCGGCGGCGGGGTGCGCTTGGCCACCACGCTGGGGCGTTCGTCGCCGAACGAGTTCATCTCCCAGCGCTGGTAAGCGGTTTGCAGCTCTTTTGGCGTATCAGACAAACGAATCCTCCCCTTTGCCGCCCAGGACGATCTGGCCTTCGTCGGCCAGGCGGCGCACGATCTGCAAAATCTGCTTCTGCTGCGCTTCGACTTCCGACAGGCGCACCGGACCCTTGGACTCCAGGTCTTCGCGCATCATCTCGCCGGCGCGCGCGCTCATGTTCTTGAAGATCTTTTCGCGCAGGTCCTGCGAGGCGCCCTTGAGGGCGATGATCAGCATCTCCGACTGCACTTCGCGCAGCAGCAGCTGGATGCCGCGGTCGTCGATGTCGATGACGTTATCGAACACGAACATCTCGTCCATGATCTTCTGGGCCATGTCGTTGTCGTAGTTCTTGATGTTGTCCATGACCGAGCCTTCCTGCTCGCCGCTCATGAAGTTGAGGATTTCGGCGGCGGCGCGCACCCCGCCCAGCGACGACTTCTTGATGTTCTCGTTACCGGACAACAGCTTGGTGAGCACGTCGTTCAGTTCGCGCAGCGCGGCCGGCTGCACGCCGTCGAGCGTGGCGATGCGCAGCACCACGTCGTTGCGCAGGCGGTCGGTGAAGTTGCCCAGGATTTCGCAGGCCTGGTCGCGCTCCAGGTGCACCAGGATGGTGGCGATGATCTGCGGGTGCTCGTTGCGGATCAGCTCCGACACGCTGGACGCATCCATCCACTTCAGGCTCTCGATGCCCGAGGCGTCCTTGCCGCCCAAAATACGCGACAGCAGCACCGAGGCCTTGTCGTCGCCCAGCGCCTTGGTCAGCACCTGGCGGATGTACTCGTCCGAATCCAGGCCCACCGTGGAATTGAGTTCGGTCTGGGCGCGGAACGCTTCCAGCACCGTGACCACCTGCTCGTGCTGCACGCTTTTCATGGCAGCCATGGCCGCGCCGAGTTTGAGCACCTCGCGCGGGCCCAGAAAGCGCATCACTTCGGCCGCCTCGGACTCGCCGATGGCCAGCATCAGGATGGCTGCCTTGTTAATCCCGTTATCGTTCATTCCGCCCCTACCCATGCTTTAACTACGTTGGCCACGACCCGCGGGTCTTCCTTGGCCAGATTCTTGGCCATCAGCAGATTTTCGCGATAGCCCTGGGCCTGGTTGCTTTCAATCTCTTCCAACTGGGTGCGCTCGGCCGCGATCTGTTCCTCGGTCTTTTCCGGCTCCGGCTCCGGCTCCGGCGGCGGCGGCACCACGGTGATTTCATCGAGCTTGCGGAACATCGGACGCAGTAGCGGGCGCAGCACGCGGTAGTACAGGAACGCCAGGATCAGGAAGGCGATCAGGTACTTGCCCAGCTCCTTGGCCAGCGGCAGATTGTCCGGGTCGCGCCACCAGTCGATGGTCGGCTCCGGGGTGTTGGGCTTGTCGACGCCGTCGAACGGGGCGTTGGTCACATTGAGCGTGTCGCCGCGCTCGGCGGAGTAGCCCATGGCGCCCTTGACCAGATCGTTGATCTGCGCCACTTCGGCGGCGGTCAGGGCCTTGACGGTGACCTTGCCGGTCTTGGCGTCGACGATGCGGCGATGGTTGACCAGCACGCCCACGGTCAGGCGCTTGATGCCGCCCATGGGTTTCTGCTCGTAGCGCACGGTCTTGTCGACTTCGAAATTGGTGGTGGCATCCTTGCGGCCATTGGCCGGCAGCGGCGCGCCGCCCGGCGGCACGGCGCCGCCGTCGATGGGCGCGGTGGCCGCGCCCGGCGGCTGGTTCGACAGCGCGCCCGGCACGCCCGACGGGCCGCCGTTGGGCATGCCCGCTTCCGACGTCTGGGTGCTGCGGATGGCCTGCGGATTGGGCGGCGAATTGGGCTTGTAGATTTCGGCGGCCGTGTCGACCTGGGCGAAGTCGACTTCGGCGGTCGCTTCGGCGCGCACGTTGCCGGGGCCGACCAGCGGGGTGATCAGCGACTCGACCTGCTTGACGATACCTTGCTGGATGCGCTCGACGTACTTGAGCTGATTAGGGTCGAGCATCTTGGCCGATCCCGGCTTGTCCAGGTTGGACAACAGGTTGCCGTTCTGGTCGACCACGGTCACGTTGGAGGTGGGCAGTTCCGGCACGCTGGAGGCGACCAGGTGGACGATGGCGCTGACCTGGGCCTGGTCGAGCACGCGGCCGGTCTGCATGTTGAGCAGCACCGAGGCGGTGGGGCGCTGCTGTTCGCGCACGAACACGGACGGCTTGGGCAGGGCCAGGTGCACGCGCGCCGAGCCGACCGCGGCGAGCGACTGGATCGAGCGCGCCAGTTCGCCTTCGAGCGAGCGCTGGTAGTTGACCTGTTCATGGAACTGGGAGGTGCCCAGCTTCTGGTTTTCCATCAGCTCGAAGCCGACGTTGCCGCCCTTGGGCAAGCCTTGCGCGGCCAGCTTCAGGCGCGCGTCGTGGACCTTGTCGGAGGCCACCAGGATGGCGGTGCCGCCTTCGGAGAACTTGTAGGGAATGGCCATCTGGTCGAGCGAGGCGGTGATGGCGCCGCCATCCTTGTCGCTGACGTTGGCAAACAGGATACGGTAATCGGGTTGCTGGCTCCACATCCACACCGCCGCCATGATCGCCAGCACCACCGCCGCGCCCAGCCCGAGCACGAAATTCTTGCCCATGGGCGTCTGCATGAAGCTGGGCTTGGGTTCCTGGGTGATGTCGACGAGTTCGTTCGCTGCTGCGGCCATGGTCATTTCCGGGGCGGTGAAGCCCGACGAGTCTGTGTGGTGCGCCGAGGGTGCGGTGTGCCGGTTGCGGCGCACCTTGCACGATAGCGGCGTCAATGTCTTCCCAGGCCGAGATGCAGCATGGGGCGTAAGCACCATTATGGCGGCGGCAGGGCCGAATCAAACGCGCAAACAGAACAGGCTTTCCGGCTCTGCTCCGGCGGGTAACTGGCGCTGGCGCTGCTATTGTGACAGCCTGACTTCGCGTGTTTGTTATTGTACTCGCGGGGTGCGCACCGGACGAGTCCGGCGCTGGACTGACCAACGGAGAAACAACATGGGTATCGGAGCGATAGACGGCGGACGGATAGAGGCGATGATCGCCCAGCTCAAGGCGGCGGCCACCAAGCCGACGGGCGAGGTGGGCGCGGCCGTCGCCCCGGCCGGGGCGGCGCCTGCGGGCAAGCTCGACTTTGCCGACGCGTTGAAGAATTCAATCGGGCAGGTCAGCGAGGCCCAGACCAAGGCCAGCGACATGGGCAAGCGCTTCGCCATGGGTGACGATTCGGTCAGCCTGTCGGATACCATGATCGCCATGCAGAAGGCCAGCATTGGCTTTCAGGCAACCGTGCAGGTGAGGAACAAGATGGTGTCTGCTTATCATGAGATTATGAATATGCAGGTGTAACCGGACCATCTGCGCGGCCTTGGACTGCAGAGCTTACGCGACAAGCTGAGCAAGCTCGTGCTGGCGCTCCCGCGCCATCTGAACAACCTCCACGGTTGCATTAAGCTCACGCGTCACCAGTGCCACCTGCGCGACGTTGCGCTCGACCGCGTAGCCCTTCGCGTGCAGCCAGCCTAGTATGTCGGACAAATGCCACACGCCCGCGCTGCCCTCATGGACCGGAAGTGGAAACGACGGGTTCGATACCATCAGCTTGCGCAGGTTCTGGCGTGTCATCCCCATCATGTCCGCAGCTTCCGTCAAGCCGACGAAATCCGGCGCCGCTTCGATTAGCCTGGCTGTGGGCACCGCGCAACGCACATCCATCACAGCGCTGGTGAGCGCGTCGTTGGCGCTAGCAGCGTCGCGGGTAAACTGCAATCCGATACGACCTGGTTGACCGATTCCGAGCAAGGCATCATCGCAACCTGCCGCACCCAGGCGCTCCACCAGCTCGTCATGATTGCAGTCATCTTCCGCAAGCTGGAATTTGAGGGTGAATTCATAGTCCATCGTTTTCTCCCGGGGGACGTTGTTGCCGGTGTTGGATACAGTGGTCGACCACGCGCCGCAAATGTCTTGCATGGCTGATCGCGTTCTTCGGGGAGCTCCATATACTGCTGATGCAAAATAGACCGCAGCGGCACTCGCTATCATTATATGGACAGTACAGTTTTCCCCAAGCGTGACTGCCACCCATCTGCACTCGCCACCCCTGACTCTCCGCGTACTGAATCGCTTGCTCGATTTCTTACTTCGGGTGGCTGCTACGTGTCATCGACGTCTTCATCCTAAGTGGCGATCGCTCGGTTGTCAACTGACAACCGAGCGATCGATGCTTCGGGGCAGCAACGCTGAGCTGGTTGAGTTCCCATGACGGTTTGATGGGTCATTCGCGCACCGTCAGGTCACGGTGAGGAATGTGACTGTAACCTGCATGGCAATCCAGGTACTGGCGTTCGATCAAGCAGGGGAAAGGATGTAGAGAGAGAGAAGATGAACGTCGGGAAAGAACGACGTCCGGCAGAAGAAAGCAGGGCAGCGCAGCCACCCCGCGTGGTCCGGATCAGCGGGCGTTACTCTGGCGCGACTTCAGCAGCGTGCTGCGCAGCAGCGTCGCCAGCTCGTTCGGTACGAACTTGGCGATGTACGCGTCGGCGCCCACGCCGTCGACGTGGCTTTCATTGGCCGCGCCCGACAGCGACGAGTGGATGATCACGGGAATCGACGAGAAGCGCGCATCGCGCTTGATGTTGCGCGTGAGGGTAAAGCCATCCATCTCCGGCATTTCCAGGTCCGACAGCACCAGTGCCACCTTGTCGCGCGCCGAGCCGCCGTTCTTGCGCGCCTCCGCGTCGAGCTCTTCCAGCTTGTCCCACGCCTGCTTGCCGGAGTTGACCATGATGTAGGCCGCGCCCATCGACTTCAGGGCGTTTTCGATCAGCGCGCGCGCCACCACCGAGTCGTCGGCGGCCAGGATCACGGTGCCTTCGGGCAGGCGGATATTGTCGCCCAGCTCGCCATCCTGCAGGTCCGGCGCGCCGGAATTCTGCAGGCTGCGCAGGATGGTCTCCACGTCCAGCACCTGGGCCAGGCGGGTGTCCGGCTTGTCGCCGTCGACCTTGGCGATGCTGGTGATGTAGGCCGCGCTGGCGGTGGTGTCGGCGGGAATCACGCCGGTCCACTCCATGCGCACGATTTCTTCCACCGACTCGACCGCGAAGGCTTGCGTGGTGCGCGCGAACTCGGTGATCAACAGCAGCTTGTGGCCGCCGCGCGGCACGCAGCCGATCATGGCCGGCAGGTCGATCACGGGAATGATCTGGTCGCGCAGGTTGACCACGCCCATCATGTGCGGGTGCGATTCGGCGATCGGCGTGATCGCCGGGATCGCCACGATCTCGCGGATCTTGAAAACGTTGATGCCATACAGCTCGCAATGCGCGCCGTCGGCGTCGCCGCCCAGCGTGAACAGCAGCAGCTCCAGTTTGTTCAGCTGGGTCAGGCTGCTGCGTTCGTCGATGTCTTGTTGTACGTTGTTCATTATTTTTCCGGTTTGATGGGGGCAGCAGGCGTGCGGCGAAGTCAAAGCCGGCGGGGCAGGGGCCGGGTCGTGCGGGGTAGCCGGAGGGAGTTGACGCCGGGCCGTGCCACCACAGCCGCCGCGCAGGGCGGTGCTTTGGCTGGAGCAACTATTGTAACTTTCAATGTCGGTGAAAGATACCTATCCGTGGAACGGGGCGGCGCGGTGTTGGCTTTTAGCCCAAGCCGGCGGTGCGGGCGTTGCGCTCGCGTTCCAGTTTGGTGATGTATTTCTGCACATTGGCTATGTTGCCACGCGAAATGTCGACAAAAGCGCAACCCAGGCGCCGGTTGGTTTTGCTGTTTAATAGCGTCATGTCCAACGAATTGCGGATCTGCAGGGTGACCGTCACGGTGCCGATTTCGGGCAGCTCGATGCGCACGCCTTCGTAGGAAGTGCCGATGGTATCGCCCAGCAGCAGTTTATTGTCGAGAATGGCGATGCCGCCGCAGCTGATGTCGGCCAGCGGAAAGATATTGCTGCCGCCGCCCAGCTGCTCGGGCATGAGAATCACGGCGCGCACCGGATTGCTCACCGGCGTGGGCATGCGGTAGTACTCGCGCCGCTGCAGGCGGATCAGGCTTTCGGGAATCGGGATCACGAACGCCGGGCTGCCCTGGAACAGGGTGGCCGTGACGCTGTCGGTGGCGAACAGGATGCGGATCTTGTCGAGCGTGGTTTCGAACGAGATCTGGCGCGCCGCCGCGATGCGCGCGTTCTGCTCTTCGCTGATCGAGCAGTCCAGCGTGACGGTGCCCTTGTCGATGTCGACGTCCAGGATCGACGAGACGCGCACGTCCGGGTCGCCCTGCAGCAGCATGCGGATCATCTGCTTTTTTTCGCCGATGCTGCGCAGCAGGGACACGATTTCGCGGCGCGCGCTGACTTCGTAGTCGTGCCAGTTTTCCAGTCCAGCGTCGTAGAAAGATTGCATGTGGGTCGTTTCGCTAAAGGGGTGTTTGCCTGGGAAGGATAATCGATCGGTTGCGTCGGTCCGGGCCGGTCGCTAGCGGTCGCCGGGCGGCTCGATCAGACGGGCCGTGTCGGGCGCGGGCGGCAGCAGCCCGCCGTTTTTTTGCGCTGATTCAATATGATATAACCACGCCAGCAGTTCCGCAATTGCCCGGTACAGCTGGGGCGGGATCTGGCTGTCCAGGTCGACGTTCATCAGCAGGGCCACCAGTTCCTTCGATTCGTGCACGAACACGCCCGCTTCCCTGGCGCGCGCCATGATCTGCTCGGCGATCAGGCCGTTGCCCTTGGCCACGACCTTGGGCGCGCCGTCGCCGTCGTGGTACGCCAGCGCGACGGCCGTGGCTTTCTTGCGGGCGTTCGGTTCACCCATGGCGGCTGCCTCGCGGGGACGCCGCGCGCGCCACGCTGGCCGCTGAACCGGGATGGCGCATGGTTGGCGGCTTATTCATGGTCGGCCTGGGTGGCGCGAATATTCAGCGACGACAGCGGCACGCCGGCCGCTTCCATCGCGTCGGTCAGGCGGTGCGCGTGTTCGCGCAACAGCGAGCCGGTGTGGTTGGAGCCGGCCTCGACCTGGATATGCAGCTGGCCGCCGGCAATGACGACCGTCGCGTTGATGTCGCCCAGCAGCGGGAACTTCATGCGCACGCCGCTGCGCCACGGGGTCTCGCCGTCGTCGGCCCCGCCACGGGCGCGCTGCTCGGGCGCGTCCTTGGACACTTCCCAGCGCATGGCCTGGCCCGGCCACGGCTGGCCTTCCCATGCCACCCGGCCCTGCTCGTGGGTGTTCAGCTGGAAATTGATGAACTGCGCCGTGTCGCGGTCGATGCCGGGCTGCTGCGTGTTGCCCTGCTCGGCGGCGCGCTGCATCTGCGGCTCGCGCGCCAGCGTGGCCAGGGTGCGCTGCCCGCTCGACCATTCGGCCACGTGCGACTCGTAGAACACGCCGCTCTCGCCCAGGCTCTGGTGCAGCGCGCTGGCCAGCGTGTCGGTGCTGGCGGCGGCGGGGGAGGGCGTGAGCGGGGTGGCGGCGACGATGGCGGTGGGCGTCTTGCCGCCGTTGGCCGCGGCCGAGAGCACGCCGGCGATGGTGCGCGCCCCTTCGGAAATGACGGCGGGCTGGGTCTTGGCGTTCAGCGCGGGCAGGTCTTCGGCGGCGGTCAGCGGCGCTTTGCTCAGCAGCGAGGCGGCGTACGACAGCGGCCGCGCCGGCGCGTTCGCCGCTGCGGCCTCGGCTTGCGCGCCCGCGGCCGTGGCGGCGGCGGCTGCTGCTGCTGCTGCGGGCGTGTCCGGGGTGTCTGGTGCGCCGACCTTGCCGCCGTCCAGATACACCAGCGGGGCGGCGCGCGCGGCCGCGCCGGGCAACCCGGGCAGGTGCTCGGGGCCGGCTTCGGCATAGGCCACGGCGCTCTGGCCGGCCTGGCTGATGGTGACTTGAAACGTGGGGCGGGGCGTGACCGCCACCAGGGTCAACGGGACCTGCTGGCCCACTTGCGCCCCTTGCGGCAGCAGCATGCGCGCCGAGGTGCCGGCGACTTTGACGAGGAAACTGCCATCCGTCATTTTGGACAGGATCTCGCCCTGCAGCGACTTGCCCAGCGAGCCGGCCAGCGAGCGCTGGAAGGCTTCCTGTCTGGCATCGGCGACGCCTTCGACACTGGCGGGCGCTTCGACGCGCCCGACGGGAGTGATGCTGAGGTCGGCGCGCGGCAGCATGACTAGTGGGCCGGCGCGAAGGCGGCGCCGTCAGCGCGCGCCGCCGCCGCAGCGCGCACGCTGGAGCACGATGAGGGCAGCACGCGCGCCGGCACGGCAGGGCGGATCAGGCGCCGTACGCGCGCGCCAGGCGGCGTTCGGCGCCCGAATTGCTGATCAGCGCCGACAGCTTGGCCATCCACGGCATGGTCAGGTCGCGGATCTTGCGGTCGTCGGCCAGCATCTTGCGGATCGCGTCGACCTTGCGGGTGCGGCTGGCGCCGACGAGCGCCACGCGCTGTTCGTTTTCCGTCAGGTTGCGCAGGTGCGCGGCGCACTGGCGCTCCAAGGTCACCAGCATGTCCCAGTCGCTGGCGCTGGCCGCTTGCACCATCTGCTCGGTGATGACGACCATTTCTTCGTACACGGTGACTACATCTTGGCTGGTCATGGTCATATCAGGCGCTCGCGAGGGTAGGGGTGGCAGGCATGGCTTGGGTAGCCGGTTTGTTGGCTTCGGCGCCGATGGCGTTCCAGGCGCCGCGCAGTTCGCCCAGCAGGCGCTGCACTTCTTCCAGGATCTCGACCTGGTTGCGCAGGTTGGCCTGCAGCAGGCGCGAGCCCATGTATTCGTACAGCGCGTCCAGCCCTTCGGCGATTTCGCCGCCGGCCTTTTTATCGAGCGAGGCGCGCAGGCCGCTGTCGATGATCATGATGGCCTTGGAAATGGCCGCGCCCTTGGCGGCGATGTCGCCCGCCTTCATGTGGGTGATGGCCGAGGTGACCGACACCATGGCGCCATCGAACAGCATGACGATCAGCTTGTGCGGGCTGGCAGAGATGACGCCGGTCTCGATGCCGACCTTGGCATAGGCGCTGACGCCACTTTGCTTGGATCCAAACATGTCTGAACTCCTGTCTCGTATTAATTGTTGTTGTTCGCGGACATGGCCGCAAACTGCTGGGTGAGGTACGACGACATGCTGTTCAGGCCGGCGATGGCGACGTCAAGCGCGGTGTACTGGTCGCGGTAGCGCTTTTCGATGGCGGTCAGCTTGTCGGCGAACGCCGTACGCTGCTTGCTGATATCGGTGATGCTGGCGGTGAGTCCCTTGGTGCTGTTGGCGAACAGCCCGCTGGCGCCCAGGAAATTGCTGGCCAGGTTGTTCAGCTGGTGCGCGTAGCCTTGCGAGAAGCCCACCGTGCCCCGTTCGCCGACGGCGCCGCCGGTGACGTCGATTTTCAGGCCGGCCACGACCGAGCCGTCCGACCCGGTCAGCGACTGGCCCGATCCGGTGGCGGCCTGCCCGCCGATGGTGCCGGAGACGTCGGTGCCTTTTTCCGAGACGGCGGCGCCGAACAGGTCGGACACCGGGCTGCCGGTATTGTTGCTCAGCGTGACGTTCGAAATGGCGCCGTACTTGACCGAGACCAGGTTCAGCTTGCCGTTGTCGTTGGTGACGTTGACGGCCAGGCCATTGCTGTTGAAGCTGGTCGTGCCGTTGATGGCCGACTGCAGCAGGGTGGCCAGCTGGGCCGGCGAATAGGTGCCGGCCGGCACGGGCACGGTAGCGGTGCGGTTGGCGGTGGACGGCTCGGTCTGGTTCAGGGTCACGGTCCAGCTGGTGTTGGCGGCAATCGTGGTGGCCGGGCCCAGCACCTTGTCGCTCGACAGGCTGCCCTGCTTGGCCAGCGCGGTGATGTTGACGCCGTACTCGCCGGGCACGGTCTTGCTGGTCGAGTTGTTGAAGGCCACCAGCGGATCGGTGGCCTTGCCCACGGCGGCGAACAGGCCGGCGATATCGTCCGGACGGTCCTTGATGGCGTTGGCCAGCTTGGTCGAATCGAGCGCCAGCGAACCGTCTTTCTGGAAGGCGATGCCGACCGACGACAGGGTGGTCAGGTTGCCCGACAGGCCAGTCACGGCGGCGGACAGTTGCTTGCGCACCTGGGACTGCAGGGCGCGCACGGTCGGGTCGCCCAGCAGCGGGCCGCCGCGCTTGGTTTCCGGGTTGTAGCTGGTGGCTTCCTTGATCGACTTGTGCAAGTCGTTGTACGCCTTGACGAAGTTGGTCACGCTGGTGTTGACCGAGGCGCTGTCGCGCGCCACGTGCAGGTTGGCGCGGCCGACCCGGCCCACCGACAGCGTCACGCCCTGGATGGCTTCGGAGACCGAATTGGTGGCGCTGGTGATCTGCACGCCATTCACGTTCAGCTTGGTATCCTGGGCCGCGGTGTTTTGCGTCATGCTTTGCTCGCCCGTGGGGTCGTACCCCAGCAGGGATGCCAGTGCCGGGTCGGCCACGCCGCCGTCGGTGCCGGTGACGCTGACCTTCATGCTGGAGCTGGCGCCGGTCTTGGTGGACGTCAGGATCAAGTGGTTCGGGTTGGCGCTGCCGTCCGAGACGATGGTGGCGGTAATGCCGATGTTGGCCTTGTTGATGGCGTCGCGGATGCCTTGCAGGCTGTTGTTGGTGGCATCGATCTTGACGGTGCCGGAGACGCGCGTGTTGTCCTGATCGAAGCCGGTGCCGAGATAAGCGCCGCCGGTGCCGGCGGTGAAACCGGCCAGCGCCGGGTTGGTGCCGGCGATGGTGATGGGCGCGGCGGTGGCGGACGACAGCGTGACGCCGGCCGTGACGGTGGCGCCCGAGCCGTTGTTGGCCGTGACGCTGTCCTTGCCGATGCCGCCGAGCACGTCGCCGGTGACCTGTTCGGTGACCGACAGATTGCTGCCGTCGGCGGCCGTGAACACCAGGTCGCCCGTGGCGGCGCTGCCGGTGAAGGTGATGTTGGCGGCGGTCAAGGCCGCGGTGACGCTGTTGCTGCCCGTCAGTACCGCGTCGATGCTGGCCGCGTCGAGGGCGCCTGCGCCCATGCCCTGGCTGGCGATCTCGATGCCGTTGACGGACAGGGCATAGGTGCCGGCGGCGGTGTCGACCGCGCCGAAGGTGCTGGCGCCGGCGGCGCCGAACAGGGTGGCGCTGCTGGAGGCGGGCGCTGCCGTGGCGGACACGCCGGTGGTGGCGTTCTTGGCGTTGATGGCGTCGGCCAGGGCGCGCGCGCTCTTGGTGGTCGAGTCGGTGGCGATCACGGTGCCGTTGATGGACAGCGAGCCGTTGCTGATGCCGCTGGCCTGCACGCCCACCGACAGGCCGGTGCCGGCCAGGCCGAAGGTGCCGCCGGTGACGGTGCCGAGCTGAAAGGTCAGGGTGGTGGGGTTACCCGCGCCGACGGCCGCCGTGGCGCTCAGGAGGCCCCGGGTGGCCAGCGACTGGGCTTGCGCCAGCTGGGTCACGTTGACGTCGTAGATGCCCGCGGCCGCCTTGCTGGTGGCGGTGCCGACCATGATGGTGGCATCGGCCGAGGTGGCGGTGGTCTGGTTGAAGCCGGCCAGCGACGACAGGCCGGCCATGCTGCCCTGAAAGGTCCCGACGGCGCCAGACAGGCCACCCAAGGCGGTGACCTTGGTCTCGTAGGCAGCGCTGCGCTTGGAGAACACGGCCAGCGGCTGCGCCTCGACCTCCATCAGTCTGGCAACGATGTCGTTAATGTTCAGGCCAGAACCAACTCCTGGAGTGGAAATACCCACGGTAACCTCCGACGAAAAATACAATATACAAGGTTATCGGCAGCTTCTAACGGTACTTGAGAGGGGTGTTTTACCTGCTATTTCTCAATCCGGGGCGCGTGCCGGGCGTAGCGTGCTGAAAACGCTGTTGCTGAGAGGGAAAAATAAGCTGTGCGCGCCGGGTATTTCGTGGTCGCTGGGGCTACGCGGCGGTGCGCGCCGGGGGGCTGCGGCGATGGGGAACGGAAGATCAGGGACAGACTAAGGGACAAGGGACAAGACAAGGGACAAGACAAGGGACAGGCGCCGTCGGCTGCGGCGATGCAGCGGCGGTTGTTACTGTGACATGACGGGCAAGTGCTTGCCTGCTACGAACTGTGCGGAGGACTTGCCGGACCGGGAGCCGCGTCAGGCGGTCTGCTTGATCAGCATGCCCTTGACCTTGTCGAGGGCCTTGGCAATTTCCAGCGCCTCGGGCGACGGCATCTGGCGGATCACTTCCTTGGTTTGCTGGTCGACCACCTTGACGATGGTGCGCTGGCTGTCTTCGTCGACCGAAAACTCGAGGTCCTGGGACATGGTCTGCAGCGACTTGTTGATGTTCGAGACGGCGTCGTCGAGCTGCTGGCGCGACGGGGCGGCGGGCGCCTTGTCGACCGGATAAGCGCTATCGACGGCGGCAGCGGATGCTCGGGCCACCGGCTGGGGCGTGGCGACATCGGCGGGGATGCGTTCGGGACTTTTGGGGACTTGACCGAGGGGCGAGATGGACATGATGCTTCCTTATGGGAAAATTCCCCGGCTGATTGCTCAGGCCGGGGATGATCGGATCAGACCGGATGCGGGTCCTTTCAGTCGTATTTCACGTTGCTACCCGTCGATTAACCGCGCAGCAGGGCCAGCACGCCGTTCGGCAGCGAGTTGGCCTGGGCCAGGATGGCGGTGCCAGCCTGTTGCAGGATCTGGCCGCGCGTCATGTTGGCCGTTTCCGCCGCAAAGTCGGTGTCCTGGATACGGCTACGGGAAGCCGACAGGTTTTCCGTGGTCGTTTGCAGGTTCGAGATGGTCGAAGCGAAACGGTTCTGGATCGCACCGAGTGCCGCGCGGTTGCTGTTGACCGAAGTCAGGGCCGAGTCGATGGTCAAGAGGGCCTTGTTGGCGCCTTCGACCGTGCTGACGTCGATGGACGAAACGCTGCTCAGCTTCGAACCGACGCTCATGCCCGTGCCCAGTACCGTGTCGTTGGTGCCGGTCGAACCGTTGGCAGGGATGGCCGAACCGGTCACGCCGGCGATCGAGAAACCGGTATCCGACGAGAACGAGAGCGAGCCGCCCACGGTGGCATTGGCAGTGGCGGTGATGGCAGCACCGGCACCGGCGACAGCAGCGGTGGCGCCGGAAGCGGCCGTGACGTCGGCGCCGCGCAGCATGGCACCGACCAGGCCGGTGTCGGACGAGGTGCTCTTGATCTGGATGTTGTTGCCGGAAGCTTCCTTCAGTTCGATCTCTTTCAGGCCCGCTGGGGTCTGCTTGATGCTGGCGGTCACGCCGGTCGCGTTGCTCTGGGCGTTGATCGCCTGGGCCAGACCCGACAGGTCGCCATCGGCGCCCACCGAGGCGGTGATCGTCACTGGCTGCGAGGTCGAGCTGTTGGCCACCGAGTTGGAGCCGCGCAGCGTGAACTGGACCGAGCTGTCGGCAACGATGCCGGAGATGGTGGCCTTGGTCGACGCTTGTGCCTGCACACCGCTGGTGGTGCTGTTGGCATTGATGTTGGCGGCAATCTTCTTGGCGGAGTCGCCAGCGCCGACGGCGACGTTGGTGGTGATCCCGCTGCCCGAGCTGATCTGCAGAACTTGTTCGGCGACCTGGTTGTCGTCGGTGGCCGAAGCCTGCGACATCGACACGGCGTTGGTGGTGCCGGTGGTCGGCAGGGTGTTGTTGCCGATGTCCGACGAGCGGGCGCTGGCCACACCGATGTTGATGGTCTGGTTGGCGTTGGCGCCGACCTGGAACTGGGTCGAGGTCAGGCTGCCGTCGAGCACGTTCTGGCCGTTGAACTGGGTGGTGGTGGCGACGCGGTCAAGTTCCTGCGTCAGCGCTGCGACTTCGTTGTTGATCGACTTGCGATCGCCGTCCGAGTTGGAACCGTTGGCGGACTGCACAGCCAGTTCACGGACACGTTGCAGCAGGTCGCCTGCGGTGCTCAGACCACCCTCAGCCGTTTGGGCCAGCGAGATACCGTCGTTGGCGTTACGGGCCGCTTGGTTGTTACCGCGGATTTGCGAGGTGAAACGCTCGGAAATCGCCAGACCAGCAGCGTCGTCTTTTGCGCTGTTGATGCGCAGGCCGGACGACAGACGTTGCATGGAAGTCGCCAGTGCACCTTGCGACGAGCTCAGGTTACGCTGCGAGTTGAGGGAAGCGATGTTGGTGTTGATATTTGCGGCCATGATATTTCTCCAAACAGGTATTTCGGGGTGGGCACCGTGCCTCAGTTCACCTTGGTGTGTCTCGCTACTCAGAGACAATCACACCGTAGTTGAATCTGGTAACGTCGGGTCTGGCGAAAAGTTGATGGTGGGAACCAAATTATTTTGAATTATTTTCACCGGCGCCTACCAGAAGTGCTGTCTTAAACGGCGGGGTTTGATCGAACTTGAGGGCGAAAATAGTTTTATTTTGCGGGCTCGGCAGGGGGGCTGGGAGAGTGTTTGGTGATGAGTTGACAACGCAGTGAGCACTGCGGCGGCCGACTTGATGTCGTTGCGCTAACACGCCGCACATGACAAAGGCCGCATCGCGGCGGCCTTCGGTGGTACGGGATGGGCGTGACCCGCCGGACGGCGGCTCAGTCGGCCACCACCACCCGGTTCTTGCCCGACTGCTTGGCCTGGTACATGGCGCGGTCGGCGCGTTTGACCAGCGCGGCCTGATCTTCGTTGGGCACGCGCAAGGCGACGCCGGCCGAGAACGTGATCAACACCTTTTCGTTATCGTGCATAAAGAAATGCTTGGTCAGCTCGCGCTGCAGGCGCGTCATGGTCTGCGAAGCCGCCTCCACCGTGGTCTCGGGCAGCATGATCAGGAATTCCTCGCCGCCGAAGCGGGCGATCACATCCATCGAACGCAGCGTTTCCTTGACGATCTTGACCAAATGCTTGAGCGCGGCATCGCCGGCCAGATGGCCATACGTGTCGTTGAGGCGCTTGAAGTCGTCCAGATCGAGCATGGCGATGCACAGGGGCGTGCCGCGGCGGTCGGAGCGCGCCGTTTCGCGCTCGAACACGTCGTCCAGGCCGCGCCGGTTCAGGCTGCCCGTGAGCTGGTCTTCCCGCACCAGTTCGCTCATGTGCTGCAGTTTCGCTTCCAGCGAGTGGATGCGCTGCTCGGCATCCTGCACTTCCTGGCGCGCCTGGATCATGCGGTCGCGCGACTTGAGCGCTTCGGTCTGCACCAGGCGGGTTTCGCGCAGCACCTCGTCGAGAATCGCGTTGAGCTCGGTGATGTTGTCGGTGTGGCTGATCTTTTCGGAAAAGCCGCCGATTTTTTCATGAAAGTCGCCGGTGGTGGTGGCGACCGAACTCAAGCGGTCGATGAAGGTCATCATCATGTTCTTGACGGTGAGCTTGACGTCC
This sequence comes from Janthinobacterium lividum, assembly GCA_943372275.1. Taxonomy (GTDB): domain Bacteria; phylum Pseudomonadota; class Gammaproteobacteria; order Burkholderiales; family Burkholderiaceae_D; genus Telluria_A; species Telluria_A lividum_A. Next base: position 18,301 of record CALRYE020000110.1, read on the forward strand.
GACAGGCTGTGCTTGAGCTGGCTCTGTTTATAGATCACTTCTTTCAGGCTGCGGGTGGCGTCTTCCAGGGCGCGCTGGTCGAGCGGGCCGGCGATCAGATTTTGCACCGCGTCGATCTGGCCGCGCAGCCAGCTGTCGTCGTCGAGCAGTTCGCTGACGTTTTCCAGCAGCAGCTTGAACAGGCGCAGCAGCAGTTCCTGCTGCTCGGCCGTGTCGCTGCCTTTAAGTTCGATCTGGTAACACAGCTGCTTCAAGCGCGCGCCGATTTCGGTCAGCGCCTCTTCGGTATGGGCGGTCTTGACGGCCGCGCCCAGCGACTCGGCTTCGGTCACCAGCGCGGGCGAGCCGGACAGGAGCGAGGCGACCGCAAACGTCAAGGTGCGGCTGAGCAGGTCGCGCAGCTGGCGGGCGTCGCCGTCCTCGGTCAGCGAGGCCAGTTCGATGCCGCCGCTGGTGGGGGTGCGGCGCAATTGCTTTTCCAGCAGCTGCGACAGGCTGCGCGCGTAGCCGTCCCAGTCGCGCGCCTTGACGGCGCGGTTGAAGCGGCGCCCGAAGTCGGCCAGGTCGCCGGGGGTGTCGGACAGCTTGGTGGCGAAGTCGCTCAGCACGTGTTCCGCGCCACTGTCGGCCGCCACCGGCGTATTGACCGGCGCGGGCGGCGGCGTAACGATGCCGGCGATCTCGTTGTAGATCTCGCGGTAAGCCTCTGGGGTGGGCGCGATGCGGCGCGTGGCCAGGCGGCGAAATGCCTCGCGGGCAATGTCGGCAGGGTTCTGCGCGGCAGGCTGCGCGCCTGCGGGACCGGACGGGGGAGTGGTAGCCATGATCTTGCGGTTGCCTTCGAATCAGATGGTAGCGACGATTATACTAATGATAAGCGCGTTTGATTTTTACCATCATGCGAATAGGGTGGCAATTGCGCCTTACTTCACGGCATTAATGGATGTGGCTCTGCCATCGTTTTGCGCGGCGCCGCGGGCGCCGCCTTACTCGATCAGCTGGTTCTTGATGGCGTAGTGGGTCAGCTCGGCGCTGTTCTTGAGCTTCATCTTGACCAGCAGGCGGGCGCGGTATTCGCTGATGGTCTTGACCGACAGCGACAGTTCCCTGGCAATGTCGCTCACCGTCTTGCCGGAAGCGATCATGATCAGGGTCTGGTATTCGCGGTCCGACAGGGTGTCGTGGGGCGCCGTGCTGTGGTCTTCGCCCACCTGGCTGGCCAGTTCCTGGGCCAGTGCCGCGCTGACATATTTTTGTCCGGAAGCCACCTGGCGGATTGCCGTGACCAGCTCCTTGGGCGCGCTCTGCTTGGTCAGGTAGCCCGACGCGCCCGCTTTGAGCGAGCGGATCGCGTACTGGTCTTCGCGGTGCATCGACAGCATCAGCACGGCGATGTCGGGATATTCCTTCTTGACTTGCTTGAGCACGTCGATGCCGCTGCGGTCCGGCATGGAAATGTCCAGCAGGATCACGTGGCACTTGGCTTTGCGGAACAGCTTGATGGCGTCGACGCCGTTTTCCGCTTCGCCGGCCACGATGATGTCGGGCGAGTCGCCCAGGATCTGCTTGAGGCCTTCGCGCACGATGGCGTGGTCGTCGGCGATGAAGACGCGGATGGTGGCTTTTTCAGTCATTGTTGGCGCGAAAGATATTCAAGAGGCATCATTGCGCCACGGTCGCCGGCTTGGGGGCGGCCAGTCCGATCTTGATGGTGACGGTGGTGCCGCCGTCCTCGGGCGTCGACAGGATCATGGTGCCGCCCAGCGACTGGGCCCGCTCCTTCATGCCGCGCAGGCCGAACGACTGGGGCTTCATGCGGTCCGCCTGGGCGATGCCGCCGCCGTTGTCGCTGATCGCCAGGCACAGTTCGCTGCGCATGCGCTGCAGGCGCACCGTCACGCAGGTGGCGTTGGCGTGCTTGGCGATATTGGTCAGCGCTTCCTGGAAGATACGGAACAACGCGGTGGCGTGGTCCAGGTCCAGTTCGATATCGCGCTCGTTGCTGGAAAAGGCGCAGGCGATGCCGACCTGCTTTTCGAATTCGCCGCTCTGCCATTCCAGCGCCGGCACGATGCCCAGGTCCAGCATCGAGGGGCGCAGGTCGAGCGAAATGCGGTGCACCGAATCGATGGTGCGGTCGACCAGCGCATCGACGTAGGCGGCTTTTTCGGCCAGCTGGGGCTGGTCGTCCGGCAGGCGCTTGACCAGCATGGCCAGCGCCATCTTGATGGCGGTCAGGTTGCCGCCCACGTCGTCATGGATTTCGCGCGCGATGCGGGTGCGTTCGAGCTCCTTGGCGTTTTCCAGGTGGGCGGTCAGCTCGGCCAGGCGGGCGCGCGAACGCGTCACTTCCTGCTGCTCCAGTTTGCTGGCCGTGATGTTGGTCATGATGCCTTCCCACTGCACCCCGCCCGGCACGGTACGCGGGGTGGCGCGCAGGTTGATCCATTTTTCATCGTTCCACTGGGCGATGGCGATGCGGCCTTCCCAGTTCCAGCTCGACAGCGCGCCGGCGGAGGCGTGCATCGAGTCCAGGTAGCGCTGGTGGTCGTCGCGCACGATCAGGCGCAGAAACTGGTGCGGCTCGGCCTGCAGCTGCGCGGCCGACAGGCCCAGCAAGGCGCTGCAGCCGTCGCTCAGGTAAGGAAAGGCGACCGTGCCTTCGTCGTGCAGCAGGAACTGAAAGACCAGCCCGGGCGTGTTGCTGACGAAGGCGTGCAGGATGTCAGCGAGATTGGGCGGAACGGGGCTCATGAGCATTTCGTTGAAGACAGTGAGTGTAGGAATGATGCTGAGAGAATGATACGTGAAATGGGGCAG
>CALRYE020000111.1:0-21116 GCA_943372275.1 Janthinobacterium lividum
AAGGTCATCGGCTATTTGCTCATCGGCACCGACAACACGGCGCGCAAGCAGGTCGAGGCCGAGCAAGCCTTGCTCGACCAGCGCCTGCGCGATCAGCAGTTCTACACCCGCTCGCTGATCGAATCGAACATCGACGCGCTGATCACCACCGATCCGCGCGGCATCATCAGCGACGTCAACCAGCAGATGGAAATGCTCACCGGCTGCACCCGCGACGAGCTGATCGGCGCGCCGTTCCGCAGTTACTTTACCGAGCCGGAGCGGGCCCAGGAAGCCATCACCCGCGTGCTGCGCGAGAGCAAGGTCACCAACTACGAACTGACCGCGCGCGCCCGCGACGGCAAGGAAACCGTGGTGTCCTACAACGCCACCACCTTCCACGACCGCGACCGCAAGCTGCAGGGCGTGTTCGCCGCCGCCCGCGACGTCACCGAGCGCAAGACGTTCGAAGGGGCGCTGCAGGAAACCAACGACATGCTGGAAACGGCGCGCGCGGCGGCCGAAAAGGCCAACCGCGCCAAGTCCGAATTCCTGTCGAGTATGAGCCACGAGCTGCGCACCCCGCTCAACGCCGTGCTCGGGTTTGCCCAGCTGATGGCCTCGGAAGTGCCGCCGCCGGCGCCGCACCAGCAGCGCTCGATCGACCAGATCCTCAAGGGCGGCTGGTATCTGCTGCGCCTGATTAACGAAATTCTCGACCTGGCCATGATTGAATCGGGCAAGGTCACCATGTCGCAGGAATCGATGTCCGTCACCGACGTGCTGCACGATTGCAAGGACATGATCGAGCCGCAGGCGGCCAAGCGCGGCATCTCGCTGACGTTCCCCAATTTCGAGAACCTGGTCTACGTGCATGCCGACCGTACCCGGGTCAAGCAGGTGCTGATCAACCTGCTGTCGAACGCCATCAAGTACAACGGCACCGGCGGCAACGTGCTGGTGCAATGCGTGGTCAGCGGCAAGGAGCGGGTGCGCATCAGCGTGCGCGACACCGGCGCCGGCCTGACGCCGCACCAGCTGGCCCACCTGTTCCAGCCGTTCAACCGTCTGGGCCAGGAAGAGGGTGCCGAAGAGGGTACCGGCATCGGCCTGGTGGTGACCAAGCAACTGGTCGAACTGATGGGCGGCATCATCGGCGTGGAAAGCGATATCGGCGTGGGCACCGTGTTCTGGGTCGAGTTCGCCGCCTCGTCGGCCCCGCAGCTGCAGCTGGAAAACATCGACGAGCTGACCCTGGACCGGCGCGTGCCGCAGCGCCGCGCCGCCGGCGAACAGCCGACCTTGCTGTACGTGGAAGACAATCCGGCCAACCTGGCGCTGGTCGAGCAGCTCATCGCCCGCCGCGGCGACCTGAAACTGCTCACCGCCATCGACGGCCACCTGGGCGTGGAGCTGGCCCGGGCCTACCTGCCCGACGTGATTCTGATGGACATTAATCTGCCCGGCATCAGCGGCTTCGGCGCGCTCAAGGTGCTGCGCGACGACCCGTCCACCTGCCATATTCCGGTGATGGCGCTGTCGGCCAATGCCATCCCGCGCGATGTGGAAAAGGGCCTGGAGGCGGGCTTCTTCCGCTACCTCACCAAGCCGATCCGGGTGCGCGAATTCATGGAGGCGCTCGACCTGGCCTTGCAGCATGCCGCCGACAACCCGCCGCTGCCACTGCTGGCGCTGCCCGAAGAATAACGAGACGTACTAGCTAAACCTATGGAAAACCAACATGCTTGATGCCGCCACTATCCTCAACGCCAAGATCCTGGTGGTCGACGACATGGAAGCCAACGTCGAACTGCTCGACCAGATCCTGCGCAATGCCGGCTACACCAACATCACGCTGACGCAAAATCCGCGCGAGGTGCTGGGGCTGCACGAAGCGAACCGCTACGACCTGATCCTGCTCGACTTGCAGATGCCGGAAATGGATGGCTTTCAGGTGATGGAAGGCTTGAAGGAAATCGAAACGGGCGGCTACCTGCCGGTGCTGGTGATCACCGCCCAGCCAGGCCACAAGCTGCGCGCGCTCAAGGCCGGGGCCAAGGATTTCGTCAGCAAACCGTTCGACCTGGTCGAAGTGCAGACGCGCATCCACAACATGCTCGAAGTGCGCCTGCTGTACCAGGCGCTGGACAACCACAACAAGATCCTCGAACAAAAGGTGCAGGAACGCACCGCCGAGCTGCGCGCCAGCGAGGCGCGTTTCCAGCGCTTCGCCGAGCTGTCGTCGGATTGGTACTGGGAGCAGGATGCCGACGGCAAGCTGACCCACAGCGCTGGCCCGGTGCACGAGCTGCTGGGCATCGGCAAGGGCGAGGCCGATGGCTGGAACGTCGAGCAGCGCGCCGCGCTCGACGCCAACATCGCCAATCGTCAGCCGTTCCTGGACCTGATCTACACGCGCACCCTGCCCAACGGCAGCGTTCAGTATCTGCAGGTCAGCGGCGAGCCGATCTTCGACGACGCGAGCCGTTTCGCCGGTTACCGCGGCATCGGCATGGACGTCACGGCGCGCATGGCGCCGCGGCAGACGACGGCGTAACGGGCCGAGCGACCGGCGAACAGCCCGGAAAACAGGCCCAGCAGGATGGCGGCCACGGCGGCGCACGCCGGGTCGGCCAGCAGCGCCGGGCGCGCCACTGCGGTTGCGCCCAGCACGTATTTGACGGCGAAAATCGCCAGCATCAACACCAGCGGCCACCAGCTGCCGCGCTGAACGACAGCGGCGGCGGCGCTTGTGTCGGCGCGCGCCGGCACGGTCGCGATGCCTGCGCCATCGACCCGGTACCAGCCCAGCACGGCGCCGATCACGACACCGGCCAGCCACGCGGCCAGCGGCAGGGCGCGCATGCCCAGAGCGCCGGCCACCCCGTTCAGGGACAGGCCCAGCATCACCAGCGGCATGATGGCCAGCCGGCGCAGCGTGACGACGCGGTCGTGCCGCATCTTCATGCCCAGGGCGACCAGTCCAGCCAGGATGGCCCAGACGTACAACGGGGTGTGGCTGACGGCGTGCTGCAACATGATGGACCTGGGGCAAGTTGATGGGGATGCAAGCATGGTGGCGTCCGGATGGCGCCAGCGCCACGCCGGTGCGACGAAACGCCCCGGTCCCGGAGCGAAACACTGTTGCATGCACACGAATTGTTACGTGCTTTTCCTTGTGGGCGGCGCGACCGGGCCACTACAATCGGGGCTTGTTCACCTATCGAGCCTGCGCTGATGACTTCCCGATCCCTGTTCCGAATTGCTGTTGTGTTACTGGTGCCCGCCGTGCTGAGCGGCTGCGGCGTGCTCGCCGCGCCGTGCCGGATCGGCTCGGCCGTGATCAAGATGGTGCCGGTGGTTGGCCATGCGGCGGCGCTGCCGACCGATGCCTGCGCGGCGGTGATCGATCCTTAAAGGCAGTTGGCGGTTTCAGGGCCGGCTGGCTGCTGGCGCGGCCCGCCGTTGTAACTTTCATACAGGGTGTGGGGCTGGTGTACAATCAGGCGACCAAATCTCCGTGATTCCATGCCTTCCGCCACCGACCCGATGACACCTGACGACCCCGTGACCGCTCACCTGCTGCGCCGCCGACAGGTTATCAAAGGGGCCATGGCCGCCGGCGTCGCGACGGCCTTGCCGCTGGCCTTTCCCGGCCGCGCGCAGGCCGCGCCCGATCCGCTGGCCGTGGGCGGCTTGCCCGTGACGTGCAATCTGACCTTGCCGATCGCCTGCGTTTCCAAAGCCAACAGCAATGCCCGCATCGGCGCCGGTCCGGCCCCGTTCGTGTACAACAAGTACAGCGGCTGGCCGGAGATCAAGGAGTCGCTGATGACGGGGCGCATCCAGGCGGCCTACATGCTGGCGCCCCTGGTGATGGACCTGACCGACAAGCGCATTCCCCTGAAGATCGTATCGCTGGGCCACCGCTCCGGCGCCGTCATCATGGTGCGCACCGATTCGCCGACCAGGACGTTCAAGGAATTGCGCGGCAAGCGCATCGCCATTCCCAGCCGCTTCGCGGTCGACTTCCTGTTCCTGCGCAAGATGCTGGCGCGCGACGGCATGACCCCGAAAGACATCACCATCGTCGAAATGCCGCCGCCGGATATGCCGGCCGCCCTGTACGCCAAGGCGGTGGACGCCTACTGCACGGGCGAGCCGTTCGGCGCGGCGGCCCAGCGCGCCGGCTACGCGCGCCCGCTGGCCATGACGCGCGACGAGTGGCGCAACTACATCTGCTGCGTGCTGACGGTGCGCGAAGAGCTGATCAAGACCAACCGCCCGCTGGTGCAGGAGCTGGTCAACCATGTGCAGGCGGCCGGCACCTGGCTCGACGGCGGGGCGGCCAACCGCGCCAAGGCTGCGACCATCGCCTCGGGCCGAAAATTTTTCAACCAGGACCCGAACGTGATCAAGTTCGTCATGGAGACGCCGCACGACCGCGTCACCTACGGCGACCTGCGCATGATCCGCGCCGAGTTCGACGACCTGATGAAGCTGTCGATCGAGGCGGGCACGCTCAAGCGGCCCGTGGCGTATGAAAGCTATGTCGACGAGAGCTTTGTGAAGGCGATCAAACCTGTGCAGCTGGTGCTGTGACGCTGGGTCTGCGTATGCCTGAGCCTAAGCCTGAGCCTAAGCCTAAGCCTGTCCAATTTCCGATGCTTTCGCTGATCGCCGCCGGCTTGCTGGCGCTGGCTGGCGGGGTGCATGCCGCCACGTCTGCCACGACGGCCAGCACTGGCGGCGCCTTAAAAGGCGGCGTGTTCGCCCCGCCGCGCGCCGCGCCCGAGATCACCCTGCCGGCATCCACCGGCAAACCGTTCCGCCTGTCCGATTACCGCGGCAAGGTGGTGGTGCTGGAATTCGGCTACACCAACTGCGCCGACGTGTGTCCCGTGTCGCTGGCGGCGCTGGCCCAGGCCCGCAAGCTGATCGGTCCCGCCGGCGCCGACGTGCAGGTGCTGTTCATCACCGTCGATCCCGCCCGCGACAGCGCCGCGCTGCTGCGCACCTACCTGGCCAATTTCGATCCCACCTTCATCGGCATCAGCGGCAGTCAGGCGCAGACCGCCGCGCTGCTGGCGTCCTACGGCATCAGCGCCACCAAGCGCATGATGGAAGGCAGCACCACCGAGTACACCATGCACCACTCGTCGTATTTGTACTTCATCGACCGCCAGGGCAGGCAGCGCTCGCTGATGCCGTTCGGCCGGCCCGCTGCCGACATCGCGCACGATCTGACCCTGCTGCTGAAAAACTGATGGAGCTGCTGCGCCGCCACTGGCCGAGCTGGACCCTGCTTGCCTGCGCGCTGCTGCTGTTTTGCTGGGCCGCGCTGGCGCCGCTGTCGAGCGCCAACCGCGACCTGCTGTTCGAAATCCCCAAGGATACCTTCGCGCGCCGCATGAAGGGCGAGCCACTCGATATTCTGCCGTCCACGGTGTATCTGACCCTGGGCGTCAAGGACGTGCTCCTGCTGCGCAACAACGACAGCGTGCCGCAGATTTTCGGGCCCGTGCTGATCATGCCGGGGCAGGAATTCCGCCTGCCGTTCGAACAGGAGTCGGAAAACGATTTTGCCTGCAATGCGCATGCCAGCGGGCAGATGAAGGTGATCGTCGGACCCACGCCCAACCCGGGCATGGACCGGGTGAAGTATCGTCTGGGCAGGTTGGCCCATGCCATGCGCACGTATAAAAAAGTCTGATCGCCGATTGCGCCGACGACCTGACCGCTCCCACCGCAACCAGAACTAGAACTACAACTACAACAAGGAAGACGCCGTTCGTGGAAAAACTCAAGAGAACCTGGCCAGCGCTGCTGCTGATGGTGCTGCTGGTGGCCGTGTGGTGGGTCACCGTGGTGCGCACGGAAAGCGTGATTTTCCCTACCCCGCTGCAAGTGGTGACGGGCACGCTGGAGCTGGCCGAAGACGGCACCCTGTGGGAGCACATCGGCTCGTCGCTGTTCCGGGTCGGCGTCGGTTTTCTGCTGGCCGTGCTGGTGGCCGTGCCGACCGGCTTGTGGATGGGCCGCGTCAACGCGGCCTACAACACCCTCAACCCGGTGTTCCAGATCATGCGGCCGATCTCGCCGATTGCCTGGATTCCCCTGGCGATCCTGTGGTTCGGCGTGGGCGAAATTTCACCGATCTTCCTGATCTTCATCGCCGCCGTGTTTCCCATGATCGTGCAGACCGCGTCGGGGGTGCACACCATCGAACGGCGCTACCTGCACGCGGCGGAAAACTTCGGCGTCTCGCGCGCCACGCTGTTTCGGCGCGTGATCGTGCCGGCCGTGCTGCCGGAAATCGTGGTCGGCATGCGTATCGGTCTGGGCGTGGCCTGGCTGGTGGTGGTGGCCGCCGAGATGATCGCGCTGCACTCGGGGCTGGGCTACCTGATCATCGATTCGCGCAACGCGGGCAACCGCTACGACCTGGTGATCGCGGGCATGATCATCATCGGCCTGATCGGCCTGATGCTCGACGGCCTGATGCGCTTGTTGGAAGGACTTAACTCGGTAAGGTGGCGCTATGGACGGTAACAGCAACAAGACGGATCACCTGAAAAGCAGCGTCGGCAGCGCCAAGATCGTGGTCGACAATATCAAGAAGCACTTCAACACCGGCAAGGGCTTGTTGCCGGTGGTGGGCGGGGTGTCGCTGGACGTGGCCGACGGCGAGTTCGTGGCCATCGTCGGCCCGTCGGGCTGCGGCAAGTCGACCCTGATGAAGATCATTTCCGGCTTCGAGCAGCCGGACGCGGGCAGCGTCAGCATCGACGGCGCGCGGGCCCACAAGCCCAGTCCCAAAGGCATCGTGATTTCCCAGCACGGCTCGGTGTTTCCGTGGCTGACCGTGCAGCAGAACCTGATGTTCGGGCTGAACGGCGACGGTCACGGCGACAAAGCCGAGCTGGCCGATCACTACGCCGCCATGGTCGGGCTCAAAGGCTTCGAGAACAGCTATCCGCGCGAACTGTCCGGCGGCATGCTCAAGCGCGTGGAAATTGCCCGCGCGCTGGTGGTCAAGCCCGAGATCCTGTACATGGACGAGCCGTTCTCGGCGCTGGACGCGCTGATGAATCTGCGCATGCGCACCGAGCTGCTGCGCATCCTGGAAGAGGAACGCCACACGGTGATCCTGATCACCCACGACGTGGAAGAAGCGATCTACCTGGCCGACCGCATCATGGTGCTCTCGCCGCGGCCGACCACGATCCAGGCCACCTTCACGGTACCGCAGGCGCACCCGCGCAAGCTGTCCAGTCCCGAGCTGCAGCAGCTCAAGGACGCCATTCTGGCCGAGCTGGGCTTGTAGGCGGGCGGTCGGCGGGCCGCTGCGGCGGCGAATCGTGCACCGCACCTGAGGGCGATTCTGTCATGATAGATGCATGGCGACCCTCACCTTTCCCCTGTTCCCACTGAGCACCGTGCTGTCTCCGGACGGCGTGCTGCCGCTGCAGATCTTCGAGGTGCGCTATCTCGACATGATCAGCCGCTGCGTGGCCGACGACACCCCGTTCGGCGTGGTGCTGCTGACCCACGGCAGCGAAGTGCGCAAGCCGGAAGCGATGGAAAGCTTCGTCACCTCGGGCACCCTGGCCTCGGTGCAGGAGACTACCGCCTCGGCGCCCGGGTTGCTGCAGGTGATGTGCCGGGGTGGGGCGCGCTTTCGCATCCTGTCGAGCGAGCGGCGGGCCAACGGCTTGTGGATGGCGGCAACGGAACTGATGGAAAACGACCGCATTATTCCCGTGCCGTCCGAACTGCAGGGCGCGGCCGATGCGCTGGACCGGGTGCTGGCGTCGCTGCACGACGTGCCGGAGCAGCGCTGGCCGGTGGCGCCGCCGTTCCGGCTGGACGACTGCGGCTGGGTTGCCAACCGCTGGTGCGACCTGCTGCCGCTGCCGGATGCGCAAAAGCACAGCTTGCTGATGCTCGACAATCCGCTGATCCGGCTCGAACTGATGCACGACGTGCTCGACGAGCATGGCCTGATCACGTCGTAAAACCGCTGCCGTAAGCCACCGCCACAGCCGTTCCCCCGCGCAGGCGGGGGCCTATAGCACGTGTGAAGGGGGGGCACCAAGCCCAGCCTGGACAGAGGGCGGGACGCTCAGTATGCCGTGTCTGCGCTGCCGTTAGTGCGGCCATCGGAACTGCCGCTGCTACCCATACTGCCGCTGCTACCCACACCCCCGCTGCCACTCACGCCGCCGCTGGCCAGTCCACTGAGATTCACGGCGGGCTGCGCCTGACCCGCAGCACGACGCACATCGCCAGCGCCCGCCTTCACATTCGCAGCACTGGCCTGGGCGTAGTCGCGCGTGGAGGCTGCCTGCGACCGCGCCGCGCCGGCCAAGGCCGATCCCGCCCCCTGCAACGCCGAGCCTGCATTGCCGTCAATGCCGACCGATGCACTGCCGGAAGCATTGCCAGCAGCACTAGCGCTACCGCCGAGCACGCCGCCCAGTCCCCCGCGCGAAGCGCTGGTGTCGCGTGCTGCCGGCATCGGCGCAGCAGCCGGCATCACCGCGGCTGGCCCGGCCATGGCGGGCGCAGTGTCACGGGTGCGCTCGCGCGTCGCTGGCCGCACCTCATTGAACAGCGAACCGGCCCGGCTGGCCGAGCCCATGCCGGTCATCTGTCCGGCCAGGCTGGCGCTGCCGCCGAGCATGCCGCCGACGGCGCCGCGTCCGCCCAGCAATTGCGCGTTGGCGGAACAAGCAACGCCCAGGGCGGCGATCAGAGTGACGTGTTTGATGATTGAGTGCATGGTGATCTCCTTGAATGGCGCGGACCGTTTCCGCTGCCTATGTGAGGAAAACGACCGAGCTCATCAATTCAATCCATGCATCCGAAAATTTTTTACGGCGCGGTCCGAAACAGCGTGCCGACGATGCCCAGCCCGGTCTCGTTGGGCACCGCGCCGCTGGCCTGTTCGGCCAATGCGGCCACGGCGCGCCGGGCGCTGTGAACGTCGGGCCGCGCGTGCAGTTGCGCCAGCATGGCCGCCACGATCGGCGCCGCGAACGACGTGCCGCGCACCGTGCGAAACGCCGGCTCGCCCGGCGCGGCGCTGACCATGTGGCTGCCGGGCGCGGCGAACATCACCTGGGCGCCGCGGCCGGCTTCCGGCAGCACCCGGTTGCGCTTGTCGACCGCGCTCACGCCGACCACGCCGGCGTAGCTGGCCGGATACAGCGGCGGCGCGGCCGGGCCATCGTTGCCCACCGCAGCGACCACTACATGGCCGCGCTTCTGCAAGGCGGCCACGGCCCGTTCCAGCGCGCGGTTGGCCGGCCCCACGATGGACATATTAATCACCGGCACTTGCTCGCGTGCCATCCAGGCCAGCGCCAGCGCGATGGTGTCCGCCGCGCCGCCGATCGGACTGTTGCAGTAGATATCCGCTGCGTAAAGCCGCGCCTGGGGGGCGACGCCCTGGAACTGCGCCGTTTTGCCCACCATCAAAGCCGCCACCGCGCTGCCGTGCAGACTAGGATGGGTGAGGTTGCCGCAGCCCCAGCGCTGCATGCTGGTGGTACGGAAAGCAGGGTGGCCGGCATCGACGCCGCTGTCGATCAGGCCGACGGCAGGAGTGGCGGCGGCATCGATGCCCGGCACGCTGACAGGCGCCGAGGTGTCGGACCCAGCCGCTTTGGCCAGACGGGCCGGTCCGCTGCCGCTGCCGCTATATAGGTGGTTGTAGTCGTAACTGCCGTCCGGATCGCGCTCGCGCAGGCGCGTCAGTACGGCATCGGTGTCGGCGCCGGCGGGCACGCGCAAGGTCACCAGCGTCTCGTCCAGGCCGTCGAGTTGCTCGCGCCGGACGATCGCCAATCCCGATTCGCGTAGCGCCGCCTCGTTGGGCGACCATGCCAGGATCACGCCGCGCACGGCCGGATTGCCGCGCGGATCGGCTTCGAGCACGTCGCGATGACGCCGCAGCAATTGCTTGACGTTCTCAAGCCGGAGTTCCGGAAGATCAATTTCGCGCAATAAACTATCAGGACGCCGCAAACGCTCGGTATCAAGCGGGCCGATGCGTTGCGGCAGCTGCCAACCGCCACCCGGCAGCCGTAGCTGGGCATGAGAAGGAATCGCGATTGAGGCGATAGTGAGTGCTAACATCGCGGTCACCGTCAGGCGCACACGGGAACGTTGGGTTGGCTGCATGGTCCGATGATAGTATAGGGAATCAGAATTCATGACGAATTAACGTTTGGGGCAGGGAAGAAAATCCCGGCGTCAGACGTTTACCAGTGATCCATGACATTTCATACACCACTCCATGCCGACATTGCTGCCTTGCTGCCGCGCCTGCGCCGCTTCGCGCGCTCGATCACGTTCCATCGTGAAGATGCGGACGACCTGGTGCAGGTGGCCGTCGAGCGCGCCATGAACCGCAGTGCGCAGTGGGAAAAAGGCACGCGGCTCGACAGCTGGCTGTTTCGCATCGTCAAAAACGCCTGGATCGACGAAGTGCGCTCCCGGGGCCGGCGCGAGCAATTGTTCGCCCCGGAAGAAGCGGGCGCGCACGTGGGCGACGACACGGCCGAAGCGCAGCAGCAGCGCATGGCGATCCAGAAGGCGGTCAGCCTGCTGTCCGAAGAGCACCGTCTGGTGGTGGGGCTGGTGCTGGTCGATGGCCTGCCGTACAAGGAAGCAGCGGCGGTGCTGGAGATTCCCGTGGGTACCTTGACCAGCCGGCTGGCGCGGGCGCGCGAAGCGCTGCAAGGTTTGTTATCCGATCAGACTAGGAATATGGCATGAGCTTCTCAGACGAAATCCTGATGGCCTACGCCGATGGCGAACTCGACGAGGCAACCCGGCGCGCCGTGGAGCAGGCGATGCGGCACGATCCCTCGCTGGCGGCGCGGGTGCGGCGCCACCAGGCGCTGCGGCGCGACGTCTACGGCGCTTTTGCGCCCGCGCTGGAGGAAGTGGTGCCGCAGCGCCTGCATGCAGCGGTGCGCTCGCCCAAGGTGGTGCATCTCGATTCGATCCGCGCCGCGCGCCTGCCGCCGCCGCCACCGCCGCAGCGGCGCTGGTCGTGGCCGGAGTGGGGCGCCATCGCCGCCACGCTGGTGCTGGGCGTGGGCGCCGGGGCGTTGGGCATGAAGGCGATGGAAGAAGAATCGCAGGTGGTGCTGGCCGATGGCGTGCTCAGCGCGCGCGGCGTGCTCGACACGGCGCTGACGCAACAGCTGGCCAGCGCCGGCCCGCGCCAGGCGGCGGTGCGGGTGGGCTTGAGTTTCATGTCGCGCGAAGGCACTTACTGCCGCACCTTCCTGCTGCCCAAAGCGGCCGGGCTGGCATGCCGCAGTGGCGCGGGCTGGAGCGTGCCGGTGCTGGCCGAGGACGCCACCGCCGTGGGCGGGCAATACCGTCAGGCCGGCAGCGCGCTGCCCGAGGCGGTGCTCGATGCCATCGATGAGCGGATTGCCGGCAAGGCGCTGGATATCCAGGCCGAGCAGCTGGCGCGGGACAAGGGCTGGAGCCGCAAGTAGTAGAGCGGCAAGTAGGGTCGCTAAAGCTCAGCCCTGGCGCCGAAAATGCATGGTCCAGTTGGTCTCCCAGGTCTGGCCGTCATCCGCAGAGAATGCCTGATCCCAATAAAGCGCATCCGGCCCGATCTGCCGCCAGACGAAACGGATGGTGATCGGCTTATCGGCGAACGTGTCATTGGCGAAAAACGTGCCGACGCCATCCTGGAAGCTGCCTACCACCGGCACATCGATGCGGCCTGGAAAGCGTCCATCCAGCCACCAGATCGACCAGATGTTTGCATGCGCATCGTACGAGCGTAGCGCGATGGCGCGCACTTCACCGTCCGGAAAGCCCAGGATATTGTCCTCGAGATTGCCGAAGCCGCCCAGTATTTTGCTGGTCGACATGGCGCCGTCGAACTCGATCCATTCTTCGCAGCCGGCAAGGCGCTCCTTGAGCCGGCGATGGCGCACGCGCCAGTCTCCCATGACGAAATCGAAATCGGTCGGTGCCGCCGCCAGTAGGTCGAGTGCCATGCGCAGTCCTGGAAATGTGGGTGAACGTGATATTAGCCTGAAACGGCCGTGTCGGGCAGTTCCCGATTTACGCGCCGTTCATCGCCACTCACCTGCCCAGATTGGCCCGGTTGCGCCCATCCTGCTTGGCCCGGTACAAGGCCCGGTCTGCGCTCCAGATCAGTTCGTCGGACGTATTGGCCTCGCCCGGCATGGTGGCCGCGACGCCGATGCTGATGGTCACCACGCCATAGGGCGAGCCGGCATGGGGCAGCGCCAGCGCCTGCAGCGCTTCGCAGATGCCCTGGGCGACCAGCAGCGCCTGCTCGGCGTCGGTGGCCGGCGCCAGCAGGGCGAATTCCTCGCCGCCGTAGCGCGCCACCAGGTCGCTGGTGCGGCGCCCGTGCGTGGCGATCAGCCCGGCCACCGTGCGCAAACACTGGTCGCCGGCCTGGTGGCCGTACAAATCGTTGTAACTCTTGAAGTGATCCACGTCCAGCATCGCCAGCGCCAGCGAATACTGGTTGCGCGCCGCGCGCCGCCATTCCTGCTCGACCGCCGTGTCGAAGCCGCGCCGGTTGTTGATGCCGGTCAGGCCGTCCGTGCTCGACAGCGCGGCCAGGCGCGCGTTGCTGTCCTCCAGCTCGCTGGTGCGCGCCGCCACCATGGCTTGCAGCTGGGTCTGGCGGCGCGTCAGATGGCGCACCCGGGCCCGGTAGACCGCGCTCAGCAGCGCCAGCGCCAGCACCCCGGCCAGCACGCGGAACCACAGCGTCTTCCACCACGGCGGCAGGATCGTCACCGTCAGGCTGGTGGGCACCTCGTTCCAGATGCCACGGTGATTGGCCGCCTTGACCTCGAACAGGTACTTGCCCGGATCGAGGTTGGTGTAGGTGGCGCTGCGGTGGCTGGCGTCGGCGCGCACCCAGTCGCGGTCGAACCCTTTCAGCCGGTAGGCATAGCTGTTGCGGCCCGGGTCGGTGAAGTGCAGGGCGGCGAACTCGATCGAAAACACCAGGCCCTGGCCGGACAGGGTCAGCGCGCGCGGCGCCGTCACGGTGCCGTCCAGCGCCACGCCGTCGCCCAGCTTGCCGGTCTTGAGCGAGCGGTTGAACACGCCGATATCGGTGATGGCCACCTGCGGCGCCTGCGATACGCTGCGCACGATGGCCGGGGTGATGCCAGTGATGCCCTTGACGCCGGCGAAATACAGCTTGCCGTCGGCCGCCGCATGGGCCGCGCCCACCGAAAACCCCTCCGACAGGCCGTCGGCGGTGGTAAACCGGCTGGCCTTGCCGCTGCCCGGATCGAGCCGGATCAGCCCGCCCGCCGTGCTCAGCCACAGCTGGCCGCCGGCGTCGCTGCGCATGGCCAGAATCTTGTGTGGGCCCACGCTGCCGGCCTCGTCGAAGCGGCGAAAGCGGATGGTCCCGTCGGGCGCCACCAGGATCTGGTTCAGCCCGGCCGCGGTGCCGGCCCACAGCCGCCCCCGGGGATCCTGGTACAGCACCGAGACGTTGTCGTCCGACAGCGAGTCGGCATTGGCGGGATCGTGGCGCAGGTGGCGGAACTTGCCCGTGGCCGGGTCGAGCAGGTCGATGCCGCCGCCGCTCCATTCCGAGCCCATCCACACGCGCCCGGCGCTGTCCTCGACGATGGTGGTGGTGCTGTTGACGCTGCGGCTGGCCGGATCGTTGGGGTCGGGCGCGTAATCGGTGCGCTGGCCCGTGGCGATGTGGTAGCGGATCGCCTGGTAGCCCGTGCCCAGCCACAGCACGCCGCCGGCGCCGGGCACGATGGTATTGATGAAGTCGGTGCCGACGTTGCCGAACTGGATGGCCTTGAGCGGCTGGTCGCGCGCGTCCATCCGGTTCAGGCCGGCCGAGGTGCCCACCCACAGGGGGCCGTCCGGCTGCTGGTACAGGCTGTAGACGATGTCGTTGCTGATCGAACCGGGCTTGGTGGGGTCGGCGCGCCAGGTCTGCTCCACGTGGCCGTTGGCCGGGTCGAACAGGGACAGGCCGGAATTGCTGCTGATCCAAAGACGCCCGCCGGGCGCGCCTTCGATAGCCTTTAAGGAATTGTCCGGGCGCAGGTTGTGCGCCTCGACGTCGAACGGAATGTAGCGCTGGAAGCCCTGGCTGTTCAGGTTGACCAGGCTGATGCCGTCGGTGAACGAGCCGATCCACAGCATGCCGCTGCGGTCGTGCATGACGGCGCGGATATTGTCCGACGGCAGGCTGTTGGAATCGTTGGCGCGGTGCACGTAGTGCACGGGCGCATCGGCGCCGCGGTCGTAGCGCAGCAGGCCGGCCGCCAGCGTACCGGCCCAGACCGTGTCGCTGCGGTCGCCGTACAGGTAGGTCACGCGCGAGGCCGGCGAGGTGCGCCGGCGCCGGCTGTCCCAGTCGGCCCCCGTGTCCCAGCTGACCACACCCGTTTCGGTGCCGATCCACAAGGTGCGGTCGCGCCCGAAATGCAGCGCGCGCACGATGTTCAGCTTGGGGTCGGGCTTGGCGGCCTGGTCGACGCGGCGGTGCACGAAGGCCTCGCTGCCCGGGGCCAGGTAATCCAGTCCGCCCGGCCAGGTGGCCGCGTACAGCCCGCCTTTCTCGTCCAGCGCTAGCGCGTTGATGTCGTTGCTGGCCAGGCTGGCGGGGCGGCGCGCGTCGTGCAGGTACAGCTTGAACGAACCCGTGGCCGGATCGAAATGCTGCAGCCCGCCCCAGGTGGCCAGCCACATGCCGCGCTTGCCGTCGCCGATGACGCTCTTGACGATGCGCTGCGACGACGGCCCGGGCGGCGGGGTGTAGCGGGTGAAGTCGTCGCTGGCCGGGTTGAAGCGCGCCAGCCCGTCCTGGGTGCCGATCCAGATGGCGCCGTCGGCGTCTTCGAACAGCGTCGAAACGCGGTCGTGCGGCAGGCTGCGCGCACTGGCGTTGCTGGTGTAGCGCACCGCCTGGTAGCCGTTATAGCGGTACAGCCCGCCGCTGTGGGTGCCGATCCAGATGAAGCCCTGGCGGTCCTGCAGCAGCGCCAGGATCGACAGCTCGTCGGCGTCCAGCGAGCCCAGGCGCTTGAAGCGCAGCGGCGAGGTCGGCGTGGCCACGGCCTGCGCCACCATGGCCAGCAGGCACAGCAGAATGCACAACTGACGCAGCAGGGCCAGGGCGGGCGAGGGCGCACCCGTCAACGTACGGAGCATATTTTTCCAGGAGACAATAGGGTAGCGGGTAGTGTAAACGAGTTATCCAAGGAGCAACAGGTCTTTCACTGTCATGAAACGATATACAGGGGGGCCTAATTAGGGTATCGTTTACGGCACTATTATTGCATCTACGTCCGTGCGCCTCGCGGTCCTGCCTTCGCGCTCCCCCGGTGTCCATTCTGCGCCGACGCGTTGCCCTCCGGTCCGCCAACCCGTCCATCCTGGCGTACCCGCGCTGGCCCAGCACCGGGCGTGGTGCATTTCGATTTACTCGTCCGGAAAGCTTATGTCTGAAACACCGATTACCATCGAAGCCGACAGCGCGCCCACGGTGCGCTTTGCCGATTTTGGCCTGGCGCCAGAAATCCTGCGCGCCCTGACCGACCAAGGCTACGTCCACCCGACTCCGATTCAGGAAAAGGCCATTCCCATCGTGCTGCAAGGCCGCGACGTCATGGGCGCGGCCCAGACCGGCACCGGCAAGACCGCCAGTTTTTCGCTGCCCATCATTCAGCTGCTGCTGGCCCACGCCAGCCCCAGCATGTCGCCGGCGCGCCACCCGGTGCGCGCGCTGGTGCTCACGCCCACGCGCGAGCTGGCCGTGCAGGTGGCCGAGAACGTCAAGGCCTACGCCCAGCACACCCCGCTGCGCTCGACCGTGGTGTTCGGCGGCATGGACATGAAGGCCCAGACCGTGATCCTCAAGGGCGGCGTCGAAATCGTCATCGCCACCCCGGGCCGTCTGCTGGACCACGTGGAACAGAAGAACGTCAGCCTGTCGCAGGTGCAGATGCTGGTGATGGACGAGGCGGACCGCATGCTCGACATGGGCTTCCTGCCGGACTTGCAGCGCATCATCAACATGCTGCCCAAGCAGCGCCAGAACCTGATGTTCTCGGCCACGTTTTCGCCGGAAATCAAGAAGCTGGCCAACAGCTTCCTGACCGACCCGGTCACCATCGAAGTGGCGCGCAGCAACGCCACCGCCGACAAGGTCACCCAGGTGGTCTACAAGGTCAGCGAAGAGGCCAAGCGCGACGTGGTCGAGTTCCTGATCCGCGGACGCGACCTGAAGCAGGTGCTGGTGTTCTCCAACACCAAGATCGGCGCCTCGCGCCTGTCGCGCCACCTGGAGCAGGGCGGCATCAAGGCCACCGCCATCCACGGCGACAAGACCCAGCAGGAACGCATGGCGGCGCTGGACGCGTTTAAAAAAGGCGACATCGACGTGCTGGTGGCCACCGACGTGGCCGCGCGCGGGCTGGATATTTCCGACCTGCCGTGCGTGATCAACTTCGACCTGCCCTACAACGCCGAAGATTACGTGCACCGCATCGGCCGCACCGGCCGCGCCGGCGCCTCGGGCGACGCCATCTCGGTGTTTTCCGACAAAGACGAGCGCCTGCTGACCGATATCGAAAAACTGATCAAGCAGACCATCGCCCGCGGCGAGCTGGCCGGCTTTGCCCCATCGACGGCGCGCGCCCCGCGCGAAGAGCGTCCGTCCGAACGGCGCGGGCGTCGCAGCGACACCGAAGCGGCGCCGGTGCGCGCCGGCGAGCGTCCCGACCGCAGCAGCGAGCGTCCGGACCGCAGCACTGAGCGCAGCAGCACCGACCGTCCCGAGCGCACGCGCAGCAGCGGTCCCCTGCCGCGCCGCGAAAAAGTCGATCCGTGGTTCCTCAAGCCCTACGAGCCGGCGGTCAGCATGCTGCAACCTGCCGCACCGGAAGCGCCGGCCAAACCGGCCCGGCACAAGATCGCCGCCCTGCTCGGCGGGCTGCGCAAGGACTGAGCGCAGGCGTCAGGCTCATTCAGGCATCACCTTCAAGCGCGTCTTCCAACGCGCTTTTTTGTGTCCAAACCGGCCGTCGCGACCGGACCGGAATCCGCGGTTTGACGCCTGTTACCGCGCCGGGTCCAGAATGGCGAGCAGGTTGCGCACATTGTCGCGCCATGTGGTCGCACCGATGCCGGCCGACCCGGGGTGCCGCTGTTGCTGGCGCGCTTGCAGCCAGTTGCGGATGGCCGCGGCGATGGCCGCGTCATCGCCGTCAAAATAGCTGGCATGCTCCCCGGCCACTTCGCGAAACACCGGCAGATCGCGCACCATCAGCGGCAGGCCGTGACTGGCCGCCTCGATTAGCGGCAGTCCAAAGCCTTCGCCCTCGCTCGGATACAGCAGGCACGCGCTGGCCCGATAACTCTGCGTCAGCATGGCGTCGTCGGCGCCGTCCAGCCAGAACAGCCGGCGGCCCAGCTGCGGATGCTCGCGCAAGCGGCGCATGGTGGCCGGCAGGGTGCGCCGGTCGCCCTCCGGCAAGCCCTTCCAGCCTTCCTTGCCGATAATCACAAGGTTCGCTTCCACGCCATCCGCCCACAACCGGTCGAACGCCGCGATGGCGTGCAGATGGCCCTTGCGCGGCTCGATCGTGCCCACCATCAGAAAACTCGGCCGCTCGGCGATCTGGCCCAGCACGCCACGGTCGTGCGCCGCCAGCGGCGCGTCCGGCGCCTCCAGCGCCGGCGTGCCAAGGTCGGCGCCATGGTGGAGCACGGCCAGCGCCGGCACCGTGGCCGGCGCCGTGGGCGCGGCGCGGCGATGAGTGGCCAGCCACTGCGCCAGATCGTCGCGCACGGCCGCCGAAATACAGATCAGCCGGTCGGCCTGCTCGGCCAGGCAGGCCAGGTAGGCCGCGTGGATGAGGTCGGCGCCGGGCGGGAAGAATTCCGGGCGCAGCACCGGCAACAAGTCGTGGATCAGCACATTGACCTGCACGCCGCGCGCGCGCCAGTTGGCATACACGCCCTCGCGCGCCGCGTCCATGATCAGCTGCGGCGCATGGTCGGCGCAATAGAACACGTCGCCGCTCTGCATGTCGACCGGTAGATCGGGCCCGGGCGCGGCGTCGATGCCGAGCAGGCGCGCGCCGTACGCGCGCGCATAGCGGTAGACGCTGCGCCCCTCCTGCTCGCTCAGGTACACAGGCTCGACGCGAAAGCCGCAGTGCGGCAGGCGCAGCAGTTCGAGCAGCTGGTTGCGCACCACGCGCTCGATGCCGCTCATGTGGTCGAAGCGCACGATATTGCTCACGTCCACCAGCAGCTGGCGCGGCTGCAGCGGGTCCGGCGCGCGGCTCACGCCACGGGCCAGCTGCTGCAGCATGGCGTCGTCCGGGCCGCTTTCGACCAGCCGCGCCAGCAGGGCAGAGCGCGCCAGGGGCCGCTTGTGCCAGTCCAGATCCAGCGCCTGCTGGTACATTTGCCCGCAGCGCTCGGGGCTGTTACGGGTGGCCATCAGCGCCAGCGCTTCGGCGCGCAGCGTGGCGCGCCGCGCCGGTTCGGCGCGCAGTGTCTCGAGCGCCTCGACCAGCTCGTTCTGGCTGAACAGGTCGGGCAGCATCCACACGGCAGCGTGCGGGAACTCGGCCATGGCGCCGTTGGCGTTGATGACCGTCGGCAGGCCGTAGATCATGCAGTCGAGCACCGTGCCGGACGTCTCGCCGCGCGAACTGGTGCGCAGCTGCACGCCGACGTCGGCCGCTTGCAGGTAGCGAAAATAATCGTCGTCCGAGGTCCAGCCTGAAATGCGGATGCGCTTGCCGCTGTTGGCCGCGGCGATGGTGGCGTTCATCTGCTGGCCATACTCGCCGCCTTCGTTGGCGCCGACAAACACCAGCTCGCACTGGCGGTCGGCGTGCAGATCCGACGCGATCCACGCCTGCAGCAGCGCCATGCAATGCTTGGTGGGCGCGACGAAGCCGAAATTGCACACCACAAAAGCGTCCGGCGCGATGCCCAGCGCGGCGCGCGCGGCGTCGCGCTCGTTGACCTCGGGCGTGGCGCGCGGCAGCTGCGCCAGGCTCCAGTCGTTGCCGGCCTGCGCGCCGTACCACTGGCGCGCCAGGGAGCGCGCGTAGTCGGAGTGGACGATCACGTGGCTGGCGTTCTGTAAAATCTCCAGGTTGCTGGGATAGTCCTGCTTGCCCTGTTCCCAGCCCGCCGGCGTCTGGATCAGCGCCAGCGGGGCGTAGCCGTGCGCATGGAACAGCGCGCGCGACCACAGGCCCGGCGCGTGGCCCGTCATCTGTTCGTACGACAGCATCGACGACAGGAAGAAATCGTGCAGCACCACCACGCCCGGATGATCGGCCAGCAGACCGATCATGTGGCTGTGGAACGGGCTGTTGCCGAACTGGTAGACGATGTGATCGAACTGGTCGGCGTGCTGACGCAGCCAGGCCGCGTCGCGCACGGGCAGGTGCGCCAGCGCGGGGGGCAGGGTGGTGATTTCCTGCTGCACCACCACGTCGATGTCGAAGTAGGGCAGCAAGGTCGGCAGAATCCGTACGCCGTAGTCGGCCACGCCGGTGCGTTCCGGCGGCATCGGGCAGACAAAGGCGATGCGGCGTTTCTTCGTCACCACGGGGGCCGGCGCCGCCGGCAAGGCCGCGGGCAATGCCGCGTGATGCGCTTCGATGGCGCGCAAGGCGCGCTGGGCCGTGCGGTCCCAGCTGAACGCCTTGGCCTGGCGCGCGCCGTGCTCACGCAGGCGCTGCTGGCGCGCGGGATCGGTCAGCACGGCGGCAATCGCCGCGCTGATGGCTTGCGGATCGGCCGGGTCGAACATGCCTTCTTCGCAGGCGATCACTTCCGGCACGCTGGTGGTGTTGGCGCCGATCACGATGGCGCCGCAGGCCATCGCTTCCAGCGCCGGCAGGCCGAAGCCTTCGTGCTTGGACGGGAATACGAACAGCGCGCAGGCGCGGTAGAGGGTGATCAGGTCGTCGTCGGTCAGGTAGCCGGTCAGCACCAGTTCGTGCGCGCCCACGCCCACGCTGCGCGCGTGCGCTTCGACCAGCGCGCGTTCGTTGTCGTGCAGGCGGCTGGCCAGCATCAGCTGGTAGCGCTGGCGCAGTTCGGTGGGCAAGGCCGCGTAGGCCGTGATCAGCCCGTCGACGTTCTTGCGGCTGTCGAAGCCGCCCGGCGCGTACATCAGGAATTCGCCGCGCAGGCCGAGCCGCTCGCGCAGGGCGGCCATGCGCACCGGATCGGGCCGGCCGGGCGTGAAGCAGTCCGACACGGCCGTGGAAATGGCCACCACGCGCTCGGGCGGCAACTGCAGCGCATCGAGCGCCTCCAGGCGTGAATAGTCGGAAATCGACAGCAGCAGGCCGGCCGCGCGCAACGAGTCGATCTTGCGCTGGTAGTACGCGCGCTGGGTGTCGGTGCCCAGATAGGCGGCGGGATTGAGAAACGGGATCAGGTCGTACAGCACCACGGCCGTGCGCGCGCCCGGCGCAAAGCTGCCCACCGAGACCACGGCGTCGTCCACGAAGCCTTCGAACAGACTGCTCACCAGCACCGCGTCGGGGGCCAGCTGTTCGATGAAATACTCGCGCATCAGTTCACTGGCGTGGGCTCGCGCCCGGTTGGCCGGATCGATTTCGGCGCAGGGCGCGGCAATGTCGAACACGCGGATGCGTTCCGGCGGCACCAGCTGCGCGAAGGCTTCGCGCAGCGGGGCAATCGACTGGCCCAGGCCGGCGTTGAGCACCAGCCACACCTCGTGCGCGCCGGCGTTGCGCGCCACGCCCAGCGCCAGGGCCAGCGAGTAGCGCCCGATGCCGCGAAAACGGCTTTCCGACTGCGCGCCCTGCAGGTCGATAACAATACGCATGAATTAATCCTAACTGAGCTGATCGAAAATGAGCGCCTAAGCCGGCGGGCGCGGCGCCTGCTGCGCTTTTTTGAGCGCCTGGTAGACGCGCGCGGCGCGCGGCGACAGGTCGGCCGTGTCGGTGGTCATCTCGCTGGCCATGGTGGGCGGCGCGCTGGCGTTGAGCCGGTGCAGCAGGGTGCGCAAACGCCGCTGCAGCGCCGGGAACTGCGCCAGCACGCGCGCGGCGGCG
>CALRYE020000112.1:0-20898 GCA_943372275.1 Janthinobacterium lividum
CGAGCACCTGCTGTCGCTGGGTCACCAGCGCATTGCCTATATCCGCGGCAGTAACGCCACCGGCCAGAGTACCCAGCGCGAAGCCGGTTACCGCGATGCGTTGCAGGCCGCCGGCATCGAGTGCGATCCGGCGCTGGTCGCGGCGGGCAATTTCGAACCGGCCCGGGTGTTTGAAGTCATCGCCGAACTGATGGCGCTGGACCAGCCGCCCACCGCCATTTTCACCGCCAACGACGGCATGGCCATCAACGCCATGGAAGCGCTGCACCTGCGCGGCAAGCGCGTGCCGGACGATATTTCGGTGATCGGCTTCGACGACGTGCAGCTGGCCGCCTTCGTCCAGCCCCCGCTGACCACGATGCGCCATCCATCGCAGGCCATCGCCGTGCGCGCCGTGCACAAGCTGCTCGGCATGATCGACAGCGGCACCTTCGAGTGCGAGCGCGAAATGCTGATGCCCGAACTGGTGCTGCGCCAGTCCACCGGCCCGCTGCGCCAGCGCTGACAGCCGGCGACAGCGGCGGCCGCATTCATGGCAATCCTTACATTCATGGAGCGCGCGCGCCGCAGCCGCTTCGATGTCGGCACGCTGCGCTACAGCGCGGTCGGACTGGTCACCGTCATCACCTGGCTGCTGGTGGGCGAACTGGGCATGGCCATGCGCGACCGCGCGGTCATGCCGGCCAGCCTGGAAATGCTGCGCCGCTATGGGGCCTCGGACCACCTGGTCTCGGTGCTGCTGTCGGGCATACCGGCGGCGCTGGCGCTGCTGATGACGCCACTGATCGGCGGCGCTTCGGACCGCTACCGCAGCCGCTGGGGGCGGCGCCGGCCGTTCCTGTTCGCGTTGGCGCCGGTGGGCGGGCTGGCGTTGCTGGGCGTGGCCGCGTCGCAGCGGCTGGGGGCCTGGAGCGCCGCGCTGGCCGGCGCCGGCGCCGATCCGCACAGCCATGCCCTGACCGTCTTCGCTGTTTGCTGGACCATTTTTGCCGGCGTGATGCTGTGCGTGCAGGCGCTCTACACGGGCCTGGTTAACGACGTGCTGCCGCGTGAGTGGCTGGGGCGCTTCTTCGGCCTGTACCGGGTGGTCAGCCTGTCGATCGGCATCGCCTTCTATCTGTGGCTGTTCCCGGCGCTGGACCGGCACCTGTTTGCCATCGTCGGCGTGATCGCCGTGCTCTACGCCGGCATGATCATGCTGATGTGCGCCATGGTGCGCGAAGGCGCGTACCCGGCGCCGGCGCCGCGCGCAGGGGCGTCGCTCACGCGCGCCCGCGCCTCGTTCGCCGACGCGTTCACGCTGCCGCAGGCCGGCTGGATCTTTGGTGCGCTGATCGTCGGCGGCATCGCCTTCGGGCCGTTCAACACCTTCAGCCAGTACTACGCCGAGTCGCTGGGCGTGTCCAAGACCGAGCTGGGCGAACTGTCGTCGATGGCGTATGGGGTGTCGATCGTGCTGGCCCTGATCATCGGATCGATGGTGGACCGTTATGGCGCGGTGACGATGTCGCTGGCCATCATGGCCCTGTACACGGCCGGTATCGGCGCCGGCTACCTGCTGCTGCATGACGCCGGCACGTTCCGGCCCGTGTACCTGCTGCATGTGGTGCTGTCGGGCGCGTACTTCACGGCGGCGGCCTCGCTGCCCATGGCGCTGCTGCCGCGGCTGGACTTTCTGCGCTTTTGCGCGATCAAGGATTTACTCGGCTCGTTCCTGGGCATCTCGCTCAGCCTGGCGCAGGGCGCGGTGCTGGACCGGGCCGGCCACGACTATCGCCTCACCTTGCTGTTTGCGGCCTGCGCCGGGATGGTGGCCACCGTGTGCCTGGGGCGCCTGGTGCATCAGGCGCATGCCGCGCCGGCGCCCGCAATTGGAAAAAGCTAGCGGAAAATACGAATTCGTAATTGATGGGTGCCGGTGGCGGGGGCAGACTGGCAGCATGCGGCCCCGCTACGCCGCCGCCAAGTTTCGACGTTTTTCTCAACGCTTTGTCCACTGCCACCACTGAACCTAAACTGAACCTATGCAAGCACTGCAACCCAAACGCCGCCTGATCCTGGGCGGCCTGTTTCTCGCTCCGCTGACCCTGCCGTCGCTATCCGCACTGGCGGCCACCGGGGCTTCTTCCTCAGCGTCGTCGCCGGCCTCTTCGCCGTCGCGCCAGTACATGGCCAAGCTGCTCGAATCGATCGCCGAGCCGGTGTTGTCGGCCATGGCGCGCGGCCAGCTCAAGCAAACGTTCCAGCTGGAGCTGTCGCCGACCTGGGATGGCCGCCCGAAGGAAGTGGCTTATCTCGAATGCTTCTCGCGCCTGCTGTCGGGCTGCGCGCCGTGGCTGGCCTTGCCGGACGACGCCAGCGCCGAGGGCAAGACGCGCGCCCGCCTGCGCCAGCTGGCGCTGCAGTCGATCACCAACTCGGTCGATCCGGCCAATCCGGATTTCCTGATGTGGAAAGGCGCGCACCAGGTGCTGGTCGACTCGGCCTATATCTCCAGCGCGCTGCTGCGCGCGCCGGCCGCGCTGTGGGAGCCGCTCGACGCGGTCACCAAGCGCCGCATCATCGATATTCTCAAAGATATCCGCAGCATCGAGCCGGCCCACACCAACTGGCTGCTGTTCGCCTCGATGAACGAAGCGTTCCTGCTGTCGGTCGGTGAAAAGTACGATCCGCTGCGTCTGAATACGGGCGTACGCAAGATGCGCGAATGGTACGTGGGCGACGGCTGGATCAAGGATGGCGACACTTTCCACTTCGATTACTACAGCTCCTTCGTGATCTACCCGATGCTGGTAACGGTGCTCGAGACCATGGTGAAATACAAGGCGGGCTACTGGAATGCCACGCCCGCCGAACTGCTGGCGCAGGCCAGAAAACGCATGCAGCGCTACAGCGAACACCTGGAGCGCTTCATTTCGCCGACCGGCACCTTCCCCCCGATCGGCCGCTCCGTGACCTACCGCACGGCGGCGTTCCAGCCGTTGGCGTTCCTGGCGCTGAACAAGGCCCTGCCGGCCAGTCTGCCCGAAGGCCAGGTGCGTGCAGCGCTGGAAGCGGTGCACCGGACCATCTGGTCGCACAAGAGCAATTTCACCAGCAAGGGCTTTTTGACCATCGGCTTTGCCGGCCACCAGCCGGCGCTGGGCGACTGGTACTCCAACAACGGCAGCATGTATGTGGCAGCCGAGAGCTTCCTGACCCTGGGACTGCCGGCCAGCGACAGCTACTGGACGGCGCCGGAGCAGGACTGGACCCAGAAGAAGGCCTTCAGCCAGCAAGCCTTCCCCAAGGACTATCACGTCGACTATTGACAGTGAGAGGACGCGGCGCCCCCTGCATCAAGGGGTGCCGCGCCGGGATGACTTTGAAAGCGTATGACGGTAGGGAGTCAAGGATCGAACCGGCAATGCGGCGCGAAGGCGCTTGCACACGGCATGGAACCAAGGCGGCGCCGCAGGATTGCGACGCCGTTTTTGCTGAGGCCTTCGCTTTACGCGGCTTGCGCGAGCGGGACCTGCTTGAGCACACGCTCGCGCCAGGCGCGCGGCGTGCAACCCAGCTCGCGCCCGAACACCGTGTACAGGTACTGGACCGAGGTAAAGCCACAGCTGAGGGCCACCGTGGGGATGCTGGTCGCCCCGCTGCGCAGCATCTGCTTTGCTTCTTCCAGCTTGAAACGCAGGATTTCATCATGCACCGTGCGGCCCAGGTCGCGCCGGAAGCGCAGCTCCAGCGACGAGCGCGACATACGTACATAGTAGGCCACCTGCTCGGCCTTGATGCCCCGCTTGGCGTTAAGGCGGATGTAATGCAGCGCGCGCATGACGTACTCGTCGTGCAGCGGCGCGCTGGCGTTGTGCGGCGGCTTGACCAGGTCCAGCGGCGCGACCCACTCGTCGCGCACGCCCGGTCCATTGGACTCGCGGGCCAGCGCCCGCTCCAGCATGTGCGCCGCGCGCCGCCCCATTTCCCGGTAATCGAGCATCACCGATGCCAGCGGCACGGGCGACAGGTCCTGTGCCAGCGCATCGCAGTCGACGCCGACGATTTCGATCTGCGAATTCATGTCGTAGCCGGCCAGCGCGCAAGCCTGGCTGAGCATGCGCGCGCGCACTTCGTCGGCCGCGAAGATGGCGACCGGTTTGGGCAGCTCTTCCAGCCACGCGGCCAGTGCATTCATGCCGTCGTTAAAGAGTGGATAGCCAATCTGCTCGCAGCGGAACACGTTCACGCTGGCGCCATCGCGCCGGCCATGTTCGATGAAGGCCTGCTCGCGCTCCTGCACCCAGCGCTTGTGCGGATCGGCGGGCGCGCCGAACAGGGCGAAATGGCAGGCGCCGTGGCTGGTCAGGTAGCCATAGGCGCTCTGCGCCAGCGCGGCGTTGTCGGCGAATACGGTGGGGGCGCGATGCTCGGGCGCGCACGGCGAGCTGGCCAGGCCAATGCCGATCACGGCGGCGCCCTGCTCCTGCAGGCATTGCAAGGCCTCGCTCTGGTAATGGTCGGTGCTGACAATGAACGCTTCGGCGCACGCAACCAGCGCGCCGACGGCTGCGGGATCGCGCGCGGCGCTGGACATGAGCACGTTCCAGTCGAGCATCTGATGCCGCATGTGACCGACGATGCCGGCTGTCAGGAGGCTGTTGTTGCTGTCATTCTCGCCCAGCAGAAGTGCTACACGTTGCCGCTTGTTCGGTGCCATGGTCGTCCCCTCTCTCTGTTTTATATGTCGATCGTGATCGTCGTCACTTGCCTCTGGTAACGTTCCTACAATCTTCTGGTAACGTTCCCTTATCCATAAAACGATGGTAACAAACCGGCTTTGGTAGAGTCAACAGTTTTCTGGTAACGTTGCGAGAGCGTTGCATTTTCGCCGGGTCGACGTTGCCTGTAGCGCGTGCCCATGGGGAGCAACCCCATATTTAACGGTGACATAGCCCAAAAAAAAGCCCGGACAAGTCCGGGCCTCTCCAGCGTCGACAGCGAGCCCTTACGGCGCGGTGACTTTATTCTCAGGCAAGTTGGCTACCCGGATCGCCTCGGTCGCGGTGCGCGAATCGAGCGCACCGGTCGCGTTGATGACCGAGCGCGCGCGCAGCTGCTCCAGAAAGGTGTTCTGCGCGTTGCCGGCACTGGTCGCGGTGCGCGCTACCAGCTGGCCAGTCAGAAAGTCGGTCGGCACCGCCAGGGTTGGCGTGGCCGGCGCCGGGAAGTTCCTGGCAATCTCGCTCACACGGGCGATCGAGGTGTTCAGCAGCGACGGCGTCGACAGCAGCTTGGCGTAGCTGGCACTGTTGGTCAGGATCTTGGGCGAGTTGATGGTGCTGCTCGACACTGGCACCGCCACGGTGCTGATCTGGGCCGACACGTACTGCACCAGCAATTCGGTCATCGGGGTGATGTTGAAGTTACCGGAGCCGGTGGCGATCGAGCGCAGACTGAAATTGTCGGCCTTGAATACCTGCAGCACGCAAGGCTCCACGCCCGGCTTGGTGACGGTAACGGAGAAGGTACCGTCGGCATTGGTCATGGTCGACGCGTCGCCGCGCGCACAGGTGGCCACCACGGCCGCGCCGCCGATGGCCGTCGGCGCCGAACCGGCGATGACGGTGGCCGCGGTGCCGGTGATGGTGACGCTGCCCGGCAGTTCGCCAGGATCGCCGTCGTCGCCGCCGCCGCAGCCGGCCAGCGCCGCGCCCAGGATCAATGCGACGCTCAGTTTGAGGGTGGTGCCCAGGGTATTAGTAATGGAGTGCATGTTATTTTCCCTTGAAAATGCTGTGTCTCTGCTTATCTTTACTGATGGTTCCTTGCCAGCCCCACTGCCTGTGACGGCGGCGGGGCCTGTAACGGCTTAGAACTTGCCGCGTACCGTCAGCGTGAACGTCTTGCCGGCCTGGCTGGCGTTCTCGAGGCGCGAATTCTCGTCGCCGTACTTGCCTTCGAAGTGGCGCAGGAAGTCGTAGGTGCGCTGGTTGGTCAGGTTGGCGCCATCAAGGCGCAGCTCGAGCGCTTCGCTGAACTTGTAGCTGACCGACGCATCCAGGTAACCGCGCTCGTTGAACCAGCGGTTGTAGCCGATCTGGTTCAGCACCGGTGCGCCCGGATTGGCGAACTCGCTCTTGTGGTTGTACGACGTGCGCACCGCCAGAGGACCTTGCTCGTAGTACAGCGTGACGGCGTAGGTCTCTTTAGGAATGATCGGCAGCTCGTAGGTCTGGGTGCCGTACAGCGCCTTGAAGCCGGCCGTGTCGATGCGGGTGTAGCTGACGATGGAACCGAGGTTGTTGAACGGCGCTGGAAGCTTGCGGTAGTTCTGCTGATACGCCACTTCCAGGCCCTTGACCTTGAACGAGTCGGCATTCTGCCAGCGCCGCAGTTCGGTCGGGGTGGCCGGGTCGAGCGTCAGCTGGGCCTGGATGTTGCCGGTGAACAGTTCCTTCGGCAAGCCGAGGGTGTTGAACGGCACCACTTCGGAGCGCGATTGCGGACGGTCCTTGATATCTTTCTGGAATACCGACAGGGCCAGCACGCTGCCTTTTTCGAAATACCACTCCAGGCCGGTGTCCAGGCTGGTGGAGGTCTGCGGCTTGAGTTCCGGATTGCCGGCGTTGACGATCAGGTCACCCGCGCCAGGCACGAAGAACGGGCGCGCGATCAGCGAAATCGAGCTGCGCGTGAGCGTCTTGCCCCACGACGAACGCCAAACCAGGTCGTCGCGCAGGTCGTAGGCCAGCGACAGCGATGGCAGCACGTTGCTGTAGCTGCCTTCGCTCGTCAGCGGCGTGTAGGTGTTCACACCGGACAGCTTGTAGTTGTCCACTTCGCTCTTGGTGCGCACGTAACGCACGCCGGCGTTGGCGCGCAGGTCGCGGTCGAACAGCTTGGTCTCGAAGTCCGACTGCACGAAGAAGGCGTCGATGGTTTCCTTGGCCACGAAGGTGCCGCCGAGGTTAGGCGCGGCGCTGCGATTGGCGTTGAGCGCGTTCAGGTTACCGAAGATGAAATCCTTGTTGAAGGTGAGGAAGTCGGTCGGCACGTTCGGAATCTGCACATTCTTCAGGTCGTTCGGCTGCAGGAAACCCTGGCCGAACGCGGCTTTTTCGGCTGGCGTGGCAGTCGGATCGCCAAACAGCTTGCCGCTTGGCAGGGTCTGGCTGTTCAACAGGTTGGTGGTGGTGAACTGTCGCGCATCCTTGATGCTCTCGCCGCGCGAAATACCGGTCTTGAGCTTGGCTTCCACATTCCAGAAGCCGTAGTCGTATTCGGCAATCAGCTTGATGTTCTTCTGCTTGTCGGTCTCGGTGCGGTAGCCGCCCGAATAGCTGAACACGCGGTACAGGGTCGGGTCCAGCAGGTTGCGGTCGGTCGCCAGGCGCGGGAACATCGGGTCTTCGGTCGAGTCGAAGGTGATGGCATGGCGGTTGTCCAGGTTAAGCGCGCCCGAGTCGCCCGTCATGGTCGAGTTGCTGTTCCATGCTTCGCTCTTGTTGCTGCCGATCTGACCGGTGAAGCGCAAGGTGTCGCTGAAGCGCCACTTGGCGTTGATGGTCGCATACTTGAAGTCGGTTTCCGAGCGGGTCGCGCCCGAGGTGCTGGAC
Organism: Janthinobacterium lividum; assembly: GCA_943372275.1. Taxonomy (GTDB): domain Bacteria; phylum Pseudomonadota; class Gammaproteobacteria; order Burkholderiales; family Burkholderiaceae_D; genus Telluria_A; species Telluria_A lividum_A. The sequence continues at coordinate 7,602 of CALRYE020000112.1, forward strand.
ATCTGCACGTTGGCCAGCGTGCCTTGCAGCTGGCCGTTGCCGTCGATGCTCACGCCGCGCGGGATCAGCGAGTTGGTCGCACCGGTGCTGTCGCGGATCGGGAACGCCAGGCCGTTGGCCTTGCTGCTGTCCTTCAGATTCGACGCCAGCGTGTCCAGACTAACGTCCCAGTTGCCCGACTTCCATTGCAGCGAGGTGTTAAAGCCCACACGCTCGCGCTCGGTCTCGTTGGTGACGATGCGGAAGAAGCGCGGCAGCAGCGCGTCGCGCAGGCCGGCCAGCGTCACGCCGCTGTAGTTGGCGGTCGGATCGGTGAGGTTGTAGGTGTAGTTGAACGCACCCGGGTTCAGGCGCTGATTGGTGCTGGCATAGGTGCCGGTGGACTGGAAGCCCGCGTTGGCGTTCTTCGAGCCGGAGCGGGTCACGCCCGCCAGAAAGCCCCAGTCGCCCCAGGTATTGCTGTAGAGCGCGAAGCCGCGCGGGCTGTTCAGGCCGCTGCGGTCGTTGTGCGCCACGGCGGCCGAATAACGGATCGTTTGCCCTTTGCGGTCGAACGGCCGCGGGGTCTGCATGTCGACCACGCCGGCCACGCCGCCCTCTTCCAGTTCGGCCAGCGGGGTCTTGTAGACGTCGGTGCGGCCGAATAGTTCGGAGGCGAAGATGTCGTAGTTAAAGTCGCGCGTGGACGAGCCGATGTTGCCGCCCGAGGTGGCGCGCACGGCTGCGCCGTTGAAGGTGGTGACCGTGTATTCAGGGCCCAGACCGCGCATCTGGATGCGCTGGCCTTCGTTGGTGCCCGGATCCTTGACAACTTCCACGCCCGGCAGGCGGGTCAGCGCATCGGCGATATTTTGCTCGGGGAATTTGCCGATGTCTTCGGCCACGATCGAGTCGCGCGTGCCGATGGCGGCGCGCTTGAGGTTGAGCGCGCGCTCGAGACTGGATCGAAAGCCGGTCACCGTGACCTGCTGCACTTCGCCCGTGGCCGGCGCTGGCGGCGCCGCGCTGGTGCTGGCTGCATCGGCCGTGGTCGCGGCAGTACCGGCATCTTGCGCGAAAGCCGGTTGGGCGAACATGGCGCAGGCGCTGGCCACGGCCAGGCTGATGAGCTTCCGATTATAGTTATGGGCGTACATGAAATCTCCTGTTATTAATGAACCAGCTTGCGATGGGGCTTGCCGCCATGCTCGCCTGTTGTCAGCGTGCGTTACCCGGCATGGAATGGCAATTGCGAAAAACCGCGCCAGATTCCGAAATCGCCCGAAGCGAAACTGCCTGTCCTCTATGCCTGCCAGGTCGGTCGTTGTTGCAGGAGCACCACGTCTGGCGTCCATACAAGCATCCGACGACCGTACTGATGCATCTGAGTAACTGTTAAGGTATCCGATATCATACCGATTTGTACGCGGCGCGGGGGGCGATTCGGCGGAATAACAACACTTCTGCGCGGTGATCGCCTTGGTATCCCGTCAAAATATTTGATTAGGACTCTTGACCATAAACGTGTTTGTGCTAAAATTCGTTCCATGGAAATCAAACCGGAAACGCCATGGGATGGCACCCCCGATCTGTCCGCCCGCGTCGTGGTGGCAATTGCCCGCCTGTCGACGGTGCTGCGCGCCGGAATGTGGGAGTTTGTCGCCAAGGAAAATCTCAACCCCGCCCAGGCCGACATCCTGCAGCTGCTGCGCGACCGTAGCGCCGGCGTGCGTCTGTCCTGGCTGGCGGCGCAATTGTCGGTATCGATGGCCAGCGTCAGTGACTCGGTCGCGACGCTGGTGAGCAAGGGCCTGGTGCGCAAGCAGCGCGCCGACGACGACGGCCGCGCCAGCGCCTTGTGGCTGACCGACGAAGGCAAGGCCATGGCGGAACGATTGGCCGGGGCGCTCAGCTTTGCCGACGACGCCGTCGGCCGGCTGGAGCGCGACATGCAGGAGCAGTTGCTGGTCGGCCTGTTCAAGCTGATCGTCGAACTGCAAAAGAGCGAACGCTTCCCTGCCCTGCGCGCCTGTCTGTCATGCCGGTTTTTTGAGGCCAACAAGTTTCCAGGCACGCCCGCGCCGCATCATTGCGCGCTGGTCAAGGCGCCGCTGCCGATCTCGTTCTTGCGGATCGATTGCGCCGAGCATCAACCGGCCGATCCGCTGATCGAGCGGCGCAACTGGGAAGTGTTCGCCTGACTTCATCGGGCACGTTTGATTGCCCTTTTTTTTGGTCCTAATAATTAGGACTCCTAATGACAAAGCGTGGCCGGCCTGTCATTACTTTTTTGGCCATCAACCTGAGGAACTACCATGACCCGTATCGAACTGCGCACCCGCGACACCGCTCCCGACGCTTCCCGCCCCTTGCTCGACCAGGTACAGGGCGCGTTCGGCGCCACGCCCAACATGTTCCGCGCGGTGGCCAATTCGCCCGCCGCATTGGCCAGCATGTGGGCCAGCTTCGGCGCGCTGGGCGGCGGCACGCTGGGCGCGCGACTAGGCGAACAGATTGCCGTGGCCGTCGCCGACCTGAACGCCTGTGAATACTGTCTCGCCGCGCATACCGCGCTGGGGCGTAAGGCGGGCCTGAGCGCGCAAGAGATGGCCGCCGCCCAGGCCGGGCAATCGGCCGACCCTAAAACCGCCGCGGCGCTGCGCTTCGCCAGCAGCCTGGTGGCCAACCGCGCGCAGATCACGACAGCCGATGTCGACGCGGTGCGCGCGGCCGGGTTCGACGATGGCGCGGTCATGGAAATCATGGCCCACGTCGCGCTGAACCTGTTCACCAACTACGTGAACGTGGCCTTCGCCGTGCCGGTGGATTTCCCACAAGTGAAGCTGCGCGCCCAATGAAGCCCGCGACCGTGAGCACTGCCCCTGAGCTTGAGGTATCGACCTGGCTCAACGCACACGGTCCACTCAGCTTTGCCGCCTTGCGCGGCAAGGTGGTGGTGGTGATCGCCTTTCAGATGCTGTGCCCCGGCTGCGTGGCGCACAGCATTCCGCAGGCAAAAAAGATCGGCAAGCTGTTCGCCGCGCAGGACGTCGTCGTCATCGGCCTGCACACGGTGTTCGAGCATCACGAGGCAATGGGTCCGGCGGCATTGCGCGCGTTCATCCACGAATACAGGATCGATTTCCCGGTGGGGATCGACCAGCCTTCGGCGACGGGCGCGGTGCCGGCCACCATGGCCAGATACCAGATGCGTGGCACGCCCACCCTGCTGCTGATCGACCGCCATGGCGCACTGCGCGAGCAAATCTTCGGCGCGCCGGACGACATGCAGGTGGGCGCGCTCATTGCAGCACTGGTGCATGAGCGTGCGCCAGCCAGTGCCGACGCCTGCATCGATGGCGTGTGCAGCATTCCGACCAACTGATCGACGCAACTGATCGCCCCCAATAACCGACCGTAGTCCCCGACTGTAATCCCCCAACATCCGCCGACATCAGGAGAATTTATGAAGAAAATCACCCATCTGGCAGCAGGCACCCTGCTGGTCGCCGTCAGCGCCATGACCGCCATCGGCGCGCAGGCGCACACCGGCCATGCAAGCGGCACCCACACGGGCGGCATCAAGACCGAGGTCAAGAAAGGCGTCAACGCCGCCTTCGACATCGTCCACACCAGGATCGCCACCGACGGCAACAGCGCCATCTTTCACATCGCCGTATCGGGCAAGGCCGGCAGTTCGCGCCCGAGCAAGGTGGGCAAGCTGGCCGGCAGCAGTGTGTTTTCGTACGTGTGGCCGACCACCATCGACCCGTCGGCCGTGGGCTTCGACAAGGGCGCCGGCATCCTGGCCTTCGCCGTCACCGCGCACCCCGACTTCGACGACACCCCCTTGTACGACGAAAACGGCGACGGCAACCTGAAGAACGATGGCGACCTGTGGCACTCGCACTGGGTGGTGCTCACGCCCGACGAGGCCTGCGGCAAGGGCGCGCTGAAGGTGGTCGACATCGCCGAAGGCGCCAAGCCGAAGCTGCCGAAAACCTGGCCCGGCCTGCCGCTGCTGATCGACAGCCCCGGCTACAGCCCGGTCTTCAAGCACGGCACGGTCGAAGTGCGGGTGCCGTTCGACGACATCGGCGTGGTCACCGCGGCCGGCTTCGACGGCGTCAGCGCGGCGCTGCGCGTCAATGCCAGCGTGCATAGCCCGTTGCTGTGCGTGGTCGACGTGTTCAAGGTGGCGTCAGGCACCTTGTCCCTTCCGGGCAAAGTCAACAAATAGTCGAGAGTCCCAGCCAGTCCCGGCGCGGTGCACAGCGCCAGCGCCGGGCGGATGAACCCGATCAATGACGTCATCGGCGTCACGTGCGCAAACGACCGGCCACGGCTATACTTGACCGATGCGACCATAGGAAATCGACATGAATCATTCTCATAGCCGCAGGCGCGCCCTGCTGATCGGCGCCGGTGGCGCTGCCGGCGCCTTGCTCGGCGACGCCGCGCTGGCCCAGGGCGCCCCGGCCGCCAGCGCCAGCGCGCGCTTTCGGCGTTACGCCGCCAGCTTCGAGCCGGCCACCGATATGGTCAACCTGGAAAACGCCTATTACGGCATCATGGCGCGTCCGGTACTGGACGACTACCAGCGCAACATCGCCTTTCTCAACCGGCATAGCTCGCATCACCTGCGCACCCATTTCGACGGCCCCGGTATCGACGCCATCCGCGCCCAGGTCGCCGCGTATGCGGGTGTCGCCGCGGGCGAGATCGCCCTCACCCGCAGTGCCACCGAGTCGATGCAGAACCTGATCGCCAACTACCGGCCCCTGAAGGCGGGCGAGACCGTCATGATCGGCAACCTCGACTACGGCTCCGTCATGGACGCCATGCGCGACCTGGCCCAGCGCCGCGGCGCCGACGTGGTGATGGTCGAGGTGCCCGAGCCGGCCACCTATCAGAACGTCATCGACGCTTACGAGCAGGCGCTGCGCCGCCATCCGCGCACCCGCCTGCTCCTGCTGACGCACATCAGCCACCGCACCGGCCTGGTGCTGCCCGTGCGCGAGATCGTGCGGCTGGCCAAAGCGCGCAATGTAGACGTGGTGCTGGACATCGCCCAGTCGTTTGGCCAGCTCGATGTCGGCATCCCGGATCTGGGCGCCGATTTCGTCGGCGCCAATCTGCATAAATGGATCGGCGCGCCGCTGGGCGTGGGCTTCCTGTACATCCGCCCCGACCGCTTACCGGACATCGGCGTCCATCAGGGTAATTCGGAGCTGCCCGCAACCGATATCCGCGCACGGGTGCACGTCGGCACCCACAACGTCCCGGTGGTCATGTCGGTGCCTGCGGCGCTGGCGTTCCACGCGACGCTCCCTGCCGCCGAGCGCGCAGCAGCGCTGCGGGCCATGCGCGACTACTGGGTCGGCCGCGTGCGCGACCTTCCGCAGGTGCAGATCCTCACGCCCGACGAGCCGCGCATGAGCGGCGCGGTCACCTCATTCAGGCTGTCCAGCAAGACCTCGTTCGAGGCCAACGTCGCGCTGGCACGCACGCTCGCCGAGCGCTTTCGCATCTTTACCGTGGCCCGCACGGGTCCGGCAGGAGGCAGCTGCATCCGCGTCACGCCGTCGTATTACACCAGCACTGCCGACCTCGACCAGCTGGTCTCGGCCATCCGCGCACTGTCCGGACAGGAGGGCTGACGCCGGCGGCAGCTGGCATCACGCCGGGTCGAACAATCCGGCCGGCGCCAGCTTGTTGGCCAGCGCGTGCTTGAGCAAGGCCGTCTTCCTGTCGATGAACGCGCTGCTTGGATTGAACACGAAATCGACCGCGGGCGACTTAGGCGGCGCGCCCCGGCCCGGCTGACGCAGGAGCCGGGCAAACAAGGCGTCGTAGTGGCGCAGGGATGCTTTCATCTTGCCCAGTTCTGCGATCGCCCGTTGCACCAGGGCCGTGCACTGCGCGCCCTGCCCGCAGCTGCGCGCTGCTGCCATGGCCTGATCGGCTTTGCCGCAATGGATGCGGATGGCGTGGTAATGGGCCGTCAGGGCCAGCGTATCGAAAAACTGGCTGCGATACAAAGGCCCGCTGGCGGCCACCAGCTGCGCGTTCAGCTGGAGACACTCGCGCACATTTTGCGCGGCGTCGTCGAGCAGCTCGGCCGATTGGTTCTTCGCCCATAGAAAGAAGCCGAATTCGTCGGAATGGCTGGCCGGGGTGTACCTGGCCCACGCGGTAATGCGCTCCAGCTGCGTCGACGTGCGCAGCAGCTCGTCCCGGGTACTGGCCGGCTGCAGCAGGTCGAGGGCGGCGAAGCGGCCGACCAGTTCCGCAAACAGCCGGCCATTGGCCGCGCCGAACAGGTCGGCGCCCAAGGCGGCCATCTCCTCGCCCCAGCTGCGGCTGCTCTGATGCCACTGCCAGCGCATCAGCTGGTACGACTTGAGCCAATACAGATACTGGGTGGTGTTCAGGGTCGTCAGATGGCCTGCCGTATCTTCGCGCGGCACGCTGCGAAAGTGCGCCTCGCGGCGGCGCAGGATCGAGGGACGGAACAGCGGAATATCGTAATTGCACAGGAACGCCACCTCGGCGATCTGGACCGCCTTGATCTGGGCGTTCTCGCCGGCGTTGCGCTGCCTGATCTGGTCCAGCACGCCCGAAAATCGCTTCCACGTATCCTGCTGGTAGATGTGGATGCTGACGATGCCATTGGCCGGCAGGTTCTTGATCACGCTGCCGACGATGAACGGGCTGTCGGGTGTGGCGGCATGGGTCGAGATCACGAACCCCAGCGGCAGCTGCGGCGCGCCCAGGCCAGCTACCTTCTTGGTGACGTACTGCAGGTCGCGCACCATCAGCGTGTCGCCGCTGATGGTCGCATGGCGATGGCACTCGCTGGTCTGGTGCGCGGCCCAGGTATTCTCTCCGTAGCCGATCAGCGCGCCGATGGCGTTGGAGGCCTTGAAGTCGATGCCTTCAAAGTTTTTCTCGGCCAGCGTGTAGTACTCCGGCACCTGCGGGCAGATCGCCTTGCGCCACGCCGCCTTTTCGATGCTGCGGCCATGCGCGTTGACGCAGGTGAGCGCTTCCCATTTGCCGCCGCGCGGCCGCCCTTCGTTCGAGGGCCAGCCCACCCCCAGCACTTGCAGCAGGCCGCGCTCGCGCCAGTAGTCCTTCAGCGTCGGCGGAAAGCGCTTGGACAACGCTTCGCCGCCGAACACGTCGTCGAACCAGAACAAGGTGTTCTGCTTGTTCTTGATCAGCCAGTCGCCCAGCCGGGCAAACCACGCCCAGTCTCCCGCTTCGAAGCGCGCATTGATGTCGCAGAACGTGTCCAGGCCGCGCCGGTCGTAGTTGTAGTTCCACGGGTACAGGCCGCGGTAAGTGAACGCCGGCGCGGCCAGCGCCGTGTCGATGCGGCCCGGCTGCGCGCTCAGCTTGGGCGTGTGCTCGAAGTCCGGATGGAGGAAACGCACGCCGGCGTAGCGCTCCAAAAAGTCGTAGCAGCAGAACTGCTCGCCCATGGCATCGGCGGCTTCCAGAAAATACACCAGCTGGCCAGGTGCATCGGGCCGCGCGTGGCTGGAGATGGAAAAGCTGTCGGGCCGCTCGCCGCGCGGGCTGGCCGGAAAGCGCGCGCGCAAGGCGGCCAGCGCCTTATCGCCCGCATCGAACAGCACCACCAGCGTGCCCTTGGGTAGCGCCTGCCCTGGCGCCAGCGTGCGCACTGCCGGCGCGGTGCCGGCCAGCGTCAGGTACTTCTTCAGGTCCTTGACGCCGAAGCGCCAGCCGGCACTAAGCTGGCTGCCGTGCACAATCGTCAGCGGGCCGGGCGCGGCAGCGCTGCTGGCCGGCCCGGCCTGCATGGCCACCGCCAGCGCGGCGGAGTGGGATAAGAATAAACGGCGCTGCATGATGGTTCTACCTTTGTCTGGTCAAGCGATGCTGGTGGGTCTGGACTTCAGGCGGCGCGGGTGGGCGGCAATGCGAGTTTGCGCGTCTGTCCCTTCTTCAGCGCGATGGCCAGCCCATTGAGCTTGATGCTGCAATCCTTCCACGCCGTCAGCTGCACTTCGCCCGCCGCGCCGCGCACGGTGCCGCTGACATGCACGCCCAGCACGCTGCGCACGTTGGCAAAGCGCACCGCTTCGCCGTACGGGTTGCAGGCGGCGATGCGCAGCTCGCCCCAGTAATCGCTGACGATGTTTTCCACCAGACTTTGCGCGATCAGCCCGCTGGTGGTCACATAGAACGCCGAGTCGGGGCGCGCGCTGGTCTCGTAGATCTGCACCCATTCCGGATCGGTGTAGTCGGAGCGGCGCACATTGTCCCAATCCTTGCGCCAGGCGGCCACGTCGCCCGCGTGGGTGCCGGCCAGCAGAAATTCGCCCAGCGTCCAGCCGAAGAAATACGGCTCGTTGGCGCGGTCGGTGGACGCGTAGCGCTGGCGGAACGCGGTCAGCTCGGGCTTGATGGGGCGCGGCTCCACCGCCAGGTAGGCCAGCCCGTTGAGCTGCACCGGGTGCTTCTGGGTGCCGTAGTCCTTGGGACCCGAGCCGGCCGAGGCGTAGTAAAAGCCTTTGTCGGACAGCAGACCCTCGAACGCCAGGCCGTCCTTGAGGATGCGCGCGTATTTGCCGTCGCTGTCGAAGCCGTGTTCGATGGCCTTCTGGAAGCTGTACTTGGCGCTGTAGAGCGAACACAGATAGTCCTTCTGATTGCGCCCGCCCGCCTCGTCCTGTCCGACCGAAGGCGTGAGGAACAAATGCCAGCGGCCGTCCGCCTCCTTTTTGCAGAAGCTCTTGAAGTACTGCGCGACTTCGCCGATCAGCGGGCGCGCGTAGGCGGCGGTCCAGGCCGGGTCGCCCAGCGCCAGCGCGGTGTCGTGCGCCATGCGACTGAGGTACCCGGCGTTGTGCGGCTCATAGCAGTAGACGATCGGCACTGAGGGATTGTGGTAGGTGTCGACCGGGCCGAACGGCAGCTCCCATGGCGGGTAGATGCCCTCGGTGGTCGGCCACAGGCGCTTGGAATAGGCGCGCATTTCCGGAATCATGCCGGCGAAGCGCTCGATCCAGGCCTTGGCCGGCGCCAGGTTGCCGCTCGCGAGCAAGGTCGGGTGCACGTAGAACAGGTCCTGCGCATAGTTGAACATGTACAGGTTGCCGGTCAGCCCGTTGGTGGGCGTGAAGCCGTAGCCGTCGTCGTTAAAGGTCGAAAGGATGTAAGCGAGCGAGCGCACCCAGGTCTCTTGGGCGCGGGCGTCGGGAAAATCGAACAGCGCCGATTGTTCCCAGGTGCGGCGCCAGTAGTCGCGCGTGCGCTTGAGCGAATCGGCGGCCGCCGTGCTTGACACCGGCTCGCCGTACGACAGCAGTACCAGGCTGCGGCCCTGGCGCGGCACGATGCGCACACCATCCGCGTGGGCTTCGACGGCCGCATCGGTCTTCAGGTACAGCGACGACACCGTGGCCGGCTTGGTGGCAGCGCAGGTGATGTCGATGCGCCACTGGTCGCCTGCGCGCTGCACCTTGAACCTTTGCGCGGTGGGCTCCTTGTAGCCAAACTGGTACGGGACCATGCTGGTGACCGGGGCGACGATCAGCGGCATGGCGCCGGCCTGCGCGTCCTTGCCGCGGTCCAGATCGATCTCGATGACGCTCAGATTGCGCTCGACCGCGTCGAACCAGGTCGTCACCCCTACTCTGGCGCCGGCGCCGGTGGTGAAGCGCGTGCTGATCGTGCCATCGTAGAACGACTGCTGCTGGGTGTACTGGCTCACCTGCTGCGGCAGATCCTGCCAGTAGGCGCGCGCCAGCGGCAGCAGGTAGTCGGCGCTGGTGTCGGCTTGCTGATACTCCGAGCGGAAAAAGAAGCGGCCCCAGTGCTTCATGTGCATGAACTGGCTGTGGCCATGCTTGGCGTACTCGTCGCGCTGGCTGGGATGGGGGTGCAGGCCGAGCTTGGAATACACGGCGCCGAAGCGGCCATTGCCCTGATAGCGGCCGACCGCCGCCTGCGCCGTGTACGCGCGGTTGACGATGCTGCCCCGTTCGATCAGGCGGCGCACGTCGCGGTGCAGCGTGCCTGGCGCGGCCGCGTGGCTGGCCGTGGCCGCGGCGGCGGACGGCAGACCGAATGCCATGGAACCGGCGGCGACGGCCGTTCCGGTCACGCGGATGAAATCACGGCGGCTGGCGCCCTGATGGGACGGGTCTTGCGGGTCTTGCGGGTTTTTGACGGTCATGGTTCTGGTATTGGGCTGGCGATCGATGAGGGAAGACGGCGCGGCGCGGGCGCGCGTATGGGCATAAGCTTGGGCATACGCCCTACTTCAGATGGTAGAAGTGGTGCACCGTACTCTGGCGGTAAGTCTCGCCAGGGTTCAGGCGCGCGCTGGGATACGACGGCTGGTTCGGGCTGTCCGGAAATCCCTGCGCCTCGAACGTGATGGCCTGATACTTGGCCAGCCGCTGCCCGCCCTTGCCAACCAGTTTGCCTGCCAAGAAGTTACCGGTGTAGACCTGCATGCCCGGCTCGGTGGTGGCAATCGTCATGCCGCGCCCCGAGCGGTGGTCTTCCAGCGTGACGGCCAGTTTGGGAGTTGCGGTCTTGCCGCCGCGCAGAATGTAGTTGTGGTCGATGCCGCCGTTGGCGATGGCCAGCTGGTCATGCCGGGCGCGCACGCGCGGCGTGACGGCAGCGGGCGACCTGAAGTCGAACGGCGTACCGGCCACCGGCTGGCCCGCCCCGGTGGGAATCAGGGTGCGGTCGATGGGCAGGTAGGTATCGGCGGCGATGGTCAGTTCGGCATCGGTGGCCAGGTGGGACGCCGGAATCCCGCCCAGGTTCAGCATGCTGTGATTGGTCAGGTTGATGACGGTGGGCCGGTCGGTGGTGGCGTGGTAGTGCACGGCCAGGTCGTTGTTATCGGTCAGCTCGTAGGTGACGTCGGCCACCACGGTGCCGGGAAAGCCCTGGTCGCCATCGGGCGAAGTAAGCGTGAAGGTCACCGAGGCTGCATCGGCGCCCTGCTTGACCGCCTTGACGGCCCAGTTGCGCTTGTCCCAGCCCTGCGCGCCGCCATGCAGCAGATTGGGCGCTTCGTTGACCGACAGACGGTGCTGGTTGCCGTCCAGGCTGAACGCGGCGCCGGCGATGCGGTTGGCGTAGCGCCCGATGGTTACGTTGGTGTAGCCAGGCGTGGTTTCGTAGCCGGCGATGGTGTCGTAGCCGACCGCCAGATCGGCGGACACGCCGCGCTCGTCGGGAAAGCGCAGGCTTTGCACCGTGGCGCCATAGGTGATCAGCGTGGCGGACAGGCCATGGCGGTTTGTCAGCTGCACCGCTTCCACCGCAGCGCCGTTGGACAGCTTGCCGAAGCTGCTGCGCGTGACGCTGACCTTGCCGCTGCCTGCCGCAGGCTTGGGCGCGGCGCCCGGCAGCTTGGCCATCACCGCCTGCAAGCCCTTGAGCGAAGCGGCGACGCTTTCCAGCTGGCCCATCCCGTTCGGGTAGTCTTCCTGCTCGATGATCAGCCAGTCGGTGCCGCCGACCGTGCGCGCGGCTTGGGTCAGGCCGGCCCAGTCGATGCTGTCCTGGCCGATGATGGGCGTGCCCCTGCCGCCCGGCGCGATTTTCGGCTTGTAATGGGTGGTCACCGTGCGGCCCGGATAGCGCTTCACATAGGCCACCGGGTCCTTGCCGGCGGCCGTGGTCCAGCCCACGTCCTGCTGCATGATGGACAGGGCGGGCGTCCCCTGGGCGATCACATCCCACGGCGTCTTGCCGACTTCCCCGGCGAACGCTTCGGCGTGATTGTGAAAGCCGATCTTCATGCCGCGCGATGCCAGCTTCGCCGACAGCGCCGTCAGTTCCCTGGCCAGGTCGGCGCCGCCCTTGACGGTGTAGGCGCGCTTGTCGTAAGCGACAATCAGGTTGTCGCAGCCGGCGCTCTTGTAGAACGTCGCGGTGGCATCGAACTGCTTGGCCGTCAGCTTGTCGACAAAGGTGTGCGCGCCGGCGCAGGCCAGCTTGTGGCGCGCCAGCGCGGCCTTCAGACCCGCCGGGTTGCTGTGGTACGGCCCGAACTCGCCGGCGAACTCCACGCCTTCGATGCCCAGCTGCGCGATTTTGGCCAGAGTGCCGTCGAAGTCCTTTTTCAGCTCGTCCTGCACCGACCACAGTTGCACCCCGATGCGCGGGTTGGTGGGCGCTGCCTGGGCCAGGCCGGCTGCGGCCAGCAGGGCCAGCAACATGCTGCGCGCCACGGCGGTCGCAGTGCTTGTCGCCATCCTTGCCGACTTGGGCGATACTTGAGTCATGCAGTCTCCTTAGATAGTATTCTTTTTCACGGCGTCCGCGGCAAAGGCGGCGGCGCGGGCGGTGATGGCCATGAACGTCAGCGAGGGGTTTTGCCAGGCCGACGACGCCATGCAGGCGCCATCGGTGACGAACAGATTGGGCACGTCGTGCGCCTGATTATTCCCGTTCAGGAACGAGGTGTTGGGATCGCGCCCCATGCGCGCCGTGCCCACTTCATGAATGGCCAGGCCCGGCGGCCATTGTTCGGGCGTCTTGATGCGGGTGCGCACGTCCTTGGCGCCCAGCATGTCGAGAATGTTGGCGGAGGTTTCGGCGATATCCTTGAGCATCTTGTGCTCGTTGTCGCCAAAGGTGCAGTCGATGTGCAGCTGCGGCATGCCCCACTTGTCCTTCTTGCTCCTGTGCAGGCTCACCGCGTTGTCAAAGCGGGGCAGCATCTCGCCCGAGCCGAACAGGTCGAAGCGCCACGGTCCGGGCTTGCCGACCATCGCCTTGAACTGCTTGCCGATGCCGGGGCGGCTGCCGTTCTGTTGCCAGCTGTCGCGCGCGGCATTGCCGATCAGCGCATAGCCGCGCAGGAAATCCGGATGGCGCTCGGTGACGTTGCGAAAGCGCGGAATGTACGGTCCGGTCGGGCGGCGGCCCGAATAATACTCGTCGTCGTAGCCTTCCAGCCGCCCGGCCGCGCCGGCGCCGTACAGGTGGTCCATCAGGTAGTGCCCCAGCACGCCCGAGGAGTTGCCCAGACCCGTGGGAAACGCCGCCGAGGTCGAGTTCAGCAGCACGGACGTGCTGCCCAGGGTCGAAGCGCACAGGAACACCACCTTGGCGAAATACTCGCGCGTTTCCATGGTCTCGCTGTCGATCACCCGCACCCCGGTGGCGCGGTTGGTTTTGGCGTCGTAGATCACGCTGTGCACGATGCTGTTGGTGGCGATCGACAGGCGCCCGGTGGCGATGGCGGCCGGCAGGGTCGAACTCTGGGTCGAAAAATAGGCGCCGAACGAGCAGCCGCGATGGCATTGATTGC
>CALRYE020000113.1:0-20634 GCA_943372275.1 Janthinobacterium lividum
CGCGCCACCAATGGTGCGATCGATTCATACAGGCTGGGCCAGAGGTTGCGCACCGGCATGCCGATGGCGCCGGGATGATGGCTGCCGGCCAGCGGCGCGTAGGCGGCGTTGTACAGGAAACTGAGCGACTCACCCCAGACGATACACATGGGGAAGGGCGAGGCCAGGATCAGCGCGACAGCGTCGCGCAGCACCGGCGGCCAGCTGGCCGGCATGCCGAGTTCGCCGGCGCCCCAGTCGTGGGCGCGCAGCTGGGCGCGAAAGTCGTCCGGACCATCGAATAGAGGATCATGCCAGCTGGCATCGTTGCTGTGCGTCGCGAGCATGCGTTGTTAAAAGACCATGAAAATGAAAGGCAAACGATAGCATGCCGACCATGAAAACAGGCCGGTGGCGCACGACTGTTGTTGCATCGCTACTGCTGGTGAGCGAAGTCGTGGCGCGCCCCAGCGGAGTGCGCGCCAGGAACATGGTGGTGCACGCCGCCGCGGTCGGCCTGACCCGCGCCAGCCGCGACAGCAGCGCGCGTTACGGTTTTTCCAGATCCACCACGGCCGGCTTGGTCGCCAGGCGCTCTTCCAGCGCCGCCATGCGCTGCTCCAGCGCTTCCAGCTTGGCGCGGGTCTTGGCCAGCACCTGGTTCTGGATATCGAATTCCTCGCGGGTGACCAGGTCGAGCTTGGAGAAGCCCTGGGTCATCATGGCCTTGACGTTTTTCTCGATGTCCTTGGCCGGGGAGTTTTCGATGGCCGCGTTGATCTTGCCTTGCAGATCGTTGAAGAAGCTATTCATGTCCATCGCACATCCTTAGTGAGTGACGCATCGGGTGACGCTGTGAAAGTCGGCCGCGCACGCAAATGGTGCGCCTGCTGCATTATATTGGTGCGCGTGCCACTGCATGCAGCAAGGCGCGCACCAGTTTCTACGGTGCTCAATCGCCAACATGGTGTCGCTCTGCGCAAAAACAAGTTAGCTAACTGCAATTTATGGGCTGGCATGACTTCTGCTAAAGGATGCATAGCAAACCAGATTACGCCTCAATTTTAAACCGCAATTGCACGATCCGTTCAAAACGATAAGGGAAACGCCATGAAAAACCTGACCACGAAGTTGTCTTTTGCTGCAGCGTTGACGCTGACCCTTGCTACCGCGGGCGCGCCAGTCGCGTTCGCCCAGGAAGCTGCTGCCAAGCCGGACAACGAAGTGACGTTCAATGCCGCACTGACGACCGATTACCGCTATCGCGGCCTGTCGCAAACCCGCTTCAAGCCGGCCGTCCAGGGCGGCGCCGACTACGTCAACAATCCGACCGGCTTCTACCTGGGCGTGTGGGCCTCGACCATCAAGTGGACGGGCGACCTGGGCGGCGGCGGCAATGCCGAATTCGACCTGTACGGCGGCAAGCGCGGCGACATCGGCGGCGGCTTCTCGTACGACGTCGGCGCGCTGCACTATAACTACCCATCGAACGGTTTCAATCCGAGCGCCAACACCACCGAAGTGTATGGCCAGGTCGGCTTCGGTCCCGGCTACCTGAAGTACTCGCATTCCACCACCGATCTGTTCGGCACCGCCGACAGCGAGGGCAGTGGCTACCTGGATCTGGGCGCCAACATCGAACTGACCACCGGCCTGGTGCTGAACCTGCACGTGGGCCGCCAGCGCGTCGCCAACAACGGCGCCTTCTCGTACAACGACTACAAGATCGGCTTCACCAAGGATATGGGCGGCCTGGCCTCGTTGTCGCTGTCGGTCGTCGGCGCCGATACCGACGCCTATGTCAGCCCGTTTAACGGAAAAGATCTGGGTAAAACCCGCGTTGTAGTGGCCGTCTCAAAAACCTTCTAAGAGGCAATCCAATGAAACTGATCACCGCCATCATCAAACCCTTCAAGCTCGACGAAGTGCGTGAAGCACTCTCGGCGATCAATGTGCAGGGCATCACGGTTACGGAAGTCAAAGGCTTCGGCCGTCAGAAAGGCCATACCGAGCTGTACCGCGGTGCCGAGTACGTGGTCGACTTCCTGCCGAAAACCAAGATCGAGGCGGCCGTTGACGACGCCATCGTCGAGCAAGCCATCGAAGCGATTGAAAATGCAGCCCGCACCGGCAAAATCGGCGACGGGAAGATCTTTGTCTACAACCTGGAACAGGTGGTGCGTATCCGTACCGGCGAAACCGGCAACGAAGCACTTTAAGGGGAAACCAGATGAAAAAAGCTATCACCAAATGGCTGGCCGGGGCCGCAGTACTGCTGGCCATGGGCGCTGCACTGCCCGTCGCGGCGCAAGATGCTCCGAAACCTGATGCGCCTGCCGTCACGGCGCCTGCCGATGCCGCAGCCCCCGCCGCGGCCGTAGCTGCGCCGGACGCTGCTGCATCCGCCGCCGCTACCACCGCTACCACCGCTGCCCCTGCAGACGCTGCTGCCGCCGCTCCTGTGGCTGCAGCGCCTGCCGAAGCTGCTCCGGCTGCCGCCCCGGTCGTTCCGAACAAGGGCGACACCGCCTGGATGTTCGTGGCAACCCTGCTGGTCATCCTGATGACCATTCCCGGCCTGGCCCTGTTCTACGGCGGCCTGGTGCGCACCAAGAACATGCTGTCGGTACTGATGCAGGTGTTCATGGTGTTCTCCCTGATCATCGTGCTGTGGTGCGTGTACGGCTACTCGCTGGCGTTCACCGAGGGCAGCGCCTTCATCGGCAAGTTCGACCGGGCGTTCCTGTCGGGCATCTATGATCCCGTCAAAGGCTTCACCTACGCTGCCACGTTCAGCAAGGGCGTGGTCATTCCCGAGTTCATCTTCGTGGCGTTCCAGGGCACCTTCGCCGCCATCACCTGCGGCCTGATCGTCGGCGCCTTCGCCGAGCGCGTCAAGTTCTCCGCCGTGCTGGCCTTCATGGTCCTGTGGTTCACCTTCGGCTACCTGCCGGTGGCCCACATGGTCTGGTTCTGGACCGGTCCGGACATGATCACCGACGCTGCCACCCTGGCCAGCGAAGGCGCGAAAGCCGGCTGGTTGTTCCAGAAAGGCGCGCTGGACTTCGCCGGCGGCACCGTGGTGCACATCAATGCCGCGATCGCCGGCCTGGTGGGCGCCATCATGATCGGCAAGCGCGTCGGCTACGGCCGTGAATCCATGGCGCCGCATTCGCTGACCATGACCATGATCGGCGCTTCGCTGCTGTGGGTGGGCTGGTTCGGTTTCAACGCCGGTTCGGCACTGGAAGCGGGCGACATCGCCGCCCTGGCCTTCGTCAACACGCTGCTGGCAACCGCTTGCGCCACCGTCTCGTGGGTGTTCGGCGAGTGGATGACCAAAGGCAAGCCATCGATGCTGGGCGGCGCGTCCGGCGCAGTGGCCGGCCTGGTGGCGATCACCCCGGCGGCCGGCTTCGTCGGCCCGATGGGCGCACTGGTCATCGGCCTGCTGGCCGGTATCGTCTGCCTGTGGGGTGTGAACGGTCTGAAACGCCTGATCGGCGCCGACGACTCGCTGGACGTGTTCGGCGTGCACGGCGTGGGCGGTATCCTGGGTGCACTGCTGACCGGCGTGTTCGCTGCGCCTCAGCTGGGCGGCCAGGGCATCTTCGACTACGTGGCCAACAAGCCATCGGCCGATGTGTACTCGATCGCCAACCAGGTGTGGATCCAGGCGCAAGCCGTGGGCACCACCATTATCTGGTCGGCCGTCATCTCGTTCGTCGCCTTCAAGCTGGTTGACCTGGTCATCGGTCTGCGCGTGCCGGAAGAAGAAGAGCGCGAAGGCCTGGACATCACCAGCCATGGCGAGTCGGCTTATCACTCGTAATGCTTACCACTCGTAATTCAACCACCGCGTCGCAGCACTGACGCACGATTGACCCGCTCGCGGGTCACCAAAGGCGCCCTCCGGGGCGCCTTTTTGCATTCTGCATATCAATATGCCTTTAAAATGCCAACTTCGCCCCGACTTACACTGTCCAATATCATCACGTAGCCCGAAGGACGTCTCACCATGGTTCCCCACCTCGTTACGGCCCTGACCGGTCCGCTGCTCGACCTCGAAAAGAAAATTCTTGCGGCCACGCCGGCCATCGAGCGCTGGTTCCGCATGGAATGGCAGGAGCACACGCCGCCGTTTTACTGCTCGGTGGACCTGCGCAACGCGGGCTACAAGCTGGCGCCGGTGGATACCAACCTGTTTCCGGGCGGCTTCAACAACCTGGCGCCGGAGATGCTGCCGCTGGCCGTGCAGGCCGCCATGGCGGCGATCGACAAGTATTGCCCCGACGCGCGCAACCTGCTGCTGATACCCGAAGGCCACACGCGCAACCCGTTCTACTTGCAGAACGTGCAGCGCCTGATGCAGATTTTCCGCCAGACGGGGCTGCACGTGCGCCTGGGCACCCTGAATCCCGAGATCACCCAGCCCACGCCGCTGGCGCTGCCTGACGGCAACATGCTGGTGGTCGAGCCGCTGGTGCGCTCGGCCAACGGGCGCCGCGTGGGGCTGAAGGATTTCGATCCCTGCACCATCCTGCTGAATAACGATCTGTCGGCCGGCGTGCCGTCGATCTTGAACAACATCCATGAGCAGTCGCTGCTGCCGCCTGTGCACGCGGGCTGGGCGATCCGGCGCAAGAGCAAGCATTTCGCCGCCTACGACGAAGTGGCCAAGAAGTTCGGCAAGCTGATCGACGTGGACCCGTGGATGGTCAATCCGTTCTTCGCCAAGTGCGGCGAGATCAATTTCCAGGAAGATCAGGGTTCCGAGTGCCTGGCCGACAACGTCACCATGCTGCTGGCCAAGATCAAAAAGAAATACAAGGAATACGGCATCAAGGAAAAGCCGTTCGTCATCGTCAAGCCCGACGCCGGCACCTACGGCATGGGCATCATGACGGTCAAGGATGCCAGCGAGGTCAAGGACCTGAACCGCAAGCAGCGCAACAAGCTGTCGGTGATCAAGGACGGCGTGGAAGTGACCGACGTCATTATCCAGGAAGGCGTGCCCACGTTCGAGAGCATCAAGGATGCGGTGGCCGAGCCGGTGGTGTACATGATCGACCGCTACGTGGTGGGCGGGTTTTACCGGGTGCATGCCGAGCGCGGCGTGGACCAGAACCTGAACGCGCCGGGCTCGCAGTTCGTGCCGCTGGCGTTTGCCCAGCAGCACGCCATGCCGGACCCCAAGGCCAAGCCGGGCACGGCCGCGCCGAACCGCTTCTACGTCTACGGCGTGGTCGCGCGCCTGGGCCTGCTGGCCGCCTCGCTCGAAATGGAGCGCACGGATCCCAATCCCGAGGTGTACTGAGCCGTCCGGCTGCCGATGGGTTGCCGCTTCGGGTTGCCGATTCGGGGACATGCCAGACAGGTATGTCTCCGAATTGGCAATGTTGCAATCCGCCGAGTCAACGGTGGTTTGGCTTTCCGGCTAAAATCAGGCATTACCCCAACAGGACGCGCCCATGAAAATCGCTTTCCTTGCCGATTCGCTGGCAGGCTTTAAAACGTACAAGGATTCCACCTTCGCCATGATGCGCGAGGCTGCCAGGCGCGGCCACGCCATTTACGCCTTCGAGCAGTCCGACATGGCGCTCGAGGAAGGCATCGTTTCGGCCAACATCGCCCACATCACCCTGACTGGCGACGCCGACAACTGGTACGTGGCAACGCCCAAGGAAAGCGCCAGGCTGTCCGACTTCGACGCCATCATCCAGCGCAAGGACCCGCCGTTCGACATGGAATATGTCTACGGCACCTATCTGCTGGAACTGGCCCAGAACCAGGGCGCGCGCGTGTTCAACAAGCCCTCGGCCATCCGCGACCACAACGAAAAGCTGGCCATCGCCCAGTTCAGCGAGTTCACTTCGCCCACCCTGGTCACGTCCGATCCGGCGCGCCTGCGCGCCTTCCACGACAAGCACGGCGACGTCATCTTCAAGCCCCTCGACGGCATGGGCGGCGCCGGCATTTTCCGCATCAAGAGCGACGGCATGAACCTGGGCTCGGTGATCGAGACGCTCACCGTCAACGGCACCCAGACCATCATGGCCCAGCGCTACATTCCCGACATCGTCAAGGGCGACAAGCGCATCCTCGTCATCGGCGGCAAACCGGTGCCGTTTTCGCTGGCGCGCATCCCTCAAGGCTCGGAAATCCGCGGCAATCTGGCCGCCGGCGGCATCGGCGTGGCCCAGCCCCTGACCGCGCGCGACCGCCACATCGCCGAGGCACTCGGTCCATTACTGGCGGCGCGGGGCTTGTTGCTGGTAGGATTAGACGTGATCGGCGATTTCTTAACGGAAGTCAACGTCACCAGCCCGACCTGTTTTCAGGAGATCACGGACCAGAGCGGCTTCGACGTGGCCGCGATGTTCATCGATGCCCTCGAACAGCAGCTTGCGACACTTGGGCAACGGTAAGGAAAGACAGCCATGGTAGGCATTTTGTTGTTGACGCACGCCCCGCTGGGGCAGGCCTTCGTGGCCGCGGTGGCGCACGTGTTCCGCGGCCCCACCGAGCAGTTCGAGGCGATCGACGTGACCGCCGACCAGGATCTGGCCGAAGTGCACGACCTGGCGCGCCAGGCCATCACGCGGCTGGACGATGGCGGCGGGGTGCTGGTGATCACCGACATCAAGGGCGGCACGCCGTCGAACTGCTGCAACAGCCTGGCCGATCCGGGCCGCGTCGAAGTCATCGCCGGCATCAGCCTGCCGATGCTGTTGCGCGCGATCACCTATCGGCGCGACACGCTCGACGTGGTGGTGGAAATGGCGCTGGCCGGCGCACAGAGCGGCGCGGTGCGGGTGGATAACCGGATCCGGGTCGGTCCGGCGTAGAACCGGGCCGGCAAGTCCGGCGCGGGCAGCAGCGGCAGTAAAGAAAAACCGGCCCGCAACAGGGCCGGCGCAGACGGGGGCGGCGGTGACCATGCACGAAGCAGGGCGCGGCCGCTGTGGCGACATGAGACGAAAACGACAATAAAATGATTCAACAAGATCTGGAAATTATCAACAAGCTGGGCCTGCACGCGCGGGCATCCGCCAAGTTCACCCAGCTGGCGGCGAAGTTCCAGAGCGACGTCTGGCTCACGCGTAACGCCCGGCGCATCAACGCCAAGTCCATCATGGGTGTGATGATGCTGGCTGCCGGCAAGGGCGCCAAGGTCACGCTGGAAGCGGACGGCGCCGACGAAAACGAATGTGTGGAAGCGCTCGCGGCGCTGGTCAACGACAAGTTCGGCGAAGGCGAGTAATGCCGCTGGACCGACCTCCGAGCCGTTTTCATCCAGGAATTCCGATGGCATCGTTCACGCTTCACGGCATCCCCGTCTCCCGCGGCATCTCGATCGGGCGCGCGCACCTGCTCACGCCCGCGGCGCTCGACGTCAAGCATTACCTGGTGCCCGAAGAGCATCTCGAAGCCGAAGTGTGCCGCCTGCAGGACGCCATCGCCGAAGTGCACCGCGGCCTGCAAGCCCTGTGGACCGACCTGCCCAAGGACGCGCCCACCGAACTGGGCGCCTTCATCGACGTGCACGCGCTGATCCTGTCCGACCCCATGATCTCGGAAGCGCCGCTGGACATCATCCGCACGCGCCACTACAACGCCGAGTGGGCGCTGGTGACGCAGATCGATGAACTGTCGGCCCAGTTCGACGAGATCGAAGACGCCTATCTGCGCGAGCGCAAGGCCGACATCCAGCAGGTGGCCGAGCGCGTGCTGAAGGTCCTGATGGGCACCGCCCAGCTGGCCCCGCCGCCGGTGTCGGAAGACGAATACCAGCCGCAGATGATCGTCGTCGCGCACGACATTTCGCCGGCCGACATGCTGCAGTTCCGCGACCGCTCGTTCATCGGGTTCGTGACCGATGTGGGCGGGCAGAATTCGCACACGGCCATCGTGGCGCGCAGCCTGGACATTCCGGCGGCGGTGGGCATGTCGCAGGCTTCGAGCCTGATCGAGCAGGACGACTGGGTCATCATCGACGGCGACGCCGGCGTGGTGATTGCCAACCCCAGCCCGCTGGTGCTGGAGCAGTACCGGGCGCGCCAGGCCGGCATGCTCAAGGCGCGCAAGAAGCTCCTGAAACTCAAGAAGACCCCGGCCGTGACGCGCGATGGCACCGCCATCACGCTGCTGGCCAACATCGAGCTGCCGGACGACTGCGCCCACGCGCTCGACTCGGGCGCCGAAGGCATCGGCCTGTTCCGCTCCGAATTCCTGTTCATGGGCCGCGCCGGTCACGCCCACAAGATTCCGACCGAAGACGAACAGTTCGAACAGTACAAAAAGACGGTGCTGGCCATGAAGGGCCGCCCGGTCACCATCCGCACGCTCGACATCGGCGCCGACAAGCCGCTCGACCAGACCGAACACACCGCCCTGAACCCCGCGCTGGGGCTGCGCGCGATCCGCTACTGCCTGGCCGAGCCGCAGCTGTTCCTGACCCAGCTGCGCGCCATCTTGCGCGCCTCGGCCTTCGGCAAGGTGCGCTTGCTGATCCCGATGCTGGCGCACGCGTTCGAAATCGACCAGTCGCTGGCCATGATCGAGCAGGCCAAGGCGCAGCTGCGCGAGGCGGGGCACAAGTACGACCCGGCCATCGACGTGGGCGCCATGATCGAAATCCCGGCGGCGGCGCTGTCGCTGCCGATGTTCGTCAAGCGCCTGAACTTCCTGTCGATCGGCACCAACGACCTGATTCAGTACACCCTGGCCATCGACCGCGTCGATTACGAAGTCGCGCACCTGTACAATCCACTACATCCGGCGATTTTGCAGCTGATCGCCATGACCATCATGGCCGGCAAAAAAGCCGGCATCGACGTGGCGGTGTGCGGCGAAATGGCGGGCGACATCAAGCTCACGCGATTGCTGCTGGGGATGGGCCTGCGCGAATTCTCCATGCATCCGGCGCAGCTGTTGTCGGTCAAGCAGGCGATCCTGGGCAGCGACCTGACCACGATCACGCCGCAAACGCGCAAGATCCTGCGCACCATGGAGCCGCAAGCGATCGCGGAAGCCGTGGAACAGCTGCAGGTGATCTGATTTTATTGTTTAGTTGTAGTCTTAAGTTGAAGTCTCATGGCATCCATTGGAATAGTTAAGCCGCAGCACATGCGCTTTGCCGAACCGCTGCAGCTGCAGGGCGGCGCCACACTGGCTGATTACACGCTGGTGTACGAAACCTATGGCACGCTCAACGCCGACAAGTCGAACGCGGTGCTGGTTTGTCACGCCCTGAACGCCTCGCACCACGTGGCCGGCTCGTACGAGGGCGACAAAAAGCCCACCGGCTGGTGGAACAACATGGTCGGCCCCGGCAAGCCGGTCGACACCGACCGTTTCTTCGTCATCGGCGTGAACAACCTGGGCTCGTGCTTCGGCTCGACCGGGCCGATGCACGCCAATCCGGCCACCGGCAAACCCTATGGCGCGGCCTTCCCGGTGGTGACGGTAGAAGACTGGGTCGCCTCGCAGGCACGCCTGGCCGATGCATTGGGCATCACGCAATTCGCCGCCGTCATGGGCGGCTCGCTGGGCGGCATGCAGGCACTGGCCTGGAGCATCATGTACCCGGAGCGGCTGCGCCACTGCGTGGTGATCGCCTCCACGCCGCGCCTGTCGGCCCAGAACATCGCCTTCAACGACGTGGCGCGCCAGGCCATTCTGTCGGACCCCGATTACCATGGCGGCGACTTCTACGCCCACGGCGTGGTGCCGCGCAACGGCCTGCGCGTGGCGCGCATGGTCGGGCACATCACCTATCTGTCCAACGACGACATGGCCGCCAAGTTCGGGCGCAAGCTGCGCGACGCCAACGACAGCCAGGACTACAAATTCGACTTCGGCGTCGACTTCGAGATCGAGTCCTACCTGCGCTACCAGGGCGACAAATTCTCCGAGTACTTCGACGCCAACACCTACCTGTTGATCACCAAGGCGCTGGATTACTTCGATCCGGCGCGTGCCTTCGACGGCGACCTGACGCGCGCGCTGGCCGGTACCCGCGCCGAATTCTTCGTCGCCTCGTTCACCACCGACTGGCGCTTTTCGCCCGAGGTGAGCCGCGAGATCGTGCGCTCGCTGGTATCGAACCGGCGCCGCGTGACGTACGCCGAAATCGACGCGCCGCACGGCCACGACGCCTTTCTGCTGGAAGACCCGCGCTACATGAACATGGTGCGCGCCTACTACGAACGTATGTACGCCGAGATAGACAGCGTGGCCCCGGCCACCGCAGCACAGCAAACCCGGGAGGCCGCATGAACTTCGAAGACCTCTCCACCGTCAGGCCCGACCTGGCCTTCATCGCCGACTGGGTGCGACCGACCTCGCACGTGCTGGACGTGGGCTGCGGCGACGGCGCCATGCTGCATTACCTCATCAGCGGCAAGCAGTGCACCGGCTACGGCATCGAGATCGCCGACGATTCGCTGCTGGCGTCCAGCATGCGCGGCATCGACGTGATCCAGCAGGATATGGAAAACGGCCTTGGCCTGTTCGGCGACAATTCGTTCGACACGGTGCTGTGCCTGTCGTCGCTGCAGATGATGCAGCACGTCGAAGCGCTGCTGCGCGACATCGTGCGGGTGGGCGCCGAGGCGATCGTCTCGTTTCCCAATTTCGCCTACTGGCCGCACCGCGTGGCGTTGATGAACGGGCGCATGCCGGTGTCCAAGACGCTGCCGTACCAGTGGTACGACACGCCGAACGTGCGCTGCGCGACCATTTACGATTTCGAGGAACTGGCCGACGAATGCGGACTCGAAGTGCTTGAGCGCGTGGCGCTGGCCGACGGCAAACCGGTGTCGTTCCTGCCGAATCTGCGCGGCAGCCTGGCGGTTTTCCGGCTGCGCAAGAAGGTGGCGGGCCAGCAGCGTGCCGCTGCATAAGCCGGTCTCATTACTGGTTGAAGCACGCGTACATATAGTGTGCGTGTTTTTGCCAATTCCTGCGATGATGATGTTATCAAAACCGCATTAAGGAAGTACATCATGAAATTCAAACAACTCGCGCTCCTCGTGTCGCTGTGCGCCTGCGTGGGCGCCACTTCCGCCAAGGAGCCGGTCCAGGTGCAGGACGGCATCCAGGTGCGGCCGATGTCGCGCTTCCGCATGCTCGCTTCCGCCGAACAGATGGAAGCGCAGGCGCTGCAGCAGTACACGGCCATGATGTCGGCGGCGCAGCAAAAAGGCGCGCTGGTGCCGGCCAACGATCCGCAGACCCAGCGCCTGCGCGCCGTGGCCAAGCGGATCATCCCGTTCGCCACCCGCTGGAATCCCAACGCGGCCAACTGGGACTGGCAGGTCAACCTGCTGGCGTCCGAGCAGGTCAACGCGTTCTGTATGCCGGGCGGTAAGATCGGTTTCTTCACCGGCATCCTGACCACCCTCAAGCTGACCGACGACGAGATCGCCGCCATCATGGGCCACGAGATCGCCCACGCGCTGCGCGAGCATGGCCGCGAGCAGGCCGGCAAATCCACCGCCACCGCCGTGGGCGCTCGCCTGGGCGGCGCTGCCCTGGCCGCCATCCTGGGCGTGGACCCGCGCCTGACCGACACGGTGGCGCAGTACGGCGCCCAGTTCGCTTCGCTGAAGTACTCGCGCGACGACGAGCGCGAGGCCGACCTGATCGGGCTGGACCTGGCCGCGCGCGCCGGGTTCGATCCCCGTGCCGGCGCCGTGCTGTGGCAAAAGATGGGTGCGTTGAACAAGCGCGCGCCGACCGAGATGCTGTCGACCCACCCGGCCGGGCCCGAGCGCATCCGCCAGATCAACTCGCACATGGATGTGCTGCTGCCGCTGTACGCGCGCACCAAGGGCACCACGCCGGCCAAGCTGCCGCCGTACCGGACCACTGCGATCGCTGCCAACTAAAAATGGGGCGGCAGGCTGACGCCAACGCCTTCGTCCCGCTGCCGGTGCGCGACGGCGTGGCGCCCAGCTATCTGTGGGTGCCCGACAGCGCGGCCGTGACAGCCGGTCCGCTGCTGCCGTTTTTGCTGGCGCAGTTTCCCGACATAGGGGAGGCGCTGTGGCTGGCGCGCCTGGACCGTGGTCACGTGGTCGATGGCGCAGGTACGGTGCTGCAGGCTGCCAGCCCGCTGCGGCGTGGCATGCGGCTGTGGTATTACCGCGAGGTCGAGCGCGAGACGGCGATTCCGTTTCAGGAGCAGATCCTGTTCATGGATGCGCATCTGGTGGTCGTCGACAAGCCGCATTTTTTGCCCATGACGCCGGGTGGGCGCTTCGTGCAGGAGACCTTGCTGACGCGCTTGAAGCGCCAGTTGGGCGAGGCCAGCCTGACGCCGATCCACCGGCTCGACCGCGAGACGGCCGGCGTGGTGATCTTCTCGCGCCGCGAAGACAGCCGTGGCGCGTACCAGTCGCTGTTCCAGCAGCGCGCCGTGCGCAAGACGTATGAGGCGCTGGCCGCGGTCATGCCCGGACGGACTTTCCCCTTTACCTATCGCAGCCGCATGGTCGACGGCGTGCCGTTTTTTCGCATGCAGGAGGAGGCCGGTGAGCTCAATTCCGAGACGGTGATCGACGTGGTGGAAGTGCGTGGTGAGCTGGCGCTGTACCGGCTGCATCCGCACACGGGCCGCAAGCACCAGCTGCGCGTGCATCTGAATGCGCTGGGCGCACCGATATTGAATGACGCGTTTTATCCAGAGGCGCTGCCGGACAAGGGCGACGACTTCGACCATCCGTTGCAGCTGCTGGCCAAGTCGATCGAGTTTGACGATCCGATTACGGGCGAAATGCGCCGGTTCGATAGCCAGCGCAGCCTATAGTCCACAGTGCGTGGCGCTCTCCGGATTCGAGCGCGTATATGCAACCACCGAAAAGATCAACATCGTCCTCGCGAAGGCGGGGACGATGTTAACGGGGTATGGGTGTGATCACGAGTAATCGATAATCAACGGCGCATGATCCGAAAACCGCTCGTCCTTGTAGATCGATACTGCCGTTGCCTGCGCCGCGATCCCCGGGGTCGCCACGTGATAATCGATGCGCCACCCGACATTCTTGGCATACGCCTGCCCGCGGTTGCTCCACCACGTATACTGCTCGGGGCGCTTATCGATCCCGCGATGCACATCCACATAGCCCAACTCGTCGAACACGCGCGTCAGCCAGGCCCGCTCTTCCGGCAGGAACCCTGAATTCTTCTTGTTGCCCTTGTAATTCTTCAGGTCGATTTCCTGATGCGCGATATTCCAGTCGCCGCAGATCACCACTTCCCGGCCTGCCTGTTTCAGCTCCAGCAAATGCGGCAAAAACACTTCCATGAAGCGGAACTTGGCTTCCTGCCGTTCCGGCCCGGACGACCCCGACGGGCAGTACACGGAAATGATCGACAGATTGCCGAAATCGGCCTGCACATAACGCCCTTCGGCATCGAACTCGGTGCAGCCAAAGCCCGTACGCACGCTGTCCGGTTTGACGCGGCTGTAAATGCCGGTGCCCGAATAGCCCTTCTTTTCAGCGTAGTGAAAGTGGCCGTGATAACCGCCCGGCATGAGGAATTCTTCCGTCATGTCCGGCAGCTGGGCCTTGAGTTCCTGCACGCAGACGAAGTCGGCGGTTTGCTGGGACATCCAGTTGAAGAAGCCCTTTTTGTGGGCGGAACGAATCCCGTTCAGATTGGCGGAGATAATTTTTGGCATGGTTCCAGAGGGGAGGGTGGCGTAAAATAGCGCCACTTTTCAAGTAAGCAGTGTTAACTAATGGTTCAGACAAAGGGGTCGGTGTGAATAATTTGCGTCAGCAGTTTATCGCTTTTTCAGTGTCCACGGGGGTGTTGCGCTTCGGCCAGTTCACCACCAAGGCCGGGCGCTTGTCGCCGTATTTCTTCAACGCAGGCCTGTTCCACGACGGCGCGACCTTGGGCAAGCTGGCGCAATTTTACGCCCAAACGCTGCTCGACTCCGGCGTCGAGTTCGACATGCTGTTCGGCCCTGCCTACAAGGGCATTACGCTGGCCTCGGCCACGGCGGTCGCGCTGGCCGGCAAGGGTCACGACGTGTCGTTCGCCTACAACCGCAAGGAAGCCAAGGACCACGGCGAAGGCGGCACCATCGTCGGCGCCGCCCTCAAGGGCAAAGTGGTGATCATCGACGACGTGATTTCGGCCGGCACCTCGGTGCGCGAATCGGTGCAGATGATACGCGCCGCCGGGGCCGAGCCGTGCGCCGTGCTGATCGCGCTGGACCGCATGGAGCGCTCCGGCAAAGATGATGCCTTGTCGGCCAACTCGGCCGTGCAGGAAGTGGCTGCGGAGTTCGGTATTCCGGTGGTATCGATCGGCAACCTGGACGACCTGTTCAGCTACCTGAATGGCGACGGTGCCGATCCGCAATTGACCCAGCATAAAGATGCCGTGTCGGCTTACCGCAGCCGCTACGGTATCTGAGCCGCTGCTTGCTGCAATCGAACGCTTACCGGCTGCTGAAGCTGCGCAGGATCAGGCCCTCATAGCGCTTGCGCAGCACTGACAGGGCTGCTGCACCGGCCAACATGCCGGCCAGCACCAGGCCAAGTCCCAGGAAGCGCTCATCGGCAGTCGGTGCAATGATCGCCTTGGCATTCGACCACATGGTGGCGGCCTGCATTTTATTGTTGCCGGCGTGGATGGCGCCAATGACCAGCTCGGCCTCGTTGATGCCGTGGGTCAGGTGCAGGCCATAGACGCCACCGTGGATGGTCATCTTGCCGTCGCGCCAGACAAACGATCCGCGCGTCTGGTTCACCAGGACCGTGCCGACCACGTGACCGGCATTATTGATATCGGTGGCGTAGCTGTTGCCTGGCAGATGCACGCCCAAATCGATCATGCGCTTGCCGTCATGCACAAACGCGTGCCATTTCCGGTCCGCCGTTTCCGAGGCGCCCACCACCATGCCGTGATCGTTGATGGCCGTCGCTGAACTGATGCGACCGCCCAAGGTGCCCAGATCGACCATGCCATCCACAGGGTCATACCTGAAGGCATGGCGGAATTCGCGGGCATTCGATGCCGTGCCCACCACTTGCCCGTGAATATTGATGCCGGCCGCGTAGCTGGTCTTGCCGCCCAGCGTGCCCAGGTCTTTCATGGCCGCACCGTCGTGGACGAAGGCATGCCAGTCGCCATTCTCGATGTCGGCGAAGCCGGCCGATTCGCCCTTCTGGTTGATCGACATGCCATAGCTGCTGGGCCCGCCCAAGGTGCCCAGCGCGCGCATGCCATCGGTGCGGTTGAAGACGAAGGCGCTCCAGGTGCCGTTCTTGTTGCGCGCGGAACCGACTACTTCGCCATTGTCGTTGATGCCCTTGGCGTCACTGAACTTGCCGCCCGGCGAGCCGATCTCATATTGCCTGCCATTTTCATACAGCACGGCGCGCTGGTTACCCTGTTCGTCTTCCAGCACGGCAGCGACCTCACCTGCGGCATTGATGTCATAGGCGACGGTCGATTCGCCCTTGGGCGCCATGATGCCTACCGGCTGCGGCAAGGCCAGCGCCTGGCCGCCGAGAACGAGCATGAGAAGTGCGCAACGACGCAGGGCAGGGACCATGGGTATTTTCCTTTCAAGATGATCGACGAGATATGTATATCCGTTATCACTCGAACGGATAGTTATAACTCTAAATCAAGCTTGTAAAAAAAAGTACTGTCGGTACAGCCCTGTTGCGGATAGTGTGAGGATACGTGCCGGGATCGACCCGACCGATCAGCAAGGTGATCGGTCCGGGAGATTTCGAGGTGGCGTCAGCCTGCCAGCTTCTGCTTGAGCAGTTCGGTCAGCTGGGCCGGGTTGGCCTTGCCTTTGGACGCCTTCATGGCCTGGCCGATCAGCGCGTTGATGGCGGCTTCCTTACCGGCGCGATATTGCTCCACCGATTTGGCGTTAGCCGCGAGCACGTCGTCGACGATCTTTTCCAGCGCGCCCGTGTCGGAAATCTGGCGCAAGCCTTTCTGGTCGATGATGGCGTCGGCAACGTGTTCGTCGGTCGACTTGGCTTCCCACATGGCCGCAAAGACTTCCTTGGCGATCTTGTTGGAAATGGTGCCGTCGGCGATGCGTTTGAGCAGCAGTGCCAACTGCGACGCTTCCACGGGGCTGTCGACGATGTCGACGTTCTCGCGGTTCAGGGTCGAGGCCACGTCACCCATCAGCCAGTTGGCCGCGGCCTTGGCGTTTTCCTTGCCGGCCTTGGCCACCACGGCTTCGAAGTATGCCGCCATGTCTTTCGATGAAGTCAGGATCAGGCTGTCATACTCGGGCAGGGCGTAGTCGCCCACGAAGCGCGTACGCATGGCGGCCGGCAGCTCGGGCATCTCGCTTTTTACGCGCTCGATCCAGGCATCCGAGATGACCAGCGGCGGCAGATCCGGATCGGGAAAGTAGCGATAATCCTGCGCATCTTCCTTGCTGCGCATGGAACGGGTTTCCTTCTTGTCCGGGTCCCACAGACGGGTTGCCTGCTGAACCTTGCCGCCGTCTTCGATCAGTTCGATCTGGCGCCGCACTTCGTAGGCGATCGCCTCTTCCATGAAACGGAACGAGTTCAGGTTCTTGATTTCGCAGCGGGTGCCGAATTCCTTCTGGCCGACGGGGCGCACGGACACGTTGACGTCGCAGCGGAACGAGCCTTCCTGCATGTTGCCGTCGCACACGCCCAGCCACATGACCAGCGAGTGCAGGGCCTTGGCGTAGGCGACCGCTTCGGCCGAGCTGCGCATTTCCGGCTCGGACACGATCTCCAGCAGCGGCGTGCCGGCGCGGTTCAGGTCGATACCGGTCATGCCGGCGTAGTCTTCGTGCAGCGACTTGCCAGCGTCTTCTTCGAGGTGGGCGCGGGTCAGGTTGACGGTTTTGGTTTCGAACTTGCCGTCCTTTTCGTAGCCGAACGTCATCTGGCCGCCGATGACCACGGGGTCTTCGAACTGGCTGATCTGGTAACCCTTGGGCAAGTCGGGGTAGAAATAGTTTTTGCGCGCGAACACCGACTGGGGCGAAATCTTGCCGCCCACGGCCAGGCCGAAGCGGATGGCGCGTTCGACGGCGCCGCGGTTCATAACCGGCAGCACGCCCGGCAGCGCCAGGTCGACCGGGCTGGCCTGAGTGTTCGGCTCGGCGCCGAAGCGGATCGAGGAGCCGCTGAAAATCTTGGAGCTGGTCGTGAGTTGCACGTGGTTCTCAAGACCGATGACAATTTCCCATTGCATATGAATCTCTTTTCTTTAGTGTCCGTCAGGGTGCGCGCTGCGCAAGTCATTCTTCACGGAAGGCAGGAAAGCCACATTTATTGTTACCCGCTAACAAGGATTTCTTACGTCCCCGATGGCGCCCGCGTATGCCAATCCGTCGCCAACTGATACTGATGCGCAATCCCCAGCAGCTTCGCCTCGGAAAAATAATTGCCGATGATCTGCAAGCCGACCGGGCGACGGCTGTTGGTCTCGCCCTGCCCAAACCCGCACGGCACCGACATCCCCGGCAATCCGGCCAGGCTGGTCGACAGCGTAAAGATGTCCGCCAGGTAGTTGGCCACCGGATCGTTGGCCTTGTCGCCCAGGTTCCACGCCACCGTCGGCGCCACCGGCCCCATGATGACGTCGCACTTGTCGCCCAGCGCAGCCTGGAAATCGTCCGCGATCAGGCGGCGGATCTTCTGCGCCTGTAAGTAATATGCGTCGTAATACCCGTGGCACAAGACGTACGTGCCCACCATGATGCGGCGCTGTACTTCCTTGCCGAACCCTTCCGCGCGCGACTTCTTGTACATATCCGACAAGTCTTTGTACTCGGCGGCGCGGTGGCCGTACCGCACCCCGTCGAAACGGGACAGGTTGGACGACGCTTCCGCCGGGGCAATGATGTAATACACGGGGATCGACAAGCTGGTCTTCGGCAACGAAATATCCACCAGGGTCGCGCCCAGCTTGACGAACTCGTCCAGCGCGGCGCGCACGGCCTGTTCCACGTCGGCCGCCAAGCCTTCGCCGAAGTATTCCTTCGGTAAACCAATGCGCAAGCCCTTCAGCGGCGTACCCAGCTCACGGGTGAAATCCTCGCGCACATTGCCTTGCTCGGCGGTCAGGCTGGTCGAGTCGCGCGCGTCGAAGCCCACCATTTCGTTCAGCAACATGGCGCAGTCTTCCGCCGTCTGGGCGATCGGGCCGCCCTGGTCCAGCGACGAGGCGAACGCGATCATGCCGAAACGCGACACCCGCCCGTAGGTCGGCTTGATGCCGGTGACCCCGCAAAACGCGGCCGGCTGGCGAATCGAGCCGCCCGTGTCGGTGGCCGTGGTGGCTGGGGCGATGCGCGCGGCAATGGCCGCGGCCGAGCCGCCGGACGACCCGCCGGGCACCGCCAGCTTGTCCCACGGATTTTTCACCGCGCCAAAGGCCGAATTCTCGTTCGACGAGCCCATGGCGAATTCGTCGCAATTGAGCTTGCCCAGCGTAACCATGCCGGCCTGGGCCAGTCTTTCGACCACGGTGGCGTCGAACGGGCTGGTGTAGTTGGCCAGCATCTTGGAGCCGGCCGTGGCGCGCCAGTCGCGGGTGACGAAAATATCCTTGTGGGCAATCGGAATGCCCGTCAGCGGACCGGCGGCGCCGCCCGCCAGGCGCGCATCGGCGGCCGCGGCCTGCGCCAGCGACAAGGCGGGATCAATATGCAAAAAGGCATTCAGGTCGCTGGCCTGGGCGCGCTGCAGGTAGTGCTGGGCCAACTCGGTGGCGGAAATCTGTTTGGCGTGCAGGAGCGTGGAAAGCTCCTTGAGGGTTTTGGTATGCATGTGTTCAGTCTGAATTCGTGGGCTGGGCGCAACCGGCGCGGGAAACATGGCGGGCAAGCGCAGGCTCGCCCGTTGCAGCGCCTTACTCGATCACCTTCGGCACCAGGTACAAGCCGTCCTGCGCTTTCGGGGCGCAGGCCTGGTAATCCTCGCGCCGGTTTTCTTCGGTCACGGCATCGTCGCGCAGGCGCAGCGGCAGGGTGCCGAGCACGGCGGCGAGTGGCTGCGACAGCGGGGCTACGCCCGTGGTGTCGACCGCCTGCATCTGTTCCGCCAGCGCGAAAATGCCGTTCAACTCAGTCAAGGCGGTCTCGGCGTGCGCCTCGTCCATATCCAGTTGGGCCAGGTGGGCAATGCGTTTTACGTCTGAAAGGGTCAGGGACATGGGCTTGAGCGGCGCGGGCCGCGTGTAATTTTGGGATTGGCAAATAGTGAAACTATGATAACAGCGCGCTAAAGCCGGTAAAAGCTTTCGATTTCCGCGCAACTCGCCGTGAATAACGATGTGGAAATGAACCGTTTTTGCGTATTTAACGGGCAAATTATAAGGTAGAATGGCGGGCTAATGCGTTGTCGGAGCCGAAACCGGGCTACCGCAGCATGATAAAGGACAAACACGGACCATGACGGTGCGCCATCAGAGCGCGCGGTGAGCCGTATTCGATCGATGTATTAATGCATATCAAAATGCATAAACGCGCCCCAAGCGCTACAGGACACACATGTTTGGTTTTTTACGCAGCTATTTTTCGAACGACCTGGCGATCGACCTGGGCACGGCGAATACCCTGATTTACGTACGCGGTTTGGGCATCGTGCTGGACGAGCCATCGGTGGTGGCGATTCGCCAGGAAGGCGGCCCGAACGGCAAGAAGACCATCCAGGCGGTTGGTAAGGAAGCCAAGCAGATGCTGGGTAAAGTGCCGGGCAATATCGAGGCGATCCGCCCGATGAAAGACGGCGTGATCGCCGACTTCACCGTCACCGAGCAAATGCTCAAGCAATTCATCCGCATGGTGCACGACTCCAAGTTCTTCCGTCCTTCCCCGCGCATCATCATCTGCGTGCCGTGCGGCTCCACCCAGGTCGAGCGCCGCGCCATTCGCGAGTCGGCCCTGGGCGCGGGCGCCTCGCAGGTGTACCTGATCGAAGAACCCATGGCCGCGGCCATCGGCGCCGGCCTGCCGGTGTCGGATGCCACCGGCTCAATGGTGGTCGACATCGGCGGCGGCACCACCGAAGTGGGCATCATTTCGCTGGGCGGCATGGTCTACAAGGGCTCGGTGCGCGTGGGCGGCGACAAATTCGACGAAGCCATCGTCAACTACATCCGCCGCAACTACGGCATGCTGATCGGCGAGCAGACCGCCGAAGCGATCAAGAAGGCCATCGGTTCGGCCTTCCCCGGGTCGGAAGTGAAGGAAATGGAAGTCAAGGGCCGCAATCTGTCCGAAGGCATCCCGCGCTCGTTCACCATCTCGTCCAACGAGATCCTGGAAGCGCTGACCGACCCGCTCAACAACATCGTCTCGGCCGTCAAGAACGCGCTGGAACAGACCCCGCCGGAACTGGGCGCCGATATCGCCGAGAAGGGCATGATGCTCACCGGCGGCGGCGCACTGCTGCGCGACCTGGACCGCCTGCTGATGGAAGAGACCGGCCTGCCGGTGCTGGTGGCCGAAGATCCGCTCACCTGCGTGGTGCGCGGCTCCGGCATGGCGCTCGAACGCATGGACAAACTCGGTTCGATCTTCTCGTAC
The DNA here is from genome assembly GCA_943372275.1 of Janthinobacterium lividum. Lineage (GTDB taxonomy): Bacteria > Pseudomonadota > Gammaproteobacteria > Burkholderiales > Burkholderiaceae_D > Telluria_A > Telluria_A lividum_A. The sequence continues at coordinate 20,555 of CALRYE020000113.1, forward strand.
GAGTAAGACGGTGGCGGCGACGGACCGCCGGCCGCCGGCGCGCGCATAGCGCCGCCCGCGGCCGGCCGCCGGCGCCGCCG
>CALRYE020000114.1:0-20591 GCA_943372275.1 Janthinobacterium lividum
GGAGCATAGATTGTTCGTTGATCGTCAGCTTACCTTGCGACGGCGAACACCACATACCATAAGCCTCAGTAATTGACCGCATAATCCTTCGGGAACTTTTGACCGGCAAACGCCTTCTTCTGCGTCCAGTCCTGGCCCGGCGCGCTCCAGTAGCTGTCGCTGGCGGGTAAGCCCAGCGGCAGGAAGGTTTCCGACGCGATGTACATGCTGCCGTTGTTGGAATACCAGTCGGCCAGTTCCGGCTGATGTCCCACGAAGCCGATCGTCAAAAAGCCATCCTTGGTGAAGTTGCTCGGCGCTGTCCAGATCGCTTGGTGCACCGCGTGCATGGCCGCCCTCACCTGCCCTTCCGGTAAACTCGCCGGCAATTGCTTGCGCCAGGCCAGCAGCGCCAGCGGCTGGAATGCGGCCGTGCGGTACGTCAATGAGCGGCCGATCGGCGGGAATGTACCCTGCGGAGAAATGAAGCGCTCCAGGTGCTCGCTGTAGCGCTGCATGCGTTTCATGGCTTGCGCCAGCAGATCGTCCGGCTTGGCGTTCCAGAACGGACCCTTGAATTTCGCCAGCACTTCCAGCACCTCGACCAGCATCGGGAACATCACGTACGAGTTGTAGTAATCGAAGTGGAACGCTTCGCCATCCTTGATCCAGCCGTCGCCCACGTACCACTCGTTGATCTTGCGGATCGCCACGTTCATGCGCATCGGATCGTATTCTTCGCCGATCGACAGCAGCCATGCTTCATTCATGGCGGCAAACAGCATCCAGTTGATGAACGGCGGCTCGATGCGGCGCAGACCTTTGATTTCGGCAATGATGCGCTGCTTGGTGACGCTGTCGAGCGGTTCCCACAACTGCTTGGGCGCACGCATCAGCGCGTTGGTGAAATAGGCCGAATCGACCAGCGCCTGGCCCGGTCCTTTCCACAGCAAGTAGTCCGGACTCCTGGGGTCGACCGAGTGCGTGAAACTTTGCAACGCCTGCTGCTGCATGCGCTTGCGGCTGCGCCCTTCCACGGTGGTGTCGTCGGGCAAGGTCAGCCACGGCGCCACGCCGGCGATCAGGCGTCCGAAGCACTCGAGATACGTCACGTTCTTGTCGCGGCCATCCCAGGTCGGACTGAGTTCGACCGGAAACTTCTTGCGCAGTTCGCCGTTGGCCATGGCCGACAGCACGGGGTCGGCCATCTTTTGCATCAGCGCCAGCAGGTAGGCGCGTTCACTGCCGGGCGCGTTGGCCGATTTGGCGACCGGGGTCGCGGCCAGCGCGCTCTCGCTGGCGCCGATCAGGCCGGTTGCGGCGGAACTGGCCACTACGGCGCGCATGAAGTGTCGTCGTTGCATGTGTTTCCTCGTTATCGTTCTGTCTGCGAAAAAATACCGGGGCGCCGCTCGGCGGCCCCGGTAAAAAGCCAAGGGGAGAGACCAATATCTCCTTGGTGCGATGCTTGGTGCGATGCTTGGTGCAAGGGTCGGTGCAAAGCGCGGCGCAGCGCGCCGTCAGTGACCCGGCATCAGCCCGCGAACCGGGCCATCTCGGCCGCCGCCAGCAGGAACGCGCCCACGCCGAACGGGGCCGTCGATTCCTGGTTGACCACCTGGCCCGGAATGGCGCGCTCGCCGATCGGCTGCACGTAGCCCAGCTTGCCGTTCGGCGCCAGTGCGATCTGGCTCAGGTAGTCCCAGCCGCGCTGCGCGACCGGGGCATACTCGGCCCTGTCGAGCAGGCCGTGGTTCATGCCCCACAAATACGCGTAGGTGAAGAACGCCGTGCCGCTGGTCTCGCGTCCCGGGGCTTGCTGCGCATCGAGCAGGCTGCGGGTCCAGTAGCCTTCGGCCTGCTGAATCGGCTTCAAGGCGCGCGCCATGGCCTGAAAGCGGCGCAGGAACAAGGGATAGCTGGCGTGGTTGGGCGGCAGATCGGCCAGCACCTTGGCCAGCCCTGCGAAGACCCAGCCATTGCCGCGCGACCAGAAATCCTTGCCGCCGTTGGCGCTCTTGTGTTTCGGGTACACGTACTTGGCGTCGCGGTAGTACAGTCCGGCCGGCTCGTCGTACATTAATTTATCGGCGAACAGGAAGTACTCGTGCAGCTTGTCCAGGTAGCGCACGTCGCCGGTTGCCTTGTACAGCTTGGTCATGACCGGCATGACCATGTACAGGCCGTCGGCCCACCACCAGTAATCGTTGTTGGGCGTGGCGATCTGGTGGTTCATCACTTCCAAGGTGCGGGCAATCTTGCGCCGGTCCTTGGAGCCGTCCAGCTTGTACAGGTCGAGGTAAGTCTGGAAGCTGATCTGCCAGTCGCCGAACAATACGTGCTCCGGCGTTTCACCGTAGTTGTATTTCCAGTTGGCCTTGACGTCGGATGTGGCCGAGCTCCACCGGTTGTGCTCGGCCCACGCCGTCGAGTAATTCTTGTAGGCCTCGTTGCGGGTCAGGAAATACGCTTCCATGTTGCCCGTGTGGTAGGCGGCAATGTCCCAGAACGGCCACTGGGCCGGTGCATTGGCGCTCTGCCAGTAGTTGTTGGCCAGCTCCAGCGCGGCCTGCGCTTGCGCCCTGGTGGCGCTGCCGGCGCGTGCCGGCGTCAGGCTGCAACCCGAACCCAGCATGGCAGCGCCAGCCAGCGCGGCCTTCAGATACAGTCGTCTTGTCATGAATCGTCCTTGTTGTGAACGGACCGGCTCGGGGGCCGGCCCGTTCCTGTAGAGCAGTCAGTGAGGCATCGCGTCGGTCGGTGCTTTAGATCACAGCTTGCCGCGGATGCCGATCTTGATGGTGCGGCCATCGTACTTGGCGTAATCCATGCGGGTTTTCTTGCCGCTGCCGAACTGGCCGCTGGCGTCTTCGAAGTAATCGTAGGCCAGCGTGTTGGACAGGTTCAGCGCATCGATGCGCAGTTCCAGGCTCTCGCTCAGCTTGTAGCTGATGTTGCCGTCCATGTAGCCACGGGCCGCGCGCCAGCGGATCAGGTCGTCACCCAGGTTGCGCGGATTGTCGCCGTTGAGCGAGCGGCCCTTGTAGTTGTACGACACGCGCACGGCCAGCGGCCCGTTCTCGTAATACGCCGTGGTGCTGTAGGCGTACTTGGGCACGGAATTAACTTCGATTTCCTTGCCGCCGTTGGTGATCCACTTGGCGCTGTTGAACGGATTGATATGGGTGTAGCTGGCGATCGCGCCCAGGCCCTTGAACGGCGCCGGCAGGAACGTGAAGGCTTGCTGGTAGGCAAGCTCGAAACCCTTGAGTGTCTGCTCCCCGGCGTTGGAGAAGCTGCGCAGCGCCATCGGCAGGTTCGGATCGACCCGGCCGTTGACCTTGAAGATGTCGCCCAGCGCCGTGTCCGGCAGACCCAGTGCGCCGAAGGTGGTGTTGGTGGTGCTCGACACGGTCGCGTCGGTCAGGTCCTTCTTGAAGACGGCCGCCGACAGCAGCGCGCCGGGCTGGAAGTACCACTCCAGGCTGGTGTCCAGGTTTTTCGATTGTTGTGGACGCAGGCTCGGATTGCCCGCCGTGGCGAGGCTGTCGAACATGTTCGGAATCACGGTTTGCGCCGCAATGATCGACAGCGATGCACGGCTGATGGTCTTGCCCCACGAGGCGCGCCACATCAGGTTCTCGGTCAGGTCGAACGCCGCGCTCATCGATGGCAGCAGGTTGCTGTAGGAACCGTTTTCCTGGTTCGGGCCGTACACCGTATTGCTGCCCTGCTGCTTAAAGTTGTCGATGTGGGTGTCGGTCTTGGAGTAGCGCACGCCGGCGTTGACGCGCAGCTCCTGGCCCAGCACCTGCCCCTTGAAGTCGGACTGCACGAAGGCGGTCGACACCTTTTCCTGCGCGCTGAAACTTTGCGCCGGGGTGAAGGTCGCTTCGGAATTGTAGGCCAGCGGATCGAACATCGCGAACACGTCATTGCGCGAGAAATTGGCCCAGGTCTGCGGCCAGCCGCCGCCGATGTCCATGTTGTCGATGGCCAGGTTGCTGCCCATCCGGGCGCGCAGCGCAGCCGTGCCAAGGCGGTTCAGTTCGGTGGCCATGCCGGCCGTGCCGTTGCGCTTGTGGATGGTCTTCTTGGTGTCCACGTGCACCAGGCCGGCTTTCAGGTGCCCTACCCACTCGCCCGGCAGGTCGTAATCCCAGTCGGCCACCACGCGGGCTTGCTTGCCCTTGTCGGTCTCGCGGGTCAGGCCGGTGCCGATGCTGAAACCCGAATAACTGTTCGGGTCGGTGTAGCTGACCGGCGACGACAGCGAAGGATACACATGGTCGGAGCCGTAGTCGATGGTCGAATCGACGCCGAAGATTTGCCCGGTCAGCGTGTCCTGGTAGGTCGAGGCCTTGCTGCTGTTCATGCTCACCTGGCTGGTCAGCACCAGTTTTGGCGTGGCGGCCCAGCGCCCGTTCAGCGCGGTGTAGCCGAACCTGGTTTCATCTTCGCTGTAGGTCACGCCATTGCTGTAGGTGGTGTTGCCGAAGGTGCCGGTGAGCAGGTTCGAACTTTTGTCGATGCTCACGTTCAAAGGGATGAAGCCGCTGTTGGCGCCCGTGCCGGCGGGCTGCGTGGTGCGGCCGGCCTCGGTGGTGCGCGAATTGCGCACCAGCACGCCGAACACCATCTCGTCGCGCGAATTCTTCAGCTTGGAGTACAGGGTGTCGACCGACAGGTTCAAGTCGCCGCTCTTGTACTGCAGCGACGACACCAGGCCGTCGCGGGTGCGCTCGTTCTGCGAGCCGTAGAAGCGGTAGATGCGCGGCAGCAGCGCGTTGTCGACCTCGGCGCGGGTATAGCTGCCCAGGTTGGCGCGTGGGCTGTCGTAATCGAGCGCCACGGCGAAGTTGCCCTTGAGCGGGGTTTGGCTGCCGCGGAACGAACTGTTGTAGCCGCCCGTCGCTTCAAAGCCCGAGCGCGTGTTCACGCTCGACGAGTGCGAGGCGCCGATCAGAAAGCCGACTTTGTTCCAGGTGTTGGAGTACAACGCGAAACCCATCGGGTCCGCGTGCTTGGACATGGTGTTGTAGCTTTCCGTAAGCGCATAGCGCACGGTGCGCTTGGGATTGTCGAACGGCCGCGGGGTCTGCAGATCGACCACGCCGCCCAGGCCCCCTTCGGTCAGCTCCGCCGAGGGCGACTTGTTGAAGTCGACCCGGCCGAACAGTTCCGAGGCGAACACGTCGTAGTTGAAACCGCGCGCGGCGCTGCCGATGGTGCTGGTGGAGGTGGTGTTAACGGGCGCGCCGTTCAGGGTGGTCACCGAGTACTCGGTCGGCAGGCCGCGGATCGACACGCGCTGGCCTTCGCCCGAACTCTCGTCGCGGTTCAGAATAATGCCCGGTACGCGCTGCAGCGACTCGGCCACGTTCGCTTCCGGGAATTTGCCGATGTCTTCGGCCACGATGGAATCGCGCACGCCGATGGCCTGCTGCTTCAGGTTCAGCGCTTTTTGCAGGCTGGAGCGAAAACCCGTGACGACCACCGTGCTGACGTTCTCGGTGGCGGGCGCGGCGGAGGCGCCGGCATTGGCAGCCGCGTCGGTGTTCTGGGCAGCGGCAGGCGCCACCGTCGGCGCGGCGGGCGCCGCCGTTTCCTGCGCGGCGGCATGGGTACCATAAGCAGCGGCCAGGGCGAGCGGCAACAGGCGGGCTAACATTTTCTTCTTCACGTTCATCTCCGGTTGGATTACAGACAGTCTTAAGCTGCATGGTGCTGGCATCGGAACAACGGCGGGCGTCGTTGAGATCGAGCATGGTCACGTTACCATGTGACTATTTTCAGAACAACGTTAAATCTGTTAAATCCGGATTGGTCGTCATAAGTCGTTGATTTTGTTGAAAAAACCGTTCAATCAACTTGTTGATCGGTTGTGGTATCGTGACCACACGGAGGCGACCATGGTGCCTGTGGTCACCATCCGAAGGACAAGGTATGATCGCAGACACCCAGCCCAGCCCTTACCGACGGAGATCCATGCGCAAGGCCAGCAAACTCAGCGAAGTCGCGAAAATCGCCGGCGTCTCGCCTATCACCGCGTCGCGCGCCATCCGCGGCGTGGGCTACGTGTCGGAGGCGGCGCGCGAACGCATTCTAGCCGCCGCGGCCCAGCTGAATTACACGCCGGACATGCTGGCGCGGCGCATGCGCGGCGACAAGAGCAATCTGATCGGCGTGTTCGTCAACAATTACGGCTCGGTGGTGCTGCACGAACTGATTGCCGCCATCAGCCATGAGGCGCGCCAGCAGGGCTTCGACCTGATCGTCTACAACGCCGAGCGCTTCGACCGGCCCGGCCGCATGCAGACCAGCGACATGCTCAGCAAACTGTGCGACGGCGTGCTGGTGCTGCTGCCGAGCGTGCACGATACCTATCTGGATGTGATCGAGAAGCAGCGCTTTCCGTGCGTGCTGGTCAACTTCGACGCGCGCACGCTGGCGTTGCCGACGGTGGTGTCCGAGAACCGCATCGGCGGGCGCGCGGCGGTCGAGCATCTACTGTCGCTGGGCCACACGCGCATCGCCTACATCGCCGGCACGTCGGCCACGGGCCAGAGCGCCGAGCGGGAAAAGGGCTATGCCGACGCGCTCACCGCGGCCGGCATCGCCATCGACCCGGCCTTGCTGGCGGAAGGCGCGTTCACGCAGTCGAGCGGCTACTCGGCCACGCGCCAGCTGTTCGAACTGGCGGCGCCGCCGACGGCCATTTTCGCGGCCAACGACGAGATGGCGTTTGGCGCGCTCGACGCCATCAACAGCCGTGGCCTGAAGGTGCCGCAGGATGTGTCGGTGGTCGGCTTCGACGATATTCCCACGTCGAGCTATGTGTTCCCTACCCTGACCACCATGCGCCAGCCGTTCCAGGCGATGGCCGCGCGCGCGGTGACGGAAGTGGTGGAAATGATCCAGGGTCGCGAACTGGTTGCGGCCAGGATCGGCTTCATGATGGAGCTGATGGTGCGCAATTCGACCGGGCCGGTGAAGGTGGCGCAGAACCAATAAGGCTGTTACCCCCCGTTCCTGCGCGCATCCGCCAGCTCGCGCAGACGCTTGCCAGCCGGCGTGGCATGCACGCCATCGAGCCAGTCGCGCGCCCCCGCCTTGAACGCCGCATCGATCACCGCTTGCGGCAAGCAATACACCGTCGCCCACGCGGCCCGGCCATCGGCCATATTGCTGGGAAAATCCTCGCGTTCGATGGGCCAGTGGTATTTGCGGATCAGCGCGCGGATCACCGTGGTCAGCGACGACTTGCGGTGCGCGAATATGCTCTCGAACCCGGCCATGTCGTGCGAGTCGAGCAGCACGGCAAGCACGTGGGCGCGGATCGACGCGGGGCCTTTGGGGAATGTCGGGGCTTGTTTCATTTTCTCCGTGGGACTGGATGCCAGATGCGAAATGACGCTCGGCAGTGGCTGACAGCGCTCAGCATACCCGAAGCACGCAGGCGCGGCCTCGCTTCCATACTCAGACGGGCGCGATGGTGCCGACCAGGTAGTCGATGAACGCGCGGATCTTCAGCGCAATGTGCCGGCCCGGTACGTAGACCGCATGCACGGCGCGCAGGTGCGGCTCGCCGATGGTCCAGTCCGGCAACACCTGCACCACCGTTCCCGCGTCGATGGCGGCCTGCGCCGCAAAATCGCTGACCAGGCCGATTCCCCCGCCCGCCTCCACCGCCGCCATCACGGCGGCGCTGTTGTTGATCGTCAGCCGGGTCGGCACCGACACCGTCACGGTGTCGTCGCCCCGCTCCATGTGCCAGCTGCCGCCCAGCTCGGAATGCCGCAGGCAGACGCAGCGGTGCTCGGCCAGCGCCGCGGGCGTTTCCGGCAGGCCGTGCCGGGCGCCGTAGGCCACCGAGGCGACCAGCACATACCGCATCGCGCACAGCTGGCGCGCCACCAGCCCGGGCGCCACCTCGCGCGCAATCCGGATCGCCAGGTCTTCGCCCTCTTCAATCAGATCGACCGTGCGGTCGACCAGCGTCAGGCGCACGTCGACCTCGGGATAGCGCTCGAGGAAGCCGGGCAGGCGCGGCGCCAGCCACACCTGGCCGAACACGATCGGCGAGGTCACCCGGATCACGCCGGTCGGCCGGTCCCCGTAGCTGCCCGCCATGGCCTGCACCTCGCGCGCGGCGGCCAGCATGCGCGTGCAGCCGGCGTGCACCTGCTGACCCAGCTCCGTCATGGAGAGCGAGCGGGTCGTACGCTGCAGCAGGCGGCCTCCCATGTGCCGCTCCAGCCGCGCGACATGCCTGCTGACCGCCGAGGTGGTCATGGCGAGATGGCGCGCCGCCGCCGAGAAGCTGCCGCTGTCGACCACCTGCACGAACACCGCCATCTCCTTGAGCATCTCCATCGGCCACCTTTGCACTGAGAACAATAATCCTTTGCATTCTAAGCCGATTGTGGCCCCAAACGCTTGCAATCATACTGAAAGCCTTGATGACGGGGGATGGACGATGGAAAAGACAGGTGGCGCGTGGCGCATGGTCGCGGCGATGGGGTTGTCGGGCACGATCGGGGTGGCGGTTCTGCTGAGCGGACAGTCGCCGTCGACCGTGGCGTTCTTCCGCTGTCTGATCGGGTCGGCCGCCCTGCTGGGCTGGCTGGCATGGACGGGCGGCTGGAAGCGGCCGGATCCCCGCGCGCTGGCCTGGATCGTTGCCGGCGCGGTGGCGATCATCGCCAACTGGCTGTGCCTGTTCCATGCCTTTGCGCTGGCCGGTATCTCGGTGGCCACCGTGGTGTATCACGTCCAGCCATTCTTCCTGATTGTGCTGGCTGCACTGGCCCAGCGCGAAATGCCCGCCTGGCGCAAACTTCCCTGGCTGCTGCTGGCCTTCGCGGGCGTGGCGCTGACAACCGGCCTGGACAGCGGCGCCGGCGCCGGTCCCGGTACCAGTGCAGCCAGCCTCGGCGCGGGCGTGCTGCTGGCCCTGGCCGCCGCGTTCCTGTACGCACTGGCCACGCTGTCCACGCGCAAGCTGCCCGGCTACGCCCCGGCCCAGATCGCCGGCCTGCAACTGCTGATCGGTGTCGCGGCGCTGTTGCCGCTGCTGGACTTTTCAATGGAACGCACGAGCGCCGTCTCCTGGACCTGGCTGGCCGTGATCGGCCTGGTGCACACGGGTCTGGTCTACAACCTGATGTACGGCGCCTTCCAGCGCCTGCGCGCCGACACGGTCGCCACGCTGTCGTTCATCTATCCGGCGGTGGCGGTGCTGGCCGACATGCTGGTGTTCGACGCGCGCCTGGCGCCGCTGCAATGGACGGGCATGGGAATGATTATTGCCAGCATGCTTGCCAACCAGTTCTTGAGCGATAATCGAGCAATTCAACGCACAAGGCAAACCGATGAGCTACGACATCCTGGTATTCGATCCGGCCGCGGCGCCGCCCAAGCGCGCCGCCTTCCTTGACTGGTACGACGCCCAGACCGAATGGGGCGACGCGCACGACTACGACGACCCGGCCATTTGCAGCGCCAGCCTGGGCGCGTTCTACGCCGACATCGTGCAGATCTTCCCGCCCGTGCAGGGCGACAATGAAGACGAGGGCACCGACTACACCATCGCCGCCCAGCTGATCTACATGTCGTTCCAGTGGGATGCCGTCGATCAGGCGCACGAAACCATCCTGCTGCTGGCCGGCAAGCACAAACTGGGCGTGTTCGACCCCAGTTCCGACCTGGCCGAAGTCTGGCTGCCGGACCGCAAGGGCGGGCTGTTCCTGGCGCACGCCGACTGACACACTACCGGTTCGCAAGAAAGGAGTCCGTCATGAAGCTTATACGCGTTGAGGTCGATTGGCAAAGAACGCCGTTCAGCTGCACGCTGTCGATCGGCCGGAAAAAGCGGTGTGGCGGCGCAAGCTTGTCAGAGATGATTGGATCAAAGTGCTGCTCGACAGGATTGAGCCGGGCTGTGAGATTGGCATGGAAGCGTGCGGTGCGCGCATCACTGGGTTCTGCTTCCGGCGGCTTTTGCGTGGGCTCTGGCGCGATTTGCTCGCGCACGATGAGCGTGTCGAAGAACTCGACCGAAAGATCGAAGAGATTGCCCGGCAGGATCCGGTAGCTGTGCGGTTGCAGCAGCTGCGCGGTACCGGACCTGTGAGGAACTTATCCAGTGTGATGGCGTAGTTGTGGACACGCACCCCGTCGCGTTATAGACCGCGTTTGTGACTGCGGCTCAGGTGTGCATGAGACCGCCCACGGTACACATGCTAATCACGGTTGCCAAGAGACGGTGATGCATACCGGGTTTGATCTTCATGTGCTTTTCTTTTTCACAAGATTGGGTGGTGCTTCAGCAGATTTGACAAGCTTGCGGTCAGCACGATTCAAACGGTATCCTCATCCTGTCGATTCATAGCCTAATCCTCTGGGCGGACGAGAATTCGATTTGTATCCATCACATCTTGCCTTATCCTTGTGCCGGAAATGGAGATCGATACAGTGCACCAGACTTCCCATACCGCTGTGCCTTTTGCCCTGCAGATGGCCGATCGCCGAGAAGAGTTGCGAGTGCAACTGGTCGACCGCGTGGGCACCTTGATTGGTCCTGCTGCGAGCCTGCAGACGTCAATTCCCGAGGTGACGCTGTATCGCTATTGCGCACCTACACTTCCTGATTCGGCGACCTATGAACCGAGCGTAGCCATCGTCGTACAGGGAAAAAAGCGCGTCACTTTGGGCCAGACAAGTTTTGACTACGACCCTTCCCAGTTTCTTTTGACTTCGCTGGATTTGCCTGTGACGAGTCAGGTCGTCGAAGCCAGCCGCGAAGCTCCTTACCTGTGCATGCGCCTTAAACTGGACATTGCTATGGTTCGTGAACTGGTCAGCCGCGAGCCACAACGGGCGGCACTGGCCCACACGAGCAAACCAGCGATGACCACTGCAGAAACGACCGCCGAGGTCCTTGATGCGTTCTGCCGCCTTTTGGATCTGCAATATGCCCCACACCACATTGAGTTCATGAGTGGGCTGATTAAGCGTGAGATTATCTATCGCATCCTTCACAGCGGTGCAGGCCAACGGCTTCGTTCGATCGCGACGATTGGTGAGAACAGCCAGCGAACTGCAAAGGCTGTCGAGTGGATCAGGGACAACTATACAAAACCACTCCGAATGGAAATGTTGGCTGGCGTTGCATGCATGGGCGTCTCGACACTTCATCACCACTTCCGTGCACTGACGTCCATGAGCCCGCTTCAGTATCAGAAACAGCTGCGCCTGCATGAAGCGCGGCGGCGCATGCTGATGGACGGCCTTGACGCTGCACGTGCGGCCTTCGAGGTCGGCTACGAAAGCGCGAGTCAGTTCAATCGCGAATACAGCCGCTTCTTTGGCCAATCTCCAATGCGCGACGTTCGAGCGCTACGCGTGGTGAGGAATAATGAAGTCACCTAGAAAACCCCGCCTGCGACAACAACCGTTCACAAACAAATGAAGGAGTCAGAAATGATTAGCTGGAAAGACAGCCTGATGAAGTCACAGACATCGCATGGCCGCTCATTGTCGAGCTTAGTTCGCAGATTGCTCGCAGTCATAGCAACAACCTTCCTTTTCAGCGGCGTTAACGTCGCGTATGCGCAAAACCAAGGAATGATGGTACGGATTTCGGAAATCGAAGTGGACGCAAAGTACCTGGAAGAGTACAAGGCCATCCTTAAATACGAAGCGGAAGCGTCAATAAGGCTGGAGCCCGGTGTGATCGCGATTTTTCCTATGTACCAACGGGAGAAGGGTACCGAGTTCCGAATTCTTGAGATGTATGCAAGTCGCGAAGCATATGAAGCGCACCTGAAGACCCCTCATTTCCAGAAATACAAGTCGGGGACGCTCCATATGGTCAAGTCGCTCAAATTAGTTGATATGGAAACGCTCGATGCCGAAACTATGACCAAGATCTTCCAGAAGGCAAACGGCAAATAGCAAGAGCGTATCTGCCGAAAGGTTTTGCAGAGGAAAGCAAACATTGGGATTACTACCTTCAGGAACCCGAACTGGATACGGAAAAACCTCAGCTTTGCATCACCTGACACATCAACGAATGAAACGGCACTGCAGCATAAGCTGGTGCTCTCGGCTGTTGCCTGCTGAGCAACTACAGGGTTTTGTTCGGCGCTCTAAGCCGGCACGCTTTTGCGCGTGCGCCGCTCCGGGCGTGCTATAAATGTGCATCGGTAACAAAAAACCGCGCAAGCAGACACCACGTAGTCAGAACCAGCGTAGCGAGCACCAGCCACCGAGCATCGAGGAGACCGACATGGAAGAGACCGAACGCCGCCAGGAAGACCGCCGCCAGGACCACGAAACGGCAGCGCAAGTGGAAGAAGCGGCCGCGCTCAAGCGCGCCTTCGGCAGCGATGCGGCGCTGCGTTTCCTGAAGCTGCGCGGCATCAACGACGAACTGGCCCAGGATGCGCTGCTGGAAAACTACGACCGGCGCCAGGCGGCGCGGCGCGCCCGCAATTAGGTCCCGCGCACTTCTAAGCTAGCTCAAAGCGCACAGCAGGTGATTGAATAACGTTAGACGTTCTAACGTCTTTTAATCACCTGCTGTGAAGCATACATTCTGGCCCCTGCGCGGGGCATTCATGCCTTCGCGCGCGCGTCCCCAGGTCGCGCGGCAGCTTGCCAGCGCGGCGGCTACTTACCGACCCGACATCGACGGCCTGCGCGCCGTGGCCGTGCTGGCCGTGCTGGCGTACCATGCCTGGCCCAACTGGTTCCACTCGGGCTTCGTCGGGGTCGACATCTTTTTCGTCATCTCCGGTTACCTGATCACCACCATCATCGCCGGCCAGCTCGAGGCCGGGCGCTTCAGCATCGCCGACTTTTACGTACGGCGGGTGCGCCGCATCTTCCCCGCGCTGACCGTGGTGCTCGTGGCCACGCTGGGTTTTGCCTGGGTGGTGCTGCTGCAGGATGAGTTTCTGCAGATCGGCCGCCATGCGGTGGCCGGCGTGGGCTTCTTCTCCAACCTGCTGCTGTGGCACGAGGCGGGCTATTTCGACAATGCCGGCACCACCAAGCCGCTGCTGCATCTGTGGTCGCTCGGCGTGGAGGAGCAGTTCTATATCGTCTGGCCGCTGCTGCTGTGGCTGGTGTTCAAGCGCAAGCTGCCGTTCCTGGCGGTGGCCGCCGTCATCTTCGCGCTGTCGATGGCGGTCAACCTGCTGTCGGTGCAGAGCCATCCGGTGGCGGCGTTCTTCTCGCCGGTCACGCGCTTCTGGGAACTGATGGCCGGCGGCGTGGCGGCGTATCTGCACCTGCACCGCACCGACTTCTTTTCGCGCCACACCACGGCGCTGTCGCTGGCCGGCACGGCGCTGCTGGTGCTGTCGTTCTGGCTGATCAGCCCTCAAGACCTGTTCCCCGGCTGGCGCGCCCTGCTGCCGGTGGTCGGCGCTTTCATGCTGATCATGGCCGGCGCCAGCGCGCCCGTCAACCGCCTGCTGCTGGGGCGGCGCATCATGACTGCCATTGGCCTGATCAGCTATCCGCTGTACCTGTGGCACTGGCCGCTGCTCTCGTTCGGCTTCATCATCTATGGCGAGAAGCCGCCCGCATCGGTCAAGGTGGCGCTGCTGGCGGCCTCGTTCGCGCTGGCCATCGCCACCTACCGCCTGATCGAATTGCCCCTGCGCGCGCGGCGCGGCATGCGCGTGGTCTGGTCGCTGGCCGGCGCCATGGCCTGCGTGGGTCTGGCCGGCCTGCTGATCGCCAGCGGCACGCTGCGCGAACGCATCGACACGCACGGCGCGGCGCCCTATCTGGCCGCACTCAACGACACCGATTTCCCCGGCGCGACCTTCAAGCCATGGCGCTACAACGACGTGGTGCTCCAGAAGGCGGCCAGCCCCGGTCCGGGCCTGACCGTGTTCCTGGGCGACTCGGTGATGCAGCACTACGGCCCGCGCGTGGAGCAGCAGGTCGCGGCCGATCCGGCGCGCTTTCAGAGCGTGGTGTTCGCCACCGCCGGCGGCTGCCCGCCGATCCGGCACATCGTGCGCCTGCCGCGCATCAAGTACCCCACCTGCCAGAAGTCGACCGACGCGGCCTATGCGCTGGCCAACAGCGCCGCCGCGGACAAGGTGGTGATCGGCGCGGCATGGTACGGCTACTTCAACGGCCAGACCGACCTGCTGTACGACGACGGCAAAACCCGGCTGCCGTTCCCGGATGCGCGCGCGCAGGAGCTGGCCTACGAATCGCTGCGCCAGAGCATCGCCACGCTGCGCCAGAACGGCAAGCAGGTATTTTTGATCTTGCAGCCGCCGGCCGGCAAGCGCTTCGATCCCCGCTCGATGTACACGGGCTCGCGCTTCGGCGGCATCTATCCGGTCGACCCGGTGCCGCCGTTCGACCTGAAGGATTACCTGACACGCAATGCCACAGTGCGCGAACGCCTGCTGGCAATCGCCCACCAGAGCGGCGCCAGGCCGATCGAGCCGACCGAGTATCTGTGCAAGGGCGACATCTGCCCCGTGCTTGATGAGCAGGGGTCGCCCCTGTACACCGACACGGTGCACCTGCGGCCGTCGTACGCGCGGCGCGCCGCCACCTTCCTGGACCAGACCATGACGCGCGCTTCCGGCCGCTAGTCGGCGCGGAAGCCCTGCCCCAGCGCCTGCGGGCGGTTCAGCAGCAGGGTGCGCGGCTTGCGGCAGATGATGGTCAGCACCACGATGGTGGCCAGGTACGGCAGCATGGACAGGAACTGCGACGGCACGTCGATGCCCAGGCCCTGTCCATGAAACTGCAGCACCGTGACGCCGCCGAACAGATAGGCGCCGGCCAGCACGCCGCGCGGCTTCCAGGTGGCGAACACCACCATCGCCAGCGCGATCCAGCCGCGCCCGGCCGTCATGCCTTCGACCCACATGGGCGTGAGCGCCAGCGACAGGTAAGCCCCGGCCAGCGCCGACATGGCGCCGCCGAACAGCACCGCAGCCATGCGCACCCACACCACGTGGATGCCGATGGCGTGGGCCGCGTGCGGCGCTTCGCCCACGGCGCGAATCACCAGCCCGGCGCGGGTCCGGGTGAGCATCCAGCCGAGCAGCGGCACCAGCGCCAGCGACAGGTACACCATCGGATCGAAGCGCAGCAGCAAAGGGCCGATCAGGGGAATATCGGACAGCAGCGGCACCGACACGGCGGCCAGGGGCGCCACCGTCTGGCCGACGAAGCCGCGCCCCAGAAATGCCGACAGGCCCACGCCGAACAGGGTCAGCGCCAGCCCGGTTGCCACCTGATTGGTCTGCAGGACCAGCACCAGCACGCCGAACACCAGCGCCAGCGCCATGCCGGCCACCAGCGCGGCCAGAAAACCCAGGCCCACGTTGCCGGTGCCGAGCGTGACGGCGAAGCCGGCCACCGCACCCACCAGCATCATGCCTTCGATGCCCAGATTGAGCACGCCGGCGCGCTCGGTCACCAGCTCGCCCATGGCGGCGAACATCAGTGGCGTGGCCGCGCCAGCGGTGCTGGCCAAAAATGCGATCAGATAGTCGATGTTCATAGGCGGCCGGCAGGTTTAAAGCTGCGCTTCAGACGATAGTGGATGAACAGGTCGGCCGCCAGCAGATAGAACAGCAGCAGACCCTGGAACAGGCCGGTGATGGCCGACGGCAGCTGCAGTTCGATCTGGGCCGTCTCGCCGCCGATGTACAGCAGCGACATGAGCAGGGAGGCCAGCAGCACGCCGACCGGATGCAGGCGCCCCACATAGGCCACGATAATGGCCGCGAAGCCGTAGCCGGGCGACACCGACGGCTGCATCTGGCCGATGGGCCCGGCCACTTCGCCCACCCCGGCCAACCCCGCCAGCGCGCCGCTGATCAGGAACGCGGCCCACACGTTGCGCCGTTCGCCGAAGCCCGCATACAGGGCCGCGGCAGGCGCCATGCCGGCGATCTGCATGCGGTAGCCGGCGAAGGTGCGGGCGCAAAAGAACCACGCGCCCGCCACGGCGACCAGCGCCAGG
Organism: Janthinobacterium lividum; assembly: GCA_943372275.1. Classification (GTDB taxonomy): domain Bacteria; phylum Pseudomonadota; class Gammaproteobacteria; order Burkholderiales; family Burkholderiaceae_D; genus Telluria_A; species Telluria_A lividum_A. Next base: position 15,998 of record CALRYE020000114.1, read on the forward strand.
GGCAGCGCCGCGTTCACGCGCAAGCCTTCGATCAACAGCGGCAGCAGCGCGGCGTCGCCGAACATCTTCGACTGCGGGAAGTTGAAGCCGGCCGGGTCGCGCATGGGACCGTGCACCAGATAGCCCAGGTACAGCTGCGCCACGTACACCAGCATCAGGCTGACCAGGATTTCGCTGGTGTTAAAGCGCGTGCGCAGCAGCGCCGGAATGGCAGCCCAGGCCATGCCGCCCAGCGCACCGGCAACGAGCATCAGCGGCAGCAGCCACGCCGCTTCGACGCCGTCGAAATACAGGGCCACCGCGCCGGCGGTGATCGCGCCCATGGTCAGCTGGCCCTCGGCGCCGATGTTGGCCACATTGGCGCGAAACGCCAGCGCCAGCCCGACGCCGCACAGTATCAGCGGAGTGGCTTTGAGCAGCAGTTCGCCCACGCCATACAGGCTGCTGGCCGGCTCGATGAAGAATACCCGGAACGCGTGCAGCGGCTCGTGGCCCAGGAACAGGAACAGCAGCGAGCCGGTGACCAGCATGGATACGGCGGCGATCACGGGCGAGGCGAGCATCATCGCCCGCGACGGTTCGGGGCGCGCTTCAAGCCGGAACATGAGCGTCTCCCGAGGCGTTGTGGGCGCTGGCGTTGTGGGTAAAGTCTCCGCTCATCCACACGCCGATTTCGCGCACGGTGGTGGTGGCCGCCGCCACGGTGCGCGACAGGCGCCCGCCGGCCAGCACGGCGATGCGGTCGCAGATCATGAACAGTTCATCGAGTTCTTCCGACAGCACCAGCACCGCCACGCCCTCGTCGCGCAGGTCGATGATGGCCTGGCGGATCAGCATGGCCGCGCCGATGTCCACGCCCCAGGTGGGCTGGGCCAGCACCAGCACGCGCGGCTTCAAGGCCATCTCGCGCCCGACGATAAATTTTTGCAGATTGCCGCCCGACAGACTGGCCGCGGCCGACGCCGGCCCGCCGCATTTGACGTCGAAGCGCGCAATCACCTTGCGGGCGAAGTCGGCCACGGCGCCGCGGTCGATCAGGCCGCGCCTGACCATGCCGGCGCGGGTGTGCCCCGTCAGCAGGGCATTGTCGGCCAGCGACAGGCCGGGCACGGCGCCGCGCCCGAGCCGCTCTTCCGGCACGAAGCACAGACCCAGCTCGCGCCGGGCGGCCGCGTTCAGCCGTCCGCACGGCTGGCCGTCGATGACGATCACGTCGGCGCGCCCGTGCGGCAGCTCGCCCGAAATCGCTTTAAGCAGCTCCTGCTGGCCGTTGCCCGAGATGCCGGCGATGCCGACGATTTCGCCCGCGCGCACGGCCAGCGCGATGTCTTTCAGGCTGGTGCCGAAGGGGTCGGGGTTGACGGCGCTAAGACTCTTGAGCTCCAGCCGCACGTCGCCCGGCACGCGCGCGCTCAGCTGGCAGGTGGGCAGCGCGCCGCCGATCATCAGTTCGGCCAGCGACTGCGCGCTCTCGTCGCGTGGCACGGCGGTGCCCGACACGCGCCCGCCGCGCAGCACCGTGGCGCGGTCGCACAGGGCCTTGATTTCGTCGAGCTTGTGGCTGATGTACAGGATGCTGCAGCCCTCGGCGGCCAGGCGCCGCAGCGAGGCGAACAGGGTCTGCACGGCGTCGGGCGTGAGCACCGAGGTCGGTTCATCCATGATCAGCAGGCGCGGCGACTGCAGCAGGCAACGCACGATTTCGACGCGTTGACGCTCTCCGACGGACATGCTGTGCACCAGACGGGCCGGGTCCAGCGGCAGGCCGTACTCCTGCGAGACGGCGGCAATGCGCGGCGCCAGCGCCGCCGGCGCGATGCGTTGGTCCAGCGCGAGGGCGATGTTTTCGGCCACGGTGAGCGTGTCGAACAGGGCGAAATGCTGGAACACCATGCCGATGCCCAGCTTGCGCGCGGCCGCCGGCGAGCCGATCTCCACCCGCTCGCCTTCCCATTCGATGGCGCCGGCGTCGGGCCGGGTCACGCCGTAGATGATCTTCATCAGCGTGCTCTTGCCGGCGCCGTTTTCGCCCAGCACGGCGTGAATTTCGCCGGGCATGACGGTCAGGTCGATGCCATCGTTGGCGCGCACCGTGGGGTAGATCTTGCTGATGCCCTGCAGGACCAGGCGCGGCACGGAGGCCGCGGGAATGGCGTTGCTGCGCTGTGAAGTCGACATAGTGGATTGGGTAGGCACGGAGGTGGTCGCGGATACCGCTGAGGTAGCCAAAGGTCAAAGATTACAACATCCAAGCAACGTGCGTGCCACAGATTTGGCGTGCTCCCCTTGCGCCGCATCAAGGCGGGCCGTCAAGATAGACGCCGATGTGTCCACGTGCGACCGAAAAGCCTGCGCGCTGGCACACAGCTTGCTAAAGAGTAAAGAACCACCACCCACAGGAGTCTGCATGCCCCACACCATGTTGAAATGCGCTGCCGCCGCCGTGCTGACGGCCGCCGCCTGCACCGCCCAGGCCGCCGACTGGAGCGACACCTACATCGGCTACCGCTATGGCACCGATTTTTCCGAGCCGTTCAATGGCGCCGATATTGAGAAGCACATTCTCAACCTGAGCCACGCCAGCGGCTACAAGTACGGCAAGAATTTCTTCAACGCGGACCTGCTGCTGTCGGACGACACCGATCCGTCGTCGGCGGGCGCCTCCAGCGGCGCGCACGAGGTGTACGTGGTGTACCGCCACACGCTCGACCTTGGCAAGCTGAACGGCACGACCTACGCCTTCGGCCCGGTACGCGGTCTGGGCCTGACGGCCGGCTTCGACTTCAACACCAAGACCGACGCGGGCTACAACTCCAAGAAGCGCATGCTGGTGGCCGGCCCCACGTTGATGTTCGACGTGCCCGGCTTTCTGGACGTGAGCCTGCTGGCGCTGTGGGAGAGCAACGCGCCGTCGAGCACCTTCACCAACACCTCCACGCCGCGCTACCGCTACGACACGCACGCCATGCTGACCGGCGCCTGGGCTATCCCACTGGGCAAGGACTCCAAATTTTCGTTCGAAGGCTTTGCCAACTTCATCGCCAAGAAAGGCAAGAACGAGTTCGGTGGCGACAGCGCGGCCGAGACCAATATCGACATGCAGATCATGTACGATGCCAGTGCGCTGGTGGGCGCGGCGCCCCGTACCTTCAAGGTCGGCGTCGAGTACCAGTACTGGAAGAACAAGTTCGGCAACAGCTCCAAGGGCAACCCGGGCGCGACCGCCAAGACGCCGATGGTGCGCGCCGAGTATCATTTCTAGTTATTCCTAAAAAAAACCACCGACCGAAACCATCTCAAGAGGATGACCATGCAACTGAGCAAAATGCGACGCACTTTATTATCCGCCCTGCCCTGCCTGACCGTGGCAGCGGGCCTTGCGGCCTCCCCTGCGTTTGCCGCCGAGCCGCTGAAGGTCGGCTTCGTCTATGTCGGCCCGGTGGGCGACGCCGGCTGGACCTACGCCCACGACCAGGGCCGCCTGGCCATGGAAAAAGCGCTGGGCGCCCAGGTCAAGACCACGTTCGTCGAAAGCGTGCCCGAAGGCGCCGACTCCGAGCGCGTGATCCGCAAGCTGGCGGCCGACGGCAACAAGCTGATTTTCACTACCTCGTTCGGCTACATGAACCCGACCGAAAAAGTGGCCAAGGCGTTTCCCAAGACCGTGTTCCTGCACGCCACCGGCTTCAAGCAGGCCAAGAACATGGGCAACTACGAGAGCCGCATGTACGAAGGCGCGTATCTGAACGGCCTGATCGCCGGCAAAATGACCAAGACCAACACGCTGGGCGTGGTGGCCTCGTTCCCGATTCCCGAGGTGATCCGCAACATCAACGCCTTCACGCTGGGCGCGCAGGTGAGCAATCCGAAGATCAAGACCAAGGTGGTGTGGGTCAACTCGTGGTACGACCCGCCGAAGGAGCGCCAGGCCGCCGAGACCTTGATCGCGCAGGGCGTCGATGTGCTCAGCCAAAACACCGATTCGCCGGCCACCTTGCAGGTGGCGCAGCAAAAGGGTATCTACGCGTTCGGCTGGGATTCGGACATGCTCAAGTTCGCACCCAAGGCGCACCTGACGGCGGCGACCAGCCACTGGGGCGGTTTCTATACCGAGACGGCCAAGGCGGTCATTGGCGGCACCTGGAAGCCGGCCGAAGTCAAGGGCGGGCTGAAGGACGACATGATCCGCATGTCGCCGCTGAACGCGGCGGTGCCGAAGGATGCGGCCAAGCTATTCCAGGACAAAAAGGCGGCGATTACCGCCGGCACCTTCGCGCCGTTCAATGGCCCGGTCAAGGACCAGTCCGGCGCGATCAAGGTGGCGGCAGGTTCGACCATGCCGCTGAAGGACTTGATGTCGCTGAACTGGTATGTGCAGGGGGTGGAGGGCAGTATTCCGAAGTGATGGGTGATGCTTGATGGGAACGTCGTATGGGTTCTCGCCTTCGAGGGTGTCGCGAAAGGTAACGTAACTCTAGGCCACCAACTTCAAAACCGTCATTCCCGCGCATGCGGGAACCCATGCTGAGCCGGCTTCCATAGTGCTGCATGCTCAGCATGGGTCCCCGCTTTCGCGGGGATGACGGAGCAAATG
>CALRYE020000115.1:0-20586 GCA_943372275.1 Janthinobacterium lividum
CGCCGCTGGTGGCGGCACCTGTGGCGCCGCCCGCACCGCCCGCGCCGCCGCTGGACGGACCGGCCAGCGCCACGCCGTTGGCAGCGTTGCCCGTGCTGGCGCCGCCACCGGCCGCGCCGGCTGCGCCATTGCCGCCGTACGAGCGCCCACCGCTGCCGGCTATGCCCTGCGCCGATCCGCCCGTGCCGGCGGCGCCGTTGCCGCCCGTGGCGCCGCCACCGTTGCTGTTGCCGGTCTGTCCGGCGATATTGCCGATGTTGCTGATGGAGTTGCCACTGACCGCGCCCGTGAGGTTGCTGGTGGCCGTGGCCGACGAGGTATTGAACGAGCCGGTGATCGAGGCCGTCGCCGTCGATCCGTTGTTGGCGCTGGCGGCGCCCAGGCCCGAGCCGACCGCGTCGCCCGCGCTGTTGTTCTGACCGGTACTGTTGTCGTTGCCACTGTCGGACACCTGCAGCGCAAGGGAGCCCTCGTTGGCCTTGGCACCTTCACCCGACTGGTTGTTGTTGGCATTGGCCGTCTGGGTCAGTGCACCACCAGAGCTGCCGGATGGGTTGGTCGCGGTGTTGGTCGGGTTGGCGTAGGCGCCTGCGGAGAAAGCCAGAGCGATTGCCGCCGCCAAAATTGTTCGTTTCATAGAAGCCCCTTTGAAAGTATGTATCGATGAGATGCGCCCGGATGTCAGGCCAGGCAGGGCTACTACTGCAAACTCAGTGCCAGCGCTTCGATAGGGGCTGCCAAGGCATTGAATCTGCTGGATAAATTGCTTGAGAGGGCAGCGTGCATCGGCGTGTGGCAGGCATCCACGCGGTAAACCCCGGCGTTTTTGTATCGGCGCTGCGACGGGCAGCGAGTGTGCCGGCCCGGGGGCGCATGGGATCGTCCCATGGCGGGCCGACTGTCGCGGCAAGGTGACAGCGCCGACGGCGCTCAGCTGCCGATGCCGTGCTTGGCCATCTGGCGGTACAGCGTCATGCGCGAGACAGCCAGCGCGCGCGCCGCATGTGTCACGTTGCCGCCCGAGCGGGCCAGACTGGCCAGGATGGCATCGCGTTCGGCGCGCATGCGCGACTCGTCCAGGCCGGCCGGGGCGATCTGGCCGGTGCCGTCCAGGCCCAGGTCGCCAGGAGTGATCAAGCGGCCGTCGGCCAGCACCATGGCACGCCGCACCCGGTTGATCAGTTCGCGCACGTTGCCCGGCCATGGATACGCGCGGATCGCGCGCAGCGCCGCCGCGCTGAAACCTTTCAGCCGCGCCGGTTTGTCCGCCAGGTAGGCGTCGAAAAACTGCGCGGCCAGGTCGGCGAGGTCTTCCTTGCGTTCGCGCAGGGGCGGCACGTTCAGCGGCAACACGTTCAGGCGGTAGTACAAGTCTTCCCTGAACAGACCGTCGCGCACCGCGTGCTGCAGTTGCACGTGCGACGCGGCGATGACCCGCACGTCCACCCCGATACTGCGGGTCGATCCGACCCGGTAAATGTTTTTTTCCTGCAGAAAACGCAGCAGATTCGATTGCAGGTCTTTGGGCAGATCGGCGATTTCATCGAGAAACACCGTGCCGCCGCCGGCCGATTCGATCAGGCCGATCTTGTCGCGCGCAGCGCCGGTGAAGGCGCCGCGCGCGTGGCCGAACAGTTCGGACTGGATCAGCGCCGGCGGGATGGCGCCGCAATTGATCGGCACAAAGGGCCCGCTGGCGCGCGGCGACTGCGCGTGGATGGCCTGGGCCGTCAGTTCCTTGCCGCTGCCGCTTTCGCCCCAGATCAGCACGGGGGCGTCGGTCTGCGCCACCCTGGCGATCTGGGCGCGCAGGCGGGCGATGGCGGCGCTGCTGCCGGTCAGCCCCATCGGCGCCCGGTTCGGCGCGGTGGCCGGGCGGATGCGCAGCGCGGCGCAACCGTGCGCATGCCCCAGAGTATGGCGCAGCAGCGCCAGATCGAGGGGCCGGGTATGGAAGTCGTGCAGATGCTCGGCAATCAGCTCGCGCCAGCACGCCTGCTCCAGCTGCGCAGGCTCGACCACGCCCACCCAGTGCAGGGCCCAGTGGTCGCTGAGAAAACCATGCAAGCTCGCATGGTCATCCAGGGTCAGCAGCAGACCGACCGTGCACGGCGCGCGCTGCAGGGCGCGGCGCGCCTCGCTCAGCGTCGACACGGTAGTGACCTCCCACTGCGGCAAAAGAGCGGACGCGGCGAAGCCTGCGTGTGACACGCATAGTAATTTTTTTTCTGACATGTTCAGTCCCGGGTTGGCGGCGCGTAGCCTACCCGGGTGGGATCATCGCCGGGGTGCGATGGTTCCGGCGCTAGGATTGATCCAGATAAAGACCAACGCGCGGCATCAGCCTGGCAGGGGAGCGCCGAAGCGGCCAGTCTGGTAGTCATCGATGGCGGTCTGGATCTGTTCGCGCGTATTCATCACGAAGGGTCCGTGCGCCACCACCGGCTCATTGAGCGGCTCGGCATGGCCGAACAGCACCATGCTATCGGTCTCGGCCAGCAGTTCGATGGCGTCGCCTTCGCTGCCCAGTTCGGCCAGATGGAAGGCGCCCACCCGGTCGCCGCCCAGCTGAACCGCGCCGCGCACGACATACAGCAGCACGTGGCGCGCCAGCAAACCTGGCAGCCGGATGCGGCCGCCTTGCTGCATGCGGATGGTGCTCATGAACACCCCGGTGAGCGAAGCGACGGGGCCATGGCGCGCGTCGCCCGCCTGCCCGGCGTCGGACGCGGGCATTTCCTCGTCATTGCCCTGGGGCGGCCACTGGCCCGCGATCAGGTTCAGTTCCACCTTGCCGCCGTCCAGCGCGATGGCGGGAATCTGCTCGCCTTGCAGCCCCTGGTAGGCGGGCGCGGTCATCTTCAGGCGACCCGGAAGATTGACCCACAGCTGAATGATTTCCAGCGGGCCACCTTGCTCCATGAACAGGGCAGGGGACACTTCGGCATGCACAATGCCGCTGCCGGCCGTCATCCACTGGACGCCGCCGGCGCCGATGACACTTTCATGGCCGGCGCTGTCGCGGTGGGCCAGCTCGCCGTCGAACATGAAGGTAACGGTTTCGAAGCCCCGATGCGGATGCGGACCGAACGGCAGACCGTGGTTATGCGGCGGATAGGTTTGCGGACCATGGTGATTGAGGAACAAAAAGGGATCGATCTGGCTGACGTATTCGTTCGGCAACGGCCGCTGGGTAAGCAGGTCGCCGATATCGTCGCGCTGTGCCGGGTAAATGCGGGAAATGGTCTTGTCGGTCATGGGTCGTGTTCCGTGATGTCGGGGTAGCCATACGATACCTGAACGGAGGTACCGACCCCAGCGCGCTTGAGCTCGGCTAGGCGGACCAGACCGCCGGCCACGTCGTGCGCGCAATGTTATGCCTGCGCGTGCGCCGCGCCTCAGCCCGGCATTATCAGGCTAGTATTGCTCGCGAAAATACTTTCCTGGGGACTGTTTGCGGTCGTCATCCTGAATTAGTATGGCGGCTGAAAAATGTCGCCAGGAATTGCGGATGCGGAGCAAACGGAAAATCGTTGCGGGGGTTGCGATGGCACTTGCGCTGTTGCTGGACGTGAGCGCGCACGGCGCCGAGGCGGTGGCGTCAGCCGAGCACTTGCCGCACGTGGCGCACTTGCCGAACTTGCCGAACTTGCCGCACTCGCCGAACTTGTCGCACTTGCCGCAATTGCCGTACGCCGCCAGCGCCGCAAGCCGTGCGCCGGACGCCAGGCGCCAAGGGGCCCTGTTTCGGGTCACCCGCAACAAGCAAGTCAGTTATTTGTTCGGCACCGTGCATGTCGGCACGACCGCGTTTTACCCGCTGGCGCCGGAGGTGCGGCGCGCCCTGGCCGATGCCGGCCAGTTGGTGGTCGAGCTCGACACCCGCGCCAGCGATGCGTTCGCGCGCGCGGTCGACCGGCACGGCAGCTACCGTGGCGGCGACAGCGTGCGCCAGCATCTGTCATCGGACACGCTGGCGCGCCTGACCGCGGCCCTGCATGCCCAGGGCATCAGCGTATCCAGCGTCGCCCACCTGAAGCCCTGGCTGCTGGCCAACCTGCTGATGGGCCTGGAGCTGGAACGGCATGGCTACCGGCGCAGCCAGGGGGTTGAGTCGGTTTTGCTGACCAGCGCGCAGCGCCAGGGCACTGCTGTTGCCGAGCTGGAAAGCGCCGACTACCAGCTGGCCTTGTTCGATACCCTGGGCCACGCCGACGGCGAGCGCTATCTGCGCGAAGCCTTGCTGGCGCTGTCCGACGGCAGCTCGCTGCGCAGGGCGCGCGCCGTGATGACGGCCTGGAGCAGCGGCGACGCCGCCGCCCTGGATGCCCTGATTGCCGACGCCACCGATGGCGACAGCGTGATGGCGGCCTTTACGCGCAGCACGCTATTGGGCAGGCGCAACCCGGAAATGGCAGCGCGCATCGAGCAGATCATGCAGCATGGGCACACCACCTTTGTCGGGGTGGGGCTGCTGCACCTGCTAGGCGCCAATGGGCTACCCCAGTTGCTGTCGCGGCGCGGCTACCAGGTCGAGCGCATGTATTGAGCCGAGCCGTCTACTAGCGCGTGACAGCACCGCTGGCCATGCGTACCCGGTCGCCCGTGGTGAACGATGGCGTTGACTCTTGCGTGATGACGGCGGTGGTGCCGTCATCCATGCGCAGCGTGATGCGATAGACACGGTCGGCGGTGCCCGCGCCACTGGTGGCGCCACCGACCGCGGCGCCGGCGACCGTGCCGGCGCTGGTGCCGTCCGTGCCGCCCTGGCGCGGAATGATTTCGATATTGGTGACGGTGCTGTTGGGGGTGCTTGCCATGGTGCCCGCCGAGCCCGCGGCAGCACTGTCGGTGGTTCCCGTACTGCTGCCGGCCATGCTGCCGGCGCCGCTGCTGTCGGTGGTACCGCCGGTGCCTGAGGTGCCCGCCGTGCTGCCGCTGGTGCCCGCCGTACCTGCGCTGGGATCGCTTGCGCTAGGGCTGCTGCCCGTGGCGCCCGTCGTGCCGGCCGTGCTGCCGGCGCCACCCATACTGCCGCTGCCGCTGCCGGTGCCGCCCATGCTGCCGCTGGCGCTGCTGCCCGTGCTGCTACCGCCCTCGCTCATGCTGCTGGTGGATGAACCAGCCGTGTCGCTGCTGGTGTCCGTGGTGCCGCATGCCGTCAGTCCGAGGGCCATCAGGCCCGCCAAGAGCACGCTCCGTTCGATACGCTTCATGATCAACTCCTTTGGTTGGGTGTTTTCAGTGTGTGCGTGACAATGCCGCGTGCCACTCCGGTAAGAGGGCCGAACCCGCTCGACGTTCCGGCTGATCCATAGACTGCATGATCCACGTCAAACGTCGGATATTTGGAGAGGCATCTGCGGCGCGCCGTCTGTCGCTTGCATCAATGAATGACAAAGACTTGGCCTGCGTCCATTGCGGATCGCCACTACCCGTCATTCTTCGATCAACCGCACAGAGAAGCACGTCATGCAGGAATGTGCAATTGGCAGGGCTGATCGCTGAACTGGTGGCCTCGATCGGGCCAGCGTGGTGGCGTTGGCCAAGGTGGCGCCGGGCACTCGGGGCCCGCGGCTGCATCAGCGGCCGGCGCGCCCCTCAGGAAGGAATGCCCACAGCAGCACCGACGTGATGACGGCGGCGTTGACGTCCACCAGCCAGTCCGACAGGGCGCCGTGACGATAAGGCAGAAAACTCTGTACCAGCTCGTCGCCCGCCCCCATCAGCATCACCCCCAGCACGGCCTTGACGGCGCGCGCCCGGGGTGTTCCTGTCGTGCCCGTGAACAGTAAAAAAGCCAGGGTGGCATAGGCCAGCGAGTGCAGCACCAGGCCGGACGCCACGGTGCCGATGTCGGCACGCGCACCGGGGACCGATCCCATGATCACGATGGCGGCGTACAGCAGCATGGCCGCACCGAAGCGGTATGTGCGCCAATGAGGGGCCAGGACGAGGGAAGCAAGAAGGGAGGGCATGGCACCTGCGGGATGGTTCAAAACCGCAACATTACCACGCCGGCGGTGGACAGTGGAGTGCGCAACTGCGTACGCCGCGGCGCGGACCGCGAAGTAGCAGCGACGTACGCGGCAAAGTACGCAGAGAAGCACGGTCAGCAGCGTACCCAGCCCGAATGGCAACGGGGCGGGGACGCCCACTGCCCGGCGCTGGGGCATCGGCGCGACCGCAACAGCGCGCCCCAGCCCCGACAGTCAGGTCAGATGGTCAGCTCAGATGGTCAGGGCCGAGTCGCCATTGGGATAGTGTGCATCGTAGCAGCCGTGGCAATCAGCGCAGAACAGATGCGCCACACGCACGCAGCGCTGCCGCAGTACCAGTTTAAGGTGCGTTTGCTGGCACTTCGGGCAGATCTCGCGCACCGATCCGAACGTGATCAGCGACAGCGGAGTGACGTCGTCGTCGAGATGATCGACAACGGCCTCGGCCGGCAGTTCGGTCAGGACCAGTCCTTCGGCGGGCGCGTGGCGCCGCTTGGGGCTTGCGTGGCATGGTTCGGTGACCACGGGTTCGAGTACATGTTCACTCATTCGTATCGCTCCATTGAGTCCAGCTTGCCGATAAATCGGAAACGACGACGTTCATGAAAGACGTCGGGGGACCTTCATCATAGTAAAAGATCCACAGGCTTCAAGGACGATCGGGTGTTTTTTGCATTTACCTCAACTAAATGATAGGTAGCTGGACCGATACGCACAAACCTGCACGGGGACTGCCCGAATTGGCTGGGCCGGGTGTCGCCTCCGCAGCTAGTGCGGGGACAAAAAAAATGCCCGCCGTCGCGGCGGGCAAAACCCAAGATCGGGCCAAGAGATCAATTCGATTGGTGTGCCGCCCTCGGAGGGTCAGCACACCTGACTGCCGTCGCGCATATCGGTTGCGTGTACAGCAGATGAATGAAGTATAGGCAGGCAATGTGACTCGGATATGACATCGCGCAAACCTTGCGCAGTGCAATGGAACATTCGGAAAAGGCTGATGTCGTCGGCCCAGGCAAAAAAAAAGCCCGCTGATGAAAGCGGGCTTAAAACTATTTCTTTGGAGGAGAATAGTGGAGACAGGTGTAATTATGTTGTATCGCGAAATATATGTCTAATTGACTGTTTCGATACCATACATTCGCAATGTGAATAACTGCGCTTGCCGTGTGCGGGTAAGGCATGGCTAGTCGCGTAACGGCACGGTGTAGTTCAGCGCCATGCGGCCGCCATCGACGAATATGGTTTCTCCCGTCATGTACGACGCGTCGGCGCTGGCCAGGAAGGCCGCCACGCCGGCCACTTCGTCCGGTTCGCCGCAGCGTCCCAAGGGCGTGCGCGACAGGATGGTGTGGCGCGCGTCCGCGCTGGCGAGCACGGCCTTGCGGGCCAGTTCAGTCAGGATGGTGCCGGGCGCGATGCCGTTGACGCGGATACCGTGGGGCGCCAGGCTCAGCGCCATAACCTTGGTCAGTTGATTGATGCCGCCCTTGGACACCACATACGGCACCTGGTTCGGGATGGCCAGCGCCGAATTGACGCTCGACATGTTGATGATGCATCCCGACTGGCGCTTGACCATCTCGCGCGCCACCGCCTGCCCGCACAGGAACATCGACTTCAGATTGGTGCGGATGACCCGGTCGAAATCGTCCTCCGCCAGCTCCAGGAAATCGGCGGCGTGGGTGACGCCGGCATTGTTGATCAGAATGTCGATGCGGCCGAAGCGGGCCAGGGTAGCGGCCACCATGGCATCCACATCGGCCTTCTGGCTGACGTCGGCGGCGAAAAAGGCGGCGGCGTCGCCCAGCGCCAGGGCGGCGTCGGTTCCGTCCGGCTTAATGTCGACCAGCATCACGCGCGCGCCTTCGCGCACCAGGCGCTGGGCGCAGGCCAGGCCGATCCCCTGGGTCGCCCCGGTGACGATGGCAACCTGCTGCGCGAGTTTAAGGGGGGAAGTCATGCGGGGTCCTTCGCGGTGCGGGAAAATAGGAGCGTCGCCGGGCGGCAGGGACCGCCCGGGTTCGACACGGGTACGCCAAATTACATCACAATCGGATGATCCGGCAACTCGTTGGCGCGCGCGCCATTGGCGGGAAAGTGCTGGCGCAGCAAGGCATTGACCTGTTCCACTGCGGCCAGCGTGCTGTCGCGATATTCACCGCGGGCAAAGCCCGCCGTCATGGTGTGGCAAATGGCTTGCCAGGTTGCCGCGTCGATCTTGCGGTCGATGGCGCGGTCGGCCACGATATCCACCTTGCGTTCAGCCAGGTTGATGTAAATGAGTACCCCGCAATTGTCTTCGGTATCCCATACCCCATGTTCGGCGAACAGGGCCAGTGCACGCTGGCGATTGCTCAGGTCGGCCCAGATGAGCTCGGACGGCATGGCGTTCTCGACGATCAGGCGCAGCTCGCCCCGGTGGGTCAGTTCGCCTGCCGTGATGGCGCTGCCGATCTCGGCCAAGGTCTGTTCGGAAAATGCCTTGCGGCCCTGCGCCGCGCTGCTGCGCCAGTGATGCCATGCACGCTGCAAGCGGCTTGTGAATGATGCTGCCATTACCAGTCTCCCGAGGCGCCACCGCCATCAAAGCTGCCACCGCCACCGGAAAAACCACCGCCGCCGAAGCCACCGCCGCCACCGCCGCCACCGCCTCGGCTGAGCCCACTCAGGGCACTGCCGAGGATAAAGCCGGTCGCGCCGCTACCCCAGCCGCCACGGCTCAAGGCCGACTTGCGGCGCGGGCGGAAAATGGTCGCCAGCACAAAGATGCCGAACAAAATCATCGGCAACGACAAGCCACCGCCGGATGCGCTTTGCTGCTGTTGTACGGGCGGCGGCGGTGCGGGGAATTTTTCCGAATTCAAAAGGGTCGCGATCGCACCCACGCCGGCGACCAGTCCATCGTAGAACTGGTTCTGGCGAAAGTGCGGCGCGATCACGTCTTGCAGGATCTGTTTCGACTTGGCGTCCGTCAGCACGCCCTGCACACCGCGGCCCGCCTCGATGCGCAGGCGCCGCAGTGCGCTGGGATTATCCTTGGCCACCAGCAGCAACACGCCATCGTCGACGCCTTTGCGGCCCAGTTTCCAGGCGTCGGCCACGCGGATGCTGTACTGCTCGATCTGTTCCGGCTCGGTTGTCTTGACCAGCAAAATGGCGATCTGGCTGCCCGTTTTGGCCTCATAGTCGGTCAGCACGGCTTCGAGCTTGGTGCGCTGATCGGCGCTGAGCATACCGGCCTGATCGGTCAAATGGCCGGTCAAGGGCGGCACGGCAACGAACTGCGCGCGGGCGCTGCCCATCAGGGCCAGCGCCATCACGGCACACCACAGCAAGCGCAGGGCGGTCATGCTTATTTGCCGAAGTTGACGGTCGGTGCCGTCGAAATGGCTTTTTCGTTTTCGACCGTGAACGATGGCTTGGTGTTATAGCCGAACATCATGGCGGTCAGGTTGGTTGGGAAGCTGCGCACCTGCACGTTATATTCCTGCACGGCGGCGATGTAACGCTGGCGCGCCACGGTGATGCGGTTTTCCGTGCCTTCCAGTTGCGACTGCAGGTCGCGGAAGCTGGCATCGGCTTTCAGGTCCGGATATTTTTCCGCCACCACCATCAGGCGCGATAAGGCGCCCGACAGTTCGCCCTGCACGGCCTGGAACTTTTTGAACGCTTCAGGATCGTTCAGCACCTCGGGTGTGATCTGGAAACTGGTGGCCGAGGCGCGCGCGCGGGTGACCGATTCCAGCGTCTCGCGCTCGTGGCTGGCATAGCCTTTGACGGTGTTGACCAGATTGGGAATCAGGTCGGCGCGGCGCTGGTACTGGTTGACCACTTCGCCCCAGGCGGCCTTGGTCGCCTCGTCCTTGCTCTGGAACTGGTTGTAGCCGCAGCCGGACAGCACGGAAGCGAGGACCAACGCGAAAAACATCCGCGCGGTGGTGGAGAAGCCGGTATTTGTCATGATGTTCATCCATTGCAAGTTGTCGAATGGTCAAAAATATACCTCAAATGTCGGTACAGCGCCCACGCGTCTTGCGAGGCAGCGCCGGGGCGGCCCGGGCGGCCCCGCAGAGGGCGGGAGCGCGTTTGTTACAATGCCGCCTTTGCATCCGACTTCGAGGGTCCCGTGAACTTTATCGACAAACTGTCCGCCGCCTGGACCAAGAACAATTCCATGCTGTGCGTGGGCCTGGACCCCGATCTGGCGCGCTTTCCCGATGCCTATAAGCTCAAGCCGGACGCGATCTTCGCTTTTTGCAAGGAAATCATCGACGCCACCGCCGATCTGGCCTGTTCGTTCAAGCCGCAGATCGCCTATTTCGCCGCACTGGGCGCCGAGCGCCAGCTGGAACAGATCTGCGCCTACATCCGCGCCAGCTACCCGGATATTCCCCTGATACTCGACGCCAAGCGGGGCGATATCGGCGCCACCGCGCACCAGTACGCCCGCGAAGCCTACGAGCGCTACGGCGCCGATGCCGTGACCGTCAATCCGTACATGGGTTCCGACTCGGTCGAGCCCTACATGGAGTGGAGCGATCGCGGCGTGATCATTCTGTGCCGCACGTCGAACCCCGGCGGATCCGATCTGCAATTCTTGACCACCCATGGCATGCCCCTGTACCAGCACGTGGCGCGCCTGGTGGCCGACAAGTGGAACCGCAACGGCCAATGCGCGCTGGTGGTGGGCGCCACGTTCCCGGAAGAATTGGCGCAAGTACGGGCCATCGTGGGCGACATGCCGCTGCTGGTGCCGGGCATCGGCGCCCAGGGCGGGGATATCGAGGCGACCGTCAAGGCCGGCAAGACGGCGGGCGGAACGGGGATGATGATCAATTCGTCGCGGGCGATTTTGTATGCCACGCCGCAAGGATCGGAAGATTTTGTTGCCGCAGCGCGCAGGGTGGCGCTGGAAACCCGCGATGCGATCAATCTGCATCGCGGCTGATCGACTTACTTTTTCTCTGCCGGCGGCGCCTTGTAGGTCACGCGGTAGATGCGTCCCCGGTGGTCGTCCGAGATCAGCATCGAGCCATCGGCCAAAAAGCCGATGTCGACCGGGCGTCCGATCACTTCGCCATTCTGGATGAAGCCGTCGATGAACACCGTGTCGCTGACCATCTGGTTCTCATGCAAGGTGATCAGGGCCACGCGGTAGCCGCTCTTTTGCGTGCGGTTCCATGAGCCGTGTTCCGCCACAAACAACTGGTGCTTGTACTGCGCCGGGAAATGGCTGCCGGTATTGAAGGCCAGTCCCAGCGAGGCCACGTGCGGGCCCAGCTTGGCGACCGGCGCCTCGAACTCCGCACACGTGCGGCCCGCGGCAAACTCCGGGTCCGGCACCACGCCGCCGGCGCAATACGGGAAACCGAAATGCAGGCCGGCCTTGGGCGCGACGTGCAGCTTGTCCGATGGCAGATTGTCGCCCAGCATGTCGCGGCCATTGTCGGTGAACCACAGCTGGCGGGTGGTGGGGTGGAATGCGAAGCCGACCGTGTTGCGCACGCCGCGGGCGAATTCTTCCAGGCCGGAGCCGTCGGGATTCATGCGGTGAATCTTGGAGTGCAGGTCGTTTTCCTTATTGCACACATTGCACGGCGCACCGACCGGGATGTACAGCTTGCCGTCCGGACCCGCCTTGATGATCTTCTCGCCGTGCCACTTGTCGCTCGGCAGCGACACCTTGACCACGTTGATCTTCGGCTTGGTGTTGTAGGTGTTGTCGATGTCGTCGAAACGGATCACGCGGCTGATTTCGCCCACGTACAGCGCGCCGTTCATCAAGGTCACGCCGATCGGTGCATCGAGCCCTTCGGCAATGGTGACGACCTGATCGATGACGTTGTCGCGCTTGCTGCTGACCAGCGCGTAGACTTTTCCCGCGGCCCGTGAGCCGACGTACACGATGCCGGAAGGCGAGACCACCATGCTGCGCGCGGCCGGCACGTTGTCGGCAAACACGGAAATGCTGAAACCCACCGGCAGCTTGAAGTTGGCCAGTTCGGGATAGGCCGCAGCCGGTGCACCCGGTGCACCCGGCGCAGCCGGTACGCTGGCCGGCTTGGCGGCGGCGGCGGCAATTGCCGTGGCGGAGCTCACCGGTTTGAGCAGGTAATCGGCAATCGATGCGATCGATGCCGCGGGCAGCGTTCCCTTGAAAGCCGGCATGCCGGCCGTCGGCGAACCGGCGGCAATGAACTTGGCCAGCGCGGCTTTGTTCGGTTTGACCTTGAGCCAGGTGGCGTCGGCCAGATTCGGTCCGACGGCGCCTTCGCGCTTGGCGCCGTGGCAGGCGGCGCAGTTTTGCTGGTACAGCGCCGCGCCGTCAGCCGCCTGCGCCAGCGGCGCCATGGCAGCGGTGGCCAGGGATAACACTACAAGTAATCGATTCATTCGCCGTTTCGTTCGCATAGTTGATCAGTGGGAGTCGTCATGGATACTGCCGGTCGCGGCAGGTCCATGGCGATTATCTCATTGCTATTGCGAACTTTCAGTTTTTTCGGAGCACACTCACCGGCCTGATTCGCCGGGGTGCCTGCGCCGCGCAGGGCAGACGGGCGGCCCTGCTTACTGGCGGCTTGGTGCGATCTGTTCGGCGTAGTCGTACAGGGCGCCCAGGATATCCTCGGCACGCTCATCGGCGTGTTCCGACAGGGCGTCGATTTCGGCGAACAATTGCTCGATGGTGCGGGCATTGCCGGCGCCATCGAACAGGCGGTCGGCGCGGTGCTGTTCCCACTGCTGCGCTTCGTCTTCGGATAAGGTGGCGGGGAAGTTGCGGGCCCGGTAACGGAAGAACAGTTCACCCAGTCGGTCGTCCTGGAATGACGGGCGCGCCGTGGCCAGCCGCGCGGGCGTTTCGCTCCGCAACGAATCCAGTGTGCGCCGATCGTCCTTGCTGACGAAGCCGCCGTACAGGTCTTCATCGACATCGGTGTCGAGTGCGGCGCCCGGGCGCTGGTAGACCTGCTCCCAGATGGCGCCCATGTCCGGACCCTGCGCCGCCGTCTTGGCGTGCAGCAGTGCCTGCGCAATATCGATGCCCCAGCGGGTCGCCATCGGCGCCGACAAGGTTTTCAGATTCGACACCAGCATGGGCGATTTGTTCAGGTGGATGCTCTTGACCGGCAAGCGGGTCACGCCTTCCGGCAAGTCGGCCGTACGGGTGAACATGCGCAGGCGGATCGTCTCGGCATCGAGTTCGAACAGCGGCGCCGGATCGTGGCTGCAATCCCAGACCAGGATCTCGTTCTTGTTGGTCGGGTGCGTGCCCAGCGGCCACACCAGCGCGATGCAGCCGCGCTCGGCAGGGAACATGCCCGAGATGTGCAAGAATGGCTGGCGGGTAGCGGGATCGAGGTGTAGGCCCATTTCCGCCGACACCTTGTCTTTCTTGTGCATGCCCAGACAGAAGTCGAACAGGCGCGGCTGCTTGTCGCGGATCAGCTTGGCCAGCGCGATGGTGGCGCGCACGTCCGACAGCGCATCGTGGGCCGCTTCGTGCAACAGGCCGTTGGCCTTGGCCAGGTGTTCCAGTTTAAAGCTGGGGCGGCCATCGTCGTGGGTCGGCCACTCGATGCCTTCCGGACGCAGTGCGTACGTCATGCGCACCACGTCGAGCAAGTCCCAGCGGCCGCAATTGTTTTGCCACTCGCGCGCATACGGATCGATCAGATTGCGCCAGAATAAGAAGCGTGTGACTTCATCGTCGAAACGGATGGTGTTGTAGCCCACGCCGATGGTGCCGGGCTTGCTGAACGCCGCTTCCACCGTGGCGGCGAACTGGTGTTCGGGCACGCCCCATTCCTGGCATTGCTGGGGGGTGATGCCGGTGATCAGGCACGACTGCGGATCAGGCAGGAAGTCGGGCGCCGGCGCGCAGTACAGCATGATCGGGTCGCCGATTTCGTTCAGGTTGGCATCGGTGCGGATCGCGGCGAACTGCGCCGGACGGTCGCGCCGCGGCTGGGCGCCGAACGTTTCGTAGTCGTGCCATAAAAAGGTATGCGTGCTCATGGGATCTGCGGATAGTGGTTGCGCGTCGGATCGCTATGGTACACAGGTGTGGGGCAATCCGGTAATTGCACCGATCCCGTCGCATGGCGGACTCGCCTACATAGTCGGAGTCCCCCTGTGCGAACTTGCGTGGCGCCGGAGAGTCAGGTGCTGAAAATCTCTGCCGTTACAAGGATACGCGGTTGCGCCCGCCGTCCTTGGCACGGTACAGCGCGGCATCGGCGGCGGCGATCAAGGCCTTGTCGGGCATGCCTTCGTACAGCACGGCGACACCGAACGACGCCGTCACGTGCGGCAGCGCCACGCTGGGATCGTTGAAGATGTCGGCGCTGCGCATCCGTTCGCACAAGCGTTGCGCCACCAGCAGCGCCAGATCCTGCGGGGTTTCCGGCAGAATGACCATCAATTCCTCTCCACCGTAGCGCACCGCGAAGTCGGTGGGGCGCAGCGCTGCGCTGAGCACGCTGGCCGCGGCGCGCAAGGCGTCGTCGCCGGCCAGGTGGCCGTGGGTATCGTTGAACTTCTTAAAGTGATCCAGGTCGATCATCACCAGCGCCAGCGGCGTGGCGCCGCGGTGCGCCGTGGCCACCAGCTTGGGCAGCATGTCGGCCAGCCAGTTGCGGTTGTACAGACCGGTCAAGCCATCGTTCATCGACAGCTGGCGGTAGAATTCGCCCAGTTTCTGGCGCCGGCGCAGTTGCGCGTTGGCGGCGCTGACGCGAAACGACAGCAGGCGCAGCAGATTGCGGGCCAGGCTGTTGCACTGGTCGATCAGTTTCCAGACCAGCTGGCCGTCGACGACGAGCAGCTCGGTGTCTTCCAGCGCGACGATGGCGGCCAGGTTGGTCGTTTCGTCCAATACCGAGTGTTCACCGATGCTCTCGCCCGGTAAAATCTTGCTGACAGGGCCATCGTCGAGG
This sequence comes from Janthinobacterium lividum, assembly GCA_943372275.1. Classification (GTDB taxonomy): domain Bacteria; phylum Pseudomonadota; class Gammaproteobacteria; order Burkholderiales; family Burkholderiaceae_D; genus Telluria_A; species Telluria_A lividum_A. The sequence continues at coordinate 14,936 of CALRYE020000115.1, forward strand.
GTGACCCCCAGCGCGCCGCGCAGCACGATGAACAGGCGCGCACGCACCGTATCCTCGACGCGCTGGCCGGCTCCGACCCGTATCACGGCGCAGCCGGCCAGCATCGGCGACAGGCGCAGTCCGTCCGCGTCGCGAAACAGTTCGAGATCGTTGATCGAGTAGCTGGAGGTAGCAAAAGTGCCGATCTGTTCCAAAATATTCTTTCGTTTTTGACAGAAGCGCCATTGTCGTTGGCAATTACATCATAACAGTGTTCCCATAGCAGCATACTTACTTCACACTTAAGGGACGGACCGATGGCTTATACAGACGCACTGGGGACTGTCCACACTGCGGCGCCGGCGGCGCGCATCGTGTCGCTGGTGCCGTCGATCACGGAAATGCTGTGCGACTTCGGTCTGGTCGGGCAGGTGGTGGGGCGCACCGGATTCTGCATTCATCCGGCCGCGACGGTGGCGGCGATCGCCAAGGTGGGCGGCACCAAGGATGTCAACCTGGGCAAGCTGCGCGCGCTGGCGCCCACTCACGTGATCGTCAATATCGACGAGAATACCAAGCCTGTGGCCGATGCGCTCGCGCAGTGCGTACCGAACGTGGTGGTCACCCATCCGTGCGCACCGCGCGACAATCTGGCACTGGCGCATCTGTTGGGCGGCATCTTCGGTGTGGAAGAAGCGGCGGCCCGCTGGTGCGCCGACTTCGAACAGGAGTATGCACTGCTGCAGGCCACGCCCAAAGGCGCGCCCAAGCGCGTGCTGTATTGCATCTGGCAAGACCCCTGGATGACCGTTTCGGCCGACACGTACATCGCGCGCATGATGGCCGAGATCGGCTGGAGCGTGCCGTCGATCGATCGATCTACCCGCTACCCCGCGTTTGCATGGAATGCCGGATTGGTGGCCGACATCGACGCGGTGCTGCTGTCGACCGAGCCGTACCGCTTTACCGACGCGCACGCGGACGCGCTGGAACAGCAGATCGGCAAACCGGTGGCCTTGGTCGATGGCGAGATGATGTCGTGGTACGGCACGCGCGCGCTGGCGGGCTTGCGCTATTTGCGCGCGCTGACGCAACAGTCGCCGATCGGATAGGCGCGGTGCAAGGCGAGTAGGGCGCGGGACTGATGTGGGGTGGGAGATTACAGCAGGTACAGCAGGTACAGCAGGAACAGCAGAACGCTGCAGAAGAACGCAGCAGAGAAGAACAGCAGAAAAAACTAGCAGAACACTACGAACACTATCGGTGGTGCAGAAACACTTGAACTGCCTGGCAGCCAGGCGGCTGCCAGTGTGCAACGGTCGAACGCTTACTCGTTCACTTCATCGGCTTCGTCGATCAGGGTCGGCGTGGCATGCAGCTTCTTGTCATGCAAGCGGCCCAGGGCGCTGTCGATTGCGCGCTTGAGTTTGTCCGAGGCGCCGCTGATGGCTTGATGAAGCGACACATTGTGGTCACTCACGGCAATCGGCTGATAGCCCGTCACGCGTGCTTCCAGCAGGCAGCGGTTGCCGCCGTCGGCCGATTTCTGGCTGTTATCATCGCTCAGGTGAACTTCGACCCGGGTGATGTGTTCACGAAAGCGCTGTACTGCTGCGCCGACAACGGATTGCACATGATCATCCAGGCCTTGGTGGCGTTCGATCGTCTTGTCGGTGTTGATGTTGATTTGCATATACTCACTCCCGGTTATTCATGAAGGTGCTGCTCCATCCCAATGCTGCGCGTGCGACTGGCGCCGTGGGCTAACTGCCATGGCTGCGCCAGTGTCGGAGATGGCGACAACGTGGTGCACGCGCTTTGATCTTACACCTTTCGCGGAAATTGCTCAGTGTCAAATGAATATGCCGTCCACATGCCGCTGCCGCTAGCCCGGCTGCCCCATCAACAAGCCCGCAATCGTATGCGCCTGATACAGCGGTTCCAGACGCTCGACGACGCGGCAATGCAGGCGCGCCTGCAACTCCGGGGCCAGGCTGGCGTAGTAGGGCGCCGTTACCTGCAGATCGTGTTTGTCGGCATTGCGTCCATCCGGCGCATCCACCCCCAGCACGAACACGGGGCGTGAGGTCGTCGAGACGTTGGCCGTGCCGCGGTGGATGGTCAGCGCCGAGCGGGCCGAGATATCGCCCATCTGCGGCAGCTTGCGCTGGCGCCGCGCCTCGTAGCGGGCGTTCAGGTGCGGGCCGGGAAACATGAGGTCGCCACCGGTCAGGTCATCCCATTGGGTGCCCGGAGCGATTTCAAGCGGGCCCAAGTCGTCGGTGACGTCGACCGTGGTGATGTTGAAGGCGAGCGAGTTCAGACGGCGCCCCACCAGCGTTTCCGGCGGCGCGGGAAAATCGCGGTGCCAGGGTTGCTTCATGGCGCCGGGGCCGGGCACATCGAAGCCCGCTTCGACGATCTTGTATCCGGGACCCAGCACGGCATGGCAGACGGCCACGACCCAGGGATGGCCGATGATGTCGGCAAAGCCGCGCAGGCGTTCGGGGTGGATTTCGACGTAGTAGCGGTTGGGACCCCGTTCCAGCGCGCCGCCGGGCTGCTTGCGCGCTTCGTCGAACAGCACGGCGATGTCTTCGCCCAGCTGGCGCACCCAGTCGCGCCCGAACGCGCCCTTGCACGCAATGATGCCATCGCCGTACAGCCCGCCCATGATGGTGGCGGTGTCGTATTGGCTCGGTCCGGAGGCTGCGGACTCAGCGCTCGGCGCGGACGCTGGCATGGCGCCCGCAGCAGAGCTGGTCGGAGTAGCGTTGGTAGCGTGGTCCAAGGAAGTCCTCCTGTTTAGCGGCGCGCAATGATGAGACCATCGCGGCTTAAAAAAGTTCGCTCACCATGTCGGCGCGGCACGAAAATTAACGCTGCCTCGGGCGATCAGGCTGCCTTCGCCGCCGCAATCGCCCGGTCGTCGTGCGGAAACCGGTCCATGCGCGAGAGCACCGGGAACAGCACCGCCCAGATCCCCGTCACGGCCAGGGTCGCCGCGCCGCCGAACAGGATGGCCCGCACCAGGCCGAACCAGCCGGCCGTGATGCCCGACTCGAATTCGCCCAGTTCATTGGACGCACCGATGAACACCGCGTTGACCGCGCTGACGCGCCCGCGAATCTCGTCCGGCGTTTCGATCTGCACCAGTAAATGTCGCACATACACGCTGACCATGTCGCCCGCTCCGAGCAGGGCCAGCGCCACCAGCGCCACGGCGAAGTTGCTGGTCAGTCCCATCACCACGGTGGCCATGCCGAACACGGCCACGCCGCCGAACATCCATGCGCCCACCCGGCGCCGGATCGGGTAGAACGCCAGCGCGATCGAGCAGATCGCCGCGCCCGCGCCAGGGGCGGTGCGCAGCAGGCCCAGCCCGGTCGGCCCGGTCTGCAGCACATCGTGGGCGTAGGCAGGCAGCAGGGCGGTGGCGCCGCCGAACAGCACGGCGAACAGATCGAGGGAAATGGCGCCCAGCATGATCGGGCGCGACCAGACGAAGCGCAAGCCTTCCAGCACCGTGTGCCAGGTGGCTGCGGCCGTGCTGGCGATCTGGGGGGCGCTGCGGGTCAGGGCCATCAGCAGCACGGCCAGCACCAGCAGGCTCGACGAAACCATATAGACGGTGGCGGGACCGGCCACGTACAGCAAGCCGCCCAGCACGGGCCCGGCGATCACGGCGACGTGGAAGGCGGACGAGCTGAGCGCGACGGCCTGGCTGAAATTTTCGGGAGGAACCATATTGCGCAGGATCGCCTGGGTGGCGGGCATCATGAAGGCGCGCGCGCTGCCATACAGCACCAGCACGGCGAACACGGGCCACACCACCGTCGAGCCGCTGAGGGTGAAGGCCAGCAGCAGCAAGCCGCACACCAGTTGCACCAGCTGGCACAGCACGATGATGCGGCGCCGGTCATAGCGGTCGGCAACATGGCCGGCCAGCAGGATCAATACCAGAAAGGGCGCGAACTGGGCCAGCCCGATCAGGCCCAGGTCGAACAGGCTGCCGGTCATCTGGTACACCTGCCAGCCGATGGCCACGCTCTGCATTTGCACCGCCAGCGTGCCCAGCACCCGGGACGACAGATAAAAGGCGAAATTGCGATTACGCAGGACAGACAGGCCGTTGGACGGCGACAGGACGGACATAGCAACCTTGGGGAAACAGTCGGAGCGGCCTGACGCTGCGTCAGGCCGCTTGGTCAAGCGTGATCAACCGTTCAGGCCAGATCGGCCTCGCTGGTGAAGGCATCGGCGTAGAACTCTTCCGGCGGCAGCTTGCACTGGGCCACGAAGTCGCGCCGCGCCGAATCGACCACCACCGGCGCGCCACAGGCGTACACCTGGTAGGCCGACATATCGGGCAAGTCATGCATGACGGCCGCGTGGACGAAGCCCGTGCGGCCTTTCCAGTGGTCTTCCGGCAAGGCGTGCGAGATGACGGGAATGAAGCTGAAGTTGGGCAGGGTGGCGGCCCATTCCTCGCACAGCGCGCTCATGTACAAGTCGAGCGGACGGCGTCCGCCCCAGTACAGGCTGACAGGGCGGGTCGACTTCAGGTGGATCATGTGCTCGACCAGCGCCTTGATGGGGGCGAAGCCGGTACCGGACGCGAGCATGACGATGGGCTTGTCCGACTCTTCCTGCAGGAAGAACGTGCCCAGCGGGCCCTCGAAGCGCAGGATGTCGCGCTCCTTCATGGTGTTGAACACGTGCTCGGTGAACAGACCGCCCGCCATGTAGCGGATGTGCAGCGTGATGGGGCCGTCCAGGCTGGGCGCGCTGGCCATGCTGTAGCTGCGCCGCTTGCCATCCTTGAGCATGAATTCGAGGTACTGGCCGGCGCGGTAAGCCAGCGCCTCGTTGGCGGGCAATTGCAGCGTCAGCACGACGACGTCGGGCGCGACTTTGTCGATGCTAGCCACGCGCGACGGCATCTTGCGCACCGGGTAATCGGTGCTGCCGGCCACTTCGCGCGCTTCGATGGTCAGGTCGCCACCGGTGGTGGCGCAGCAGAACAAGGCGTAGCCGTCGGCCTTTTCGGCCTCCGTCAAGGCGCGCTGCTGGTGCGCTTTGTGCTCGACCGAGCCGCTGATGACCTTGCCTTTGCACGAGCTGCAGGCGCCGTTTTTGCAGCCGTAGGGGAGACCGATGCCGGCGCGGATGGCCGCTGCCAACACGGTTTCGTCCGCTTCACAGTCGAAATGATGGCCGCTCGGCAGAACTGTAATCTGAAAAGTCATAGCGTGAAATGAGTAAAAGTCGTTACAGGGACGTAAGCTCTTGATTTTCAAACGTAAACGTAACGTTTCACGCATTTTACACGAAGGGGTTCAGGTCGGCAGTCACCGACATCGCCAACGGCGCTGCACCGGTATCGCCTACGGCGCGGTCGGTGACTGCCTGATGTATCAGCCTCGACGGCGGCGGTTCAGCCCCAGTGCAGCCAGCGCCAGTGCTGCCAGCGCCATGCCAGCCGGTTCCGGCACCTCGGCCGGATCGGCTAAAGTCACGTCGTCCATGATGAAGAAGCCCTTGTCGCGCGTGACGGTAATCTTCGACACATTCTCGAAATTGGCCGCGATAAAAGCATAGGTGTTACTCAGGTTGATATTGCCGGTGCTGCCGATCAGCTGATTGGCCGCGTCATACGCCGACACATTGAC
>CALRYE020000116.1:0-20469 GCA_943372275.1 Janthinobacterium lividum
CAGGACACCGGCATCGGCATCGCCGAAGACGCCATCGAGCGCCTGTTCCAGCAGTTCGAGCAGGCCGACAGCACCACCACACGGCGCTACGGCGGCACCGGACTGGGGCTGGCCATCTGCCGCCAGCTGGTCGACCTGATGGACGGCGAGATCACGGTGCAGAGCCGGCAGGGCGAAGGCAGCACCTTCACGGTGGTGCTGCCGCTGGCCGACGGCGTGGCCCCGCCGCTGGTGCCGGTGGTGCCGCGCGAGCCGCACAGCCACCGCCTGCGCGTGCTGTGCGCGGAGGACTTCCCCACCAACCAGATCATCATCCGCATGGTGCTCGAAGAGCTGGGCCATCTGGTCGACATCGCCGAGAACGGCGTGCTGGCCGTGGCCGCCTGCGCGCGCAACCGCTACGACCTGATCCTGATGGACGGGCGCATGCCCGAGATGGACGGCGCCACGGCCACGCGCCTGATCCGTGCCGGCGGCCCGCTCGATGCGCCCGTGCGCGACCGCCACGTGACGATCATTGCGCTCACCGCCAACGCCAGCGAGGAGGATCGCAGCCGCTACCTGGCCTGCGGCATGGACGACTTTTTGACCAAGCCGGTGGACGAAGCGGCGCTGCATGGTCAGCTCAGCCGCGCGATTGAACGCCAGCTCCAGCGCGGCATCGAACTGGCGCCCATGCCACCGCCAACGAACGTGCCGGGGCACGCGCCAGCGGCGCCGGCGGCGCCCAGCACCAGCGAGCTTGACGCCATGTTCGGCGTGCTGACCGGGCCCACGCCGATGGCGGTGGCGGCCGCGCACAACGCGGGCCGGCGCAGCAGCGACCTGAAAAGCCGCATGCGCGCCGCGTTCGCCAGCGACGTGCCGCTGCGCCGCGCCGACCTGGACGAAGCCATCGCCACGCGCGACCACGAAGCGGCCGCGCGCCTGCTACACGGCATCAAGGGCAGTGCGGCCTATCTCGAGGCGGACGAGCTGCACCAGCTGTGCGGCGAGCTCGAGCGCGCGGCCGACGCCGGCCAGTGGGACCGCATCACCGGCGCGCGTCCGCGCCTGAACGCGCTGCTGACCGGCTTCGAACGCGCGGCCGGGTGACGGCGCGCCAGGGGCCGCACGGCGCGCCTCCCGTGCACGCATACGGCGCCGCGCAGCGCTGGCGGCACGGGCGATATGCTGTAATATTGGCGCTCGCGCCGCATGCCGGCGCCACCGTTGCAGGAACGGCTGTGGAGGCAGGCACCGAGCAGGCAGGCACTGAGCAGGCAGGCACTGAGCGTGCAATACTGGTAGGCGTCCTGTAAGGCGTCATTTGGGAGACGGTGTATGAAAGTACTGGTGGTGGACGACGATGTGGTTTCGCGCATGGTGCTCATGCATCTGGTCGATGGCTGCGGCGCCTTCGAAGTGATCGAAGCCGAAGACGGCGCCGACGCCTGGCAGCAGTTCGCCGGCGGCCTGCGCCCGGCCATCTGTTTCTGCGACCTGCGCATGCCGCACGTGTCGGGCATGGAGCTGCTGGCGCGCGTGAAGGCCGATCCGGAACTGGCCGGCACCGCGTTCGTCATGGTGTCGTCGGCCACCGAAGGCGACATCGTCGAGGCGGCCCTTGAGCTGGGCGCGGCCGGCTACATCGTCAAGCCGTTCCAGGCCGATCAGGTGCGCCTGCATCTGGACAAGCTGGCGCTGACCGAAGCGGCGGCCGAGGCGCCCCACGCGACCATGCAGCGGCTGGGCATCAACAGCGAACGGCTGCTGGCCTACCTAGGCGGTTTTCTGAACCAGATCAGCACCGCGTCGAGCGAATTGCCGGCGCTGCTGGACCACGACGACCACCAGGCCGCGCGGGTGCGCATCGAACGCCTGCACGCGGGCTGCACCACGCTGGGCCTGAACCGCGCCGCTGCCACGCTCAGTTCGCTCGCGGGCAGCGCGCTCGACGCCGCCGAAGTCCTGGCAGTGTTGGACAGCACGGCCAGCGCCGTCACCGGGCAGAGCGACGCGGTGCGGCGCCAGTTCGTGGCTGCCTGATGCGGCCCGGCGTGGTTGGTTGAATGTGAGGTTGGTCTGGGTTTGTTTGATATTAAGCGCCCGCCTGAATCTGCGGTCAGCGGCGCCGAAACAGCTTGATGTCCAGTTAGTTTAGATCTAAAGTATCTGTCGCCCGACCGAGACCTTTGGAGGATCGCATGACAAGCTACATCGCCAGCGCGCTGGGCCCGTCCGCCTACGAGGATCCGTTCGCGCGCGAACACCTGCCCCCGCCCGCGCTGTGGCCGCAGCTGCGCTTCGATTCGCCCGAACTGCAGTACCCGGCGCGGCTCAACTGCGTGGCCGAACTGCTCGACGCCCACGTGGCGGCGGGGCGCGGCGCGCGCACCGCGATCCTGGCCGATGGCCTGCGCTGGTCGTATGCCGAGCTGCAGGCCCAGGTCGACCGCATCGCCCACGTACTGCGCTGCGACCTGAACCTGGTCACCGGCGCGCGCGTGCTGCTGCGCGGGGCCAACAACCCCATGATGGCCGCCGCCATCCTGGCCGTACTCAAGGCCGGCTGCATCGCCGTGCCCACCATGCCGCTGCTGCGCGCGCGCGAACTGACCACCATCGTCGACAAGGCCCAGGTCGACGCGATTATCTGCTCGGCCCATCTGCGCGGCGAGGTCGAGGCGATCGGCGGCGAAGCGCGCCCGGTGGTGTACTTCCACGGCGACGGCGGGCCCGGCACGCTGGAGCGGCTGATGGCCCGCCATGGGGCGCCGTTCACGGCGGCGCCCAGCGCGGCCGACGACGTCTGCCTGATCAGCTTCACCTCCGGCACCACCGGCGTGCCCAAGGGGACCATGCATTTTCATCGCGACGTGCTGGCCATCTGCGACTGCTTCCCGCGCCATGTGCTGCTGGCGCGCGCCGACGATGTCTTCGTCGGCACGCCGCCGCTGGCGTTCACCTTCGGCCTGGGCGGGCTGCTGCTGTTTCCGCTGCGGGTGGGCGCGGCCGCCGTGCTGCTCGAGCGCCTCACGCCCGACACCCTGCTGGGCGCCATCGAACACTATCGCGCCACCGTGTGCTTCACGGCGCCCACGCTGTACCGCCAGATGGCGCCGCTGGCATCGCGCCACGACCTGGCCAGCCTGACGCGCACCGTGTCGGCCGGCGAAGCGCTGCCGCTGGCCACGCGCGACGCCTGGCAGCAGGCCACGGGCCTGGCCATGATCGACGGCATCGGCGCGACCGAACTGCTGCACATTTTTATCTCGGCCGCGGGAACGGCCATCCGCCCCGGCGCCACCGGCAAACCGGTGCCCGGCTACCAGGCCTGCATCCTGGACGACGCCGGCCGTCCGGTCGGCCCCGGGGTGATCGGGCGGCTGGCCGTGCGCGGGCCGACCGGCTGCCGCTACCTGGCCGACGAGCGCCAGAAGGATTACGTGATCGACGGCTGGAACCTGACGGGCGACGCCTACGAAATGGATGAAGACGGCTATTTCTATTACCGCTCGCGCACCGACGACATGATCATCTCGTCCGGCTACAACATCGCCGGCCCGGAGGTGGAAGACGCGCTGCTGCGCCACCCGGCGGTGGCCGAGTGCGCGGTGGTCGGGCGGCCCGACAGCGCGCGCGGGGCGCTGGTGGAAGCGCACGTGGTGCTGGCCGGCGGCGCCGAGGCCAGCGAGGCGCTGGTGCGCGAGCTGCAGGACTTCGTCAAGGCGCAGATCGCGCCGTATAAATATCCGCGCGCCGTGCACTTCATCGACAAGCTGCCGCGCACGGAGACGGGCAAGCTGCAGCGCTACAAGCTGCGCGCCGACGGGAGCGGGCAGGAATGAAGATCGTGTGTATCGGCGGCGGTCCGGCCGGCCTGTATTTTGCGCTGCTGATGAAACAGCAAAATGGCGCCCACGATGTCACCGTCGTCGAGCGCAACGCGCGCGCCGACACCTTCGGCTGGGGTGTGGTGTTTTCCGACCAGACGCTGGGCAATCTGGCGCGTGCCGACAGCGCCAGCGCGCGCGCCATCGAGGCGTCGTTCAATCACTGGGACGACATCGACATTTTCTTCAAGGGCCAGCGCGTGCGCTCCGGCGGCCATGGCTTTTGCGGCATCGGCCGCAAGCGCCTGCTGGCGATCCTGCAGCAGCGCTGCGAGGAACTGGGCGTGCGCCTGCTGTTCGGTGTAGCGGTTGACTGTACCAATTCAGCCGACAGCGTGCTGGCGGGCGCCGATCTGGTGATCGCCTCCGACGGCATCAACAGCCGCACCCGCGCGCGCTTTGCCGATACCTACCGGCCGCGGATCGAATCGCGCCAGTGCCGCTTCGCCTGGCTGGGCACGCGCAAGCGGTTCGACGCGTTCACGTTCGCCTTCCGCCAGACCGAACACGGCTGGTTTCAGGCCCATATCTATCAGTACGACGGCGACACCTCCACCTTCATCGTCGAAACGCCCGATGCGGTCTGGCGCAGCGCAGGGCTGGACCGCATGTCGCCCGAGGAGAGTGTGGCCTATTGCGCAGCGCTGTTCGCCGACCAGCTCGATGGCCACGCGCTGCTGCACCAGCCGGGCGGCGCCATGTGGATCACCTTTCCCCGCGTGGCGTGCCAGCAGTGGGTGCACTGGGAGGGCGCCACGCCAGTCGTGCTGATGGGCGACGCGGCCCACTCGGCCCATTACTCGATCGGCTCCGGCACCAAGCTGGCGCTGGAAGACGCCATCGAACTGGCGCGCTGTTTCGCCGGGCATGCCAGTCCGGCCGCCGCGCTGGAGGAGTATCAGGCCCTGCGCGCGATCGAAGTGGCCAAGCTGCAGAACGCGGCGCGCAATTCGATGGAGTGGTTCGAGAACGTGGAGCGCTACAGCGCGATGGAGGCGCCGCAGTTTGCCTACTCCATGCTCACGCGCAGCCAGCGCATTTCGCATGAAAACCTGCGCCTGCGCGATGGCGCCTATGTGGCGCAGTTCGAAGACTGGTTCGCGCGCCGCGCCTGCAACGACGCGCAGGTCGAATTGGCGGCCGGCGCTGCCGGCGGGCCCTTGGCCGTGCCGCCCATGTTCACGCCGTTCAGGGTGCGCGGCGTCACGCTCAAGAACCGTATCGCGGTCTCGCCCATGGCCCAGTATTCCGCGCTGGACGGGGTGGCCGGCGACTATCACCTGATGCACCTGGGCGCGCGCGCCATGGGCGGCGCGGCGCTGGTGTTTGCCGAAATGACGTGCGTGTCGGCCGATGCGCGCATCACGCCGGCGTGTCCCGGCATGTATGCGCCCGAGCATACGGCGGCGTGGCGGCGCATCGTCGGCTTCGTGCATGCCAACTCGGACGCCAAAATCGCGCTGCAGCTCGGCCATGCGGGCGCCAAGGGCTCGACCCGGCCCATGTGGGACGGCATCGATCAGCCCCTTGCAAGCGGCAACTGGCCGCTGGTGGCCGCCTCGGAGCAGCAGTACCTGGCCGGCGTGTCGCAGGTGGCGCGCGCGGCCACCCTGGACGACATGGCGCGCATCGAGGCGGACTTCGTACGCGCCACCGCGGCCGCGGCGCAGGCCGGATTCGACTGGCTCGAGCTGCACTGCGCCCACGGCTACCTGCTCTCGTCGTTCATCTCGCCGCTGACCAACCGGCGCGTGGACGACTATGGCGGCAGCCTGGAAAACCGCTGCCGCTTTCCCCTGCGGGTGCTGCGCGCCATGCGCGCGGCGTGGCCGCAGGAGCGGCCCATCAGCGTGCGCATTTCCGCCCACGACTGGGTCGACGGCGGCACCACGCCCGACGACGCGGTGGCCATGGCGCGGCTGTTCAAGGAGGCCGGGGCCGACATGGTCGACTGCTCGTCGGGGCAGGTCAGCAAGCAGGAACAGCCCACCTATGGCCGCATGTACCAGACGCCGTTCGCCGACCGCGTGCGCAACGAAGCGGGCATCGCCACCATGGCCGTGGGCGCCATCTACGAAGCCGATCACGCCAACAGCATCATCGCCGCCGGCCGCGCCGACCTGTGCGCGGTGGGCCGCCCGCATTTGGCCAACCCGGCCTGGACGCTGGCCGAAGCTGCGCGCATCGGCTACAAGGCAGTGGCCTGGCCGCGCCAGTACCGCGCCGGCAAGGGCCAGCTGGAACGCAATCTGGAGCGCCAGCACGCGCTGGAGCAGGAGGCAACATGAATATTGATAATTGGAGCAAGACCGGGGACTGGGGCAGGGCCGACGAGCGGGGTAAGGCCGCCCAGGATAGCCGCGCGGGCGACCATGGCGAGCCGGATCTGGCCAGCCGGCTCACGCCCGACCATCATCAGTCGCTCAAGCTGTGGCTGCGCATGCTATCGTGCACGGTGCGCATCGAGAACGAGATCCGCACGCGCTTGCGCAACACCTTCGACATCACCCTGCCGCGCTTCGACCTGATGGCGCAGCTGGAGCGCTACCCGGAAGGCTTGCGCATGGGTGAACTGTCGCGCCGCATGATGGTCACCGGCGGCAATATCACCGGCATCACCGACCAGCTGGAGCGCGAGCAGCTGGTGGTGCGCGTGCCCGACCCGGCCGACCGGCGCGCGTTTGCCGTCAAGCTGACCGACAGCGGCCGGCGCACCTTCGCCGCCATGGCCGAGGTGCACGAAGGCTGGGTGGCCGATCTGCTCAAGGATGTGTCGCCGGACGAGAAGTGCCAGCTGATCACGCTGCTGCACTCGGTCAAGCAGAATTTGAATGTGGCGGACGACAAGGGCGACGACAAGGGCGACGACAAGGGCGACGCCAAGGCGGGCGCTTCGTCCGCCGCCAAGAAAGAATAAGGATGTTTATGCGTTACCTTCCCGGCCAGGCGCAGCAGCTGCCTGGCAACCGCAGCGCCATGGCCAACTACCAGGCCAGCTACTTCCGCTACGCGGCCGCTGGCGGCGTGGCCACGCTGACCCTCAACCGCCCCGAGCGCAAGAACCCGCTCACGTTCGACTCCTACGCCGAACTGCGCGACCTGTTCCGCGCGCTGGCGTACGCCGACGACGTCAAGGCCATCGTCATCGCGGGCGAAGGCGAGAACTTCTGCTCGGGCGGCGATGTGCACGACATCATCGGTCCGCTGACCCAACTGGACATGCCGGGCCTGCTGGCCTTCACGCGCATGACGGGCGACCTGGTCAAGGCGATGCGCGCCTGTCCGCAACCCATCGTGGCGGCCGTCGACGGCATCTGCGCCGGCGCCGGCGCGATCCTGGCGCTGGCCTCGGATCTGCGCATCGGCACGGCGCGCAGCAAGACGGCGTTCCTGTTCACCCGCGTGGGGCTGGCCGGCTGCGACATGGGCGCCTGCGCGCTGCTGCCGCGCGTGATCGGCCAGGGCCGCGCCGCCGAGCTGCTCTACACGGGGCGCTCCATGAGCGGCGGCGAGGCCGAGCGCTGGGGCTTTTTCAACAGCCTGGCCGAACCCGATGCGCTGCTGGCGCAGGCGCAGGCCATGGCGCAGGGTCTGGCCGATGGCCCCACCTTCGCGCACGGCATGACCAAGAAGATGCTGCAGCAGGAATGGAACATGGGCGTGGACGAAGCCATTGAGGCCGAAGCGCAGGCGCAGGCGATCTGCATGGCGACCAACGATTTTCACCGCGCCTATCACGCCTTCGTGGCCAGGCAAAAGCCCGTGTTCGAAGGCGACTGAGATGGCCGATAAACGCTATCTGGAGTGGCCGTTTTTTACGCCCGCGCACGCGCAGTTGGAACGCGCGCTCGATGCCTGGGCCGCCGCGCAGCTGGCCGAACATGACGAGACCGATGTCGACGCGGCCTGCAAAGCACTGGTGCGCTTGCTGGGGCAGGGCGGCTGGATCGGGCACGGCGTGGGCGATGCCATCGACACCCGCGCGCTGTGCCTGATCCGCGAGACGCTGGCGCGTTACAGCGGGTTAGCCGACTTTGCGTTCGCCATGCAGGGCCTGGGTTCGGGCGCGATTTCCCTGTTCGGCAGCAGCGCGCAGCGTGCGGCTTACCTGCCACGCGTCATTGAAGGCAACGCCATTGCCGCCTTTGCCTTGTCCGAGCCGCAGGCCGGTTCCGACGTGGCGGCCATGGCGTGCGCGGCGCGGCGCGATGGCGACGAGTATGTGCTCGACGGCGAGAAAATGTGGATTTCCAACGGCGGCATCGCCGACTTCTACGTGGTGTTCGCGCGCACCGGCGAGGCGCCCGGCGCGCGCGGCATCAGCGCCTTTATCGTCGATGCCGCCAATCCGGGTCTGACGATTGCCGAGCGCATCGACCTGATCGCGCCGCATCCGCTGGCGCGCTTGCGCTTTAGCGGCTGCCGCGTCAAGGCCGACGCCTTGCTGGGCGAAGCGGGGCAGGGCTTCAAGGTGGCGATGGCCACCCTGGACGTGTTCCGCACCTCGGTGGCGGCGGCGGCGCTGGGCTTTGCCAGGCGCGCCTTCGACGAAGCGCTGGCGCATGCCAAGGCGCGCGCGATGTTCGGCCAGACCCTGGCCGACTTCCAGATCACCAAGGCCAAGCTGGCCGAGATGGCCACCGGCATCGATGCTGCGGCCTTGCTGACGTACCGCGCGGCGTGGCAGCGCGACTGTGGCCACAACGTGACCAAGGAAGCGGCCATGGCCAAGTTGACCGCCACCGAAACGGCGCAGCAGGTGATCGACGCGGCCGTACAGATGTTCGGCGCGCGCGGCGTGGTGCGCGCCCATCCGGTCGAGCGGCTGTACCGCGAGATCCGCGCGCTGCGCATCTACGAAGGCGCCAGTGAAGTGCAGCAGCTGATCATCGCGCGCGAACTGCTGCGCGAGCAGCCGGCATGACCACCTGAATCAGAAAAAGGAGACGTATGGATTTTCTTCAACCGCCGGGCTGGGTGCGTCCGCGCGGCTACGCCAACGGCGTGGCCGCCAGCGGGCGCACGGTGTGCGTGAGCGGCATGATCGGCTGGGATGCGGACGGGCGCTTCCAGACCGACGACTTCGCCGGCCAGGTGCGCCAGGCCTTGAGCAATGTGGTGGCGGTGCTGGCCGAAGCGGGCGCGCGGCCGGAGCATATCGCGCGCATGACCTGGTATGTGCTGGACAAGGCGGAATATCTGGACGCGCATGTCGAGGTGGGGCAGGCATACCGCGACGTGATCGGCCGCCATTATCCGGCCATGAGCGCGGTGCAGGTCGCGGGACTGATGGAAGCCCGCGCGCGGGTCGAGATCGAAGTGACGGCGATCGTGCCTGAGTAGCGTTTCATTTCGCACGAGCAAACTTACCCTTCCGTAACGAAACGACATCATTTTGTATTCTTAGCCACAATATGTCCAAGGAGGATTATCCATGGACACCGCAGTCAACTTTCCCACTACCCCCGGAGCCGTCAAGGCCACGCCCCTGGCGCTCAAGCGCAAGATGAACGCCGAGCAGGCATTCCAGGCCATCGCCCGCAATTGCCTCGCGCAAATCCAGGCCAACGAGGCCGGCGTCGACAAATTTCACGACGTGGAGTGCCTGCATCAGATGCGCGTGGGCCTGCGCCGGTTGCGCTCGGCGTTGTCGATGTACCGCGACGTACTCCAGCTGCCCGAGGAGCTCGCCAACGACCTGGAATGGCTGCTCAGCCAGCTGGGACCGGCGCGCGACTGGGATGTGCTGGCCGGGTCGACCCTGCCGAAGATGAGCGAAGGCAGCGCGCACGCGCCGCAACTGGTGGCGCTGACCATGGCCGCGCACAACCGTACCCATGAGCTGCACGATATCGCTGCCGCGGCCATCGCCTCGGAGCGCTATCAGAAGCTGATGGTCGCACTGACGGAGTGGGTGGGCCGGCGCGGCTGGCGCGCGGCCATGTCGCGCAAGGCGCGCACGCAACTCAAGACCAAGGTGCGCAAGTTTGCCGATACGGTGCTGGAACAGGACCAGAAGCGCCTGCTGAACCGGGGTAGCCAGCTCAAGACGGCCACGCCCGAGGCGCGCCACCGGGTGCGCATCGCGGCCAAGAAAACCCGCTATGCGGCCGAGTTTTTCGGTTCGCTCTTCAAGGACAAACAGGTCAAGCCCTACGTCAAGGCGCTGACCCATCTGCAGGACGAGCTGGGGCGGATGAATGATGCGTCCGTGGCCGATGGCTTGCTGGATGAGCTGGCGCGCGGGGAAGTCGATCTGCGCGAGGGCATCGACACGGCGCGCGCGCTGCTTGCTGCCAGCGTGGCCGATGGCGCCGCCACGACGCAGAAGGCTTGGAAGCGGTTTGCGCCGTTGAAGGCTCCGCGCTGACCGGCCTGTGACGTCGTTCTGGTGTGATGCGGCTGCGGCTTGGTCGAAATGCAGCAAAAATCGAGACTTGGCGGCATTGGCAGGCGATAATACGATTCGTTCATAAAATCATGATTAGAGGCTGTCAATGACCACGGAAGAAATGCGCGTTGTGTACGGGACCGAAGACGTATTGATGAGTCTCTGTAATTCCGTCACGCGCGTGCTGAACGTTGCGATGAGCACCAAGATCCATTACTCGGCCATGGTGCAGCGCATCACCAAGATCGGCCTCAAGCCCGACATCGGCTGTTTCGTGCTGTTCGATGGCGGCTTCTCCGGGCTGGTGGTGCTCAATTTTGGCGCCGACACGGCCATGGAAATCTACGAAAAGTATATGCTCAACATGGGCATGCCCAAGTCGGAGCTGGCCGGGTCGCACACCTCGGACGAGGTGTCCAACATCCTGGGCGAGCTGATGAACCAGATCGTGGGCGACTTCACCGGCAAGGTACGGCGCGAGCTGCAGACCAACATCACCCAGAACCAGCCGAAAATGCTGGTGCTGAACAAGCAGGTCATGCTCAGCGTGGATACCCCGCTGGACCGTCCGGAAATGCGCCGCGTGTCGTTTTTCACCGAGAAAAACAACATCTTCTACCTCGAATTGGCGATCGACCGCACCGAATTCATCAAGCTGCATGATTTCGATGCCAACGAGGTGGTCGATCCGGATGCGCTGCTCGACGCCGAGCAGACCAACAAGGATGTGGCCGGGCTGGCGCCGCCGGGTTCGTCCAAGGAAGAGGATGATAACGAGGAGTTTTTGCGCTCGCTGGGGATGTAAGCGCCGGTTGTTCGCGGCCTGAGCCGTTTTTACGGTGATGGCCCATCGCGATGGTGCCTCAGCGCCTGCGTGCCATGGGCCCCCGCCTGCGCGGGGGCGACGGACCGAAAGGCGGTGGTGCTTATATGATCCTGCGCGTTTTCGGCAGCAGAATCCCATGCTCACGGTGCCAGTTTGCCAAGCAACTGGTACAATCCCGCCCTGCATCAGTGTGTGTCGCCATAGTACAATGGATAGTACAAGGTCCTCCTAAGACTTAGATACAGGTTCGATTCCTGTTGGCGATACCAGCTGCGCGCCTGCGCCAGCCCCAGATTCAGTTTCACCGCAACAGTTTCACAGACGCCTGCCGCGGGTCAGGCCGGCGCCGCCAGCTGCTGGCGCACCGGTACCATGCGTCCTTCGTTCTTCCTTCACTCTCTTTTGGACTGGTTCCCTCGTCCGGGCACTCTACATCACTATGGCAGTCATCTCTCTCTCGTCGGCGCAGCTCGCGTTCGGCCACGTCGCGCTCCTCGATCATGCGGAATTTTCCCTTGAAACCACCGAACGCGTGGGCCTCATCGGCCGTAACGGCACCGGCAAATCGTCGCTGCTGAAAACTATTTCGGGCAAGTTCAAGCTCGACGATGGCTTGCTGGTCATGCAGCAGGGCATCAAGATCGCCTACGTGGAGCAGGAGCCGACGTTCGACCCGGCCATGTCGGTGTTCGACGCGGTGGCCTTGGGCATGGGCGACCAGCAAGCCATGCTGACCGAATACGAAACCCTGACCGGCCAGTTCGGCCAGGGCGACGACGACGCGCTGATGGACCGCATGCACGATCTGCAGGTCAAGCTCGACGCCTGCGACGGCTGGAGCCTGGCCAACAAGGTCGATACCACGCTGGACCGGCTGAACCTGGCCAAGGAAGCCCTGATGGGCACCTTGTCGGGCGGTATGCAAAAACGCGTGGCCCTGGCCGTGGCGCTGGTGTCGGCCCCCGACGTGCTGCTGCTCGACGAGCCGACCAACCACCTGGACTTCAAGTCCATCATGTGGCTGGAAGGCTTGCTGCGCGACTTCAAGGGCTCGGTCCTGTTCATCACCCACGATCGTAGCTTCCTGGACAACGTGGCCACCCGGATCATCGAACTGGACCGCGGCAAGCTGCTGTCGTATCCGGGCAATTTCTCGGCTTACCAGACGCGCAAGAGCGAACAGCTGGAAATCGAAGAGGTCGAAGCGGCCAAGTTCGACAAGTTCCTGGCCCAGGAAGAAGTGTGGATCCGCAAGGGCGTCAAGGCACGCCGGGTGCGCGACGAAGGCCGCGTGCGCCGTCTGGAAGCGTTGCGCCTGATGCGCGCGGCGCGCCGCGACCAGCAGGGCCAGGTCAAGCTGGAAGTGGGGGCGGGCGAGCGTTCGGGCAAGATTGTGGCGGATCTGGAAGACGTGTCCAAGCGCTACGGCGACAAGGTCATCGTCAGCAATTTTTCGGCGACCATCCTGCGCGGCGACAAGGTCGGCCTGATCGGCGCCAACGGCGCCGGCAAGACCACCTTGCTGAAAATGATCCTGGGCGAGGAAACCGCCGACAGCGGCACCGTCAAGCTGGGCACCAAGCTGCAGGTGGCGTATTTCGACCAGATGCGCGCCCAGCTCAACGAAGAAGCCAACCTGATGGAAACCATTGCGCCGGGCAGCGACTGGGTGGAAATCAATGGCGCGCGCAAGCACGTCATGACCTACCTGAACGACTTCCTGTTCGCGCCGGAACGGGCCCGTTCGCCCGTCAAGTCGCTCTCCGGCGGCGAGCGTAACCGCCTGCTGCTGGCGCGCCTGTTCGCCAAGCCGGCCAACTGCCTGGTGCTGGACGAGCCGACCAACGACCTGGACATCGACACCCTGGAATTGCTGGAGGAGTTGCTCGAAGACTACAAGGGCACCGTGTTCCTGGTCAGCCACGACCGTACCTTCCTGGACAACGTGGTGACCCAGGTGATCGTCGCCGAAGGCGAGGGCGGCTGGCGCGAATTCGTCGGCGGCTACACCGACTGGGAGCGCACCAAGGCCACCATGGCCAGCGCCCAGGCGGCGCCGAAGGCGTCGGCAGGCAAGGCGGCGCTACCCGCTGCGGGTGTTGCCGCACAGCCAGCCGTTGCCAAAAAGGCTAAGTTGAGTTACAAGGAGCAGCGTGAACTGGATGAGCTGCCGCTGCTGATCGCCTCGCTCGAGGATGAACAGTCGGCCATCACCGCCCAGCTCAACGCACCGGATTTTTATAAAACCAACCCGGCCGACGCCAAGCGCATCAACGCCCGTTTCGAGCAGATCGATCAGTTGCTGATCGAGGCGCTGGAAAAATGGGAACTGATCGAAGCGCGTTCGAAAGGGTAAACGGGCCCGCCAACCTGGTGCGCGGCTCGCTCGCGCATCGGCGTTGCGCGCCGCCGTGTCCTACGGCGGCGCCGCCCGGTACGCTGGCGAACCGCGCGCCACGGTTTGCGTGACCCCTTACTACTCAGGCCGCACGCCTGCAATGGAGAGTCATGTCGGACCAACCTCAACACCAGCAACCTGCGCAGCCCGGCACGGCGGCCGCCGCCACCCCCCTGTTCACCCGCGCCGCCTGGGCGCGCATCCTGCCATTTGCCACCTATCTGCTGTTCATCGTCATCGTCGACGTGCTGACCCGGTTCGGGATCAACGCCGAGTCGCTGCGCTGGCTGTACGCTGTCAAGGTGGGAGCGGTGGGGCTGATGCTGGTCATTTTTTGGCGGCACTACACGGAACTTCACACGTGGCGCGTCGGTCCCATATGGGCGCTGACGGCCGTGGTGACGGGCGTGCTGGTGTTCGTCCTGTGGGTCAGCCTGAATGCCCCGTGGATGATCATCGGTGCGCCCGAAGGCTTCGATCCGCGCACCAATGGGCAGATCGACTGGCTGATGGTGGTGGTGCGCATCGCCGGCGCCGCCGTGGTGGTGCCGATTATGGAAGAATTATTCTGGCGCTCGTTCCTGATGCGCTGGATCGATAACGTCAATTTTGAAGTTGTTGACCCGAGGAAAGTAAAGCCCTTAAGTGTCGCGATCACGGTGCTATTGTTCGCTTTCGAACATAATCAATGGCTCGCGGGCATCGTTGCAGGGTTCGCTTACAGCTGGCTGTACATGGCCCAGCGGTCGTTGTGGACCGCGGTGTTGGCGCACGCCGTGACCAATTTTGTGCTCGGTGTGTGGATCGTGCGCTTCAATATGTGGACATACTGGTAATATTTCCATCATTTATTGATCGCCTTACCCAGAAACGAAAACGAATGCAGAATTCCACGCGTACTATTCCGGCCGGCGCACGCCCGCCGGCGCCGCGCGCTTTCGCGCTGGCGCCTCGTTCAGCCGGGCACCGGCTGGTGTCCCCTTCGACGCCGCTGTCGACGCCCCCGGCCGCGTCCCCGGGCCGGCTGCCGGGCGGGCCCCACCTGGGTGTGCCTGCGCCGGGTTGGCCGCTACCGGGCGGGCCGGCAAGCTGGCGCCTGGCGCTGCGCGCGGATGCGCCCCCGCGCCTGCTGCTCAAGCGGTTACCGAATCTGTTGCCCAAGCTGTTGCCGCTGGCCATGCTGCTGGGCGCCTTCGGCGCCGCCCCGGCGTCGGCCAAGCCGTCCGACGCCCTGCACGTGTACGGCAGCGTCGGCTATTTTCACGACGATAACCTGTTCCGCCTGCCCGACGACGCGCCGGCGTTCGACAACCAGCGCAGCGATTCGGCCTCCCAGACGGTGCTTGGCGTGTTCTTCGACAAGACCTACAGCCGCCAGCGCGTGTTCCTGCAGGCCAAGCGCTCCAAGGTCGCGTTCCGCCACTTCGACCAGCTCGACTACACGGGCAAGGATTACCAGGGCACGCTGAACTGGCAGGTCGGCAATCACCTGGAAGGCAGCCTGGGCGCCACCTACGCCCAGACCCTGGCGCCGTACACGGATTTCCGCAGCCGTGAACGCAACCTGCGGGTGCAGCGGCGCGAGTTTTTCGATGGCAGCTGGCGCATGCATCCCAGCTACCGGGTGCGTACGGCGCTCTCGCGCGACAAGTTCACCTATGAAGTACAGGCCCAGCGCCTGAACAACCGCACCGAAGACGTCGTCGAACTGGGCGCCGACTACCTGCCCAAGAGCGGCAGCACGGCCGGGGTGGTGGTGCGCCGCATCAAGGGGCGCTACCTGGACCCCATCGTGTTCAACGGCCTGCGCCTGAACGACGACTATACCCAGGACGAATACAAGGCCAAGGTGCTGTGGCGCGTCACCGAGCTGAGCACCCTGCAGGCGCTGGCCGGCTACGCCAAGCGCAAGCACCGCAGCCCGGGCGCGGCCGACATCGACCAGAGCGGCTTTAACGGACGCCTGACCGGCAGCGTGCGGCCCCGTGCCAAGCTGGGCGTGAACGCCGCCATCTGGCGCGAATTCACCCCTGTCGAAAGCGTGCTGGTCACCTATGCGCTGTCCAACGGCGCCAGCGTCAGCGCCAACTGGGATGCCACCGCCAAGCTGCGCGTGGACGCCGCCCTGAGTTCCGAGCGGCGCAAGTACGAAGGGCGCTTCGCCCAGCTGGACCCGCAAAACCTGAAGGATACGGTGCGCCGCGCCTCGCTCAACGGCACCTGGACGCTGCGTCCGACCATCCTGCTCAACGCCGGCCTGTCGCATGAGCGCCGCACCGGTTCGCTGATCCTTGGCACAGGAAGCTATAAGGCCAACACCGTGTCGGTTAATGCCAGCGCGCAGTTTTAAAGGTGAACATGACGGTCAATGATATTCCCCTGATTTCTTTCTTTCAACGCGTACTCGATCCCCTGATCATCATGGGTACGCTGTACCTGTCGTGCATGTACTACCAGGAGCCGTTCACCGGCTACCTGCTGGTGTTGATGATCCTGGCGTTTTTTATCTCGTCCGCCGTGTACCAGCACGTCGACCCGTACCGCACCTGGCGCAGCGGGCGCATGCTCGCCTACGCGCGCGACACGGTGTTCGGCTGGGCCCTGACGGTGGCCATACTGCTGTTCCTCGGCTCGGCCAGCGGTCTGTCATACTATTTCGACGAGCAGGTGGTGCTGACCTGGTTCGTGGCCGTGCCGGTCATCATGCTGATCAGCCACCTGGCCGTGCGCCGCGCCTCGATCGGCGAAGGCAAGAGCACGGAAGTGCGCTCGGTGGTCATCATCGGCGCCAACGACGTGGGCCTGAAGTTCGCCGGCGTGTGCGCGCGCCAGAAAAACCTGTTCATGAAGGTGCACGGCTTCTTCGACGACCGCACCGAGGACCGCCATCCGGCCAACCTGAACCACCAGGTGCTGGGCAAGATGAGCGATATCGCCGGCTACGTGCGCGCGCACAATATCAAGATGATTTTCATCAGCCAGCCGGTCTCGGCCCAGCCGCGCATCCGCAAGCTGCTCGATGAACTGCAGGACACCACCGCCTCGGTGTATTTCCTCCCCGATATCTATGTCTTCGACCTGATGCAGGCGCGCTTCGACAACGTCGGCGGCATGCCCGTGATCGCCATCTGCGAGACCCCGTTCATGGGCTTGAACAGCATGGTCAAGCGTACCAGCGACGTGCTGCTGGCGCTGGTGATCCAGATTTTGCTGCTGCCGCTGATGCTGGTGATCGCCGTGGCCGTCAAGATCAGTTCGCCCGGACCGGTGATCTTCCGCCAGCGCCGCTATGGCCTGTATGGCGAGGAAATCATCGTCTACAAGTTCCGCTCCATGACGGTGACGGACAATGGGGACACCATCGTGCAGGCGCGCAAGGGCGACCAGCGCGTCACCCGCATCGGCGCCTTCCTGCGCCGCAGTTCGCTCGACGAGCTGCCCCAGTTCATCAACGTGCTGCAGGGACGCATGAGCATCGTCGGGCCGCGTCCCCACGCGGTGGCGCACAACGAACAGTACCGCAAACTGATCAAGGGCTACATGCTGCGCCACAAGGTCAAGCCGGGCATCACCGGCTGGGCCCAGGTTAACGGCATGCGCGGCGAAACGGAAACGCTGGACAAGATGGAAGCGCGCATCCAGTACGATCTGGATTATCTGCGCAGCTGGTCGCTGTGGCTGGACCTGTGGATCATCGTCAAGACGGTCAAGGTGGTGGTCACGCGCGAGAACGCCCACTAGGCGCGGTCCGGCCTCGGACCGTGCACGCTCGCGCTTGCGCGCCCGGCGCGCGCCCGGTCAGGACCCTGGCCCGGGCCTGCGCCGGGAAATAGGGGGTTTTTCCCCCTTTCAAACATGTTTGCAAGGCATCACCGACGCGTTAGAATGGTCCGATTCACCGTGCCTCCCAGCACGGTTTCGCCACACGCGCCAGGAGGCCAGTATGAAAAAAGCATTGATCACCGGGGTCACCGGGCAGGACGGCTCGTATCTGGCCGAGTTCCTGCTGGCCAAGGGGTATGAAGTGCACGGCATCAAACGCCGCGCCTCGCAGTTCAATACCGACCGCATCGACCACATTTACCAGGACCGGCACGCGCCGTCGCCGAATTTCTTCCTGCATTACGGCGACCTGTCCGACACCTCCAACCTGACCCGCATCCTGCAGCAGGTGCGTCCCGACGAGGTCTACAACCTGGGCGCCATGAGCCACGTGGCCGTGTCGTTCGAGTCGCCCGAGTACACCGCCGACGTCGACGGGGTGGGCACCTTGCGCCTGCTCGAAGCCATCCGCATCGCCGGGCTGGCCGCCAGCACGCGCTTTTACCAGGCATCGACTTCGGAACTGTACGGCCTGGTGCAGGAAACTCCGCAGCGCGAGAGCACGCCGTTCTATCCGCGCAGCCCGTACGCGGTGGCCAAGCTGTACGCCTACTGGATCACCGTCAACTACCGCGAAGCCTACGGCATGTATGCCTGCAACGGCATCCTGTTCAACCACGAGTCGCCCCGGCGCGGCGAAACCTTCGTCACGCGCAAGATCACCCGGGCGCTGGCCAACATCGCGCAGGGCCTGGAGCAGCAGCTGTACCTGGGCAACATGGATGCGCTGCGCGACTGGGGCCACGCGCGCGACTATGTCGAGATGCAGTGGCTGATGCTGCAGCAGGACAAGGCCGAGGATTACGTCATCGCCACCGGCGTGCAGCACACGGTGCGCCATTTCGTCGAACTGGCCGCGGGCGAACTGGGCATTAGCATCGCCTGGCACGGCAGCGGGGTCGACGAAGTCGGCGTGATCGCCGCCATCACGGGCGACAAGGCGGCGGGCGCGGCCGTCGGCCAGACCATCGTGGCCATCGATCCGAAATATTTCCGGCCCACCGAGGTTGAGTCGCTGCTGGGCGACCCCGCCAAGGCGCGCACCCAGCTGGGCTGGACCCCCACCACCACCCTGGCCGAGATGGTCGCCGAGATGGTCGCCCACGACCTGGACAAGGCGCGCCGCCATGCCTTGCTGAAGTCCCACGGTTTTGATGTAGCAATTTCACTGGAGTAAGTGTTGAGAACTTCGCAGCCCCGCATTTTCGTGGCCGGCCATCGCGGCCTGGTCGGTTCAGCCATCGTGCGCGTGCTCAACGCGCAAGGCCTGACCAATATTGTCACCCGTACCCACGCCGAACTGGAATTGACCAACCAGGCCCAGGTGCGCGAGTTCTTCGCCGCCGAGCACATCGACCATGTCTACCTGTGCGCCGCCAAGGTCGGCGGGATCCACGCCAACAATACCTATCCGGCCGAGTTCATCTACGACAACATGATGGTGCAAGCCAACGTGGTGCACGAGGCTTGGCGTTCCGGCGTGCAAAAGCTGCTGTTCCTGGGGTCGTCCTGCATCTATCCGCGCATGGCCGAGCAGCCGATCCGCGAAGAATATCTGATGAGCGGCATCCTGGAGCCCACCAACGAGCCGTATGCGATGGCCAAGATCGCCGGCATCAAGCTGTGCGAAAGTTACAATCGTCAATACGGCACCGACTACCGCAGCGTGATGCCGACCAACCTGTATGGGCCGGGCGACAACTATCACCCGGAAAACAGCCACGTGATTCCGGCCCTGATCCGGCGCTTTCATGAAGCCAAGATGAAGGAAGCGCCGGAGGTGGTGATCTGGGGCAGCGGACGTCCCATGCGCGAATTCCTGTTCGTCGACGACATGGCCGCCGCCAGCGTCTACGTGATGCAGCTGGACCTGAAAACCTACAGCGCCAACACCGACCCGATGCACTCGCATATCAACGTCGGCACGGGTGAGGACACCACCATCGGCGACCTGGCGCACCTGGTCGGCAAGGTGGTCGGCTACCGCGGGCGCATCGAATTCGACACCAGCAAACCGGACGGCACGCCGCGCAAATTGCTGGATGTGTCCAAGCTGCGCTCGCTGGGCTGGAGCGCCCAGATGCCGCTGGCGACGGGCCTGGAACGGGCCTATCAGGCCTTTTTGGGGACCAACAAATTGTATTGATGCAGGCTTGATCCGGATCGTGCCTTTTTTTCGACTTAAGGCACTCTTAATCCATTCATTCGTACGCGCCGTTTTCCCGATGTGTGTAATAATTTCGACAAGCTGTTATGTATTAATCAAGCTTTGCATCGAAATTACGCTTTACACACATTCTCGAGGAAAAAATTGGACACTTTCAAGCCGACCGGGCACTCGCCCATCCCCTCCCGCAAGCGTTTGCTGTGCGCCGCCGTGCTGGTGCTGGCGGCTGGGTTGAGCGGGTGCGGCGACAAGAACAAGGCAGCCAAACCGGGACAGGCGCTGGCCAGCGTCAATGGAGAAGAAATCACGGCCCTGCAACTCAACGAAGAGCTGCAGCGCGCCAACGTGCCGGCGGCGCAGCAAGACGTCGCCAGCAAGCAGCTGCTCGAAGCGCTGATCGACCGCCAGCTGCTGCAGAACGAGGCGGCCAAAGAAAAGCTGGACCGCGATCCCAAGGTGGTGCAGGCGATCGAGCGGGCCAAGGCCCTGATCATCGCCCAGGCCTATATGCAAAAGAAAATCGGCGCCGGCGCCAAACCCACGTCCGCTGAAGTGAGCGACTACTACAACAAGAACCCCGACTTCTTCAGCAACCGCAAGCAGTTCGACATGAAGCAGATCGTCATCGAGTCCAAGGACCTGACGGACGAGCTCAAAAAAGTCGCCGACACCACCAAGTCGCTCGACGACGTGGCGGTCTGGCTGGACGAGCGCAAGATCAAATACCTGCGCACGGCCGCCTCGCGCACCACCTCCGACCTGTCGCCCGACATGTCCGCCAAGCTCAAGAGCATGCCCAAGGGCCAGCTGTTCGTCGTCAAGGAAGGCGAGCGCAGCATGCTGGTGGCCATCGCCGACATCAAAGACAACCCGGCCTCGCTGGAAGTGGCCGGTCCCCAGATCGAAAAGTTCCTCTTCAATAAAAAGAAC
>CALRYE020000117.1:0-20350 GCA_943372275.1 Janthinobacterium lividum
TCAAGGTGATCGGCCGTACGTTCAAGGCCCACCTGTCCGCCGTGGCCGAGATGACTGTCGTCGCCTGCACCACGCGCGAGCAATTGCGCAAGGCGGTGCTGGACGGTTACGACGTCTTCCACTTCTACGGGCATGGCGATCTGGTGGACGGCGTCGGGCACCTGATGCTGCAAAATCCTGACACAGGCAACGCCGATCCCGTGTCGGCCAAAGACCTGGCCGGAATGCTTGAGGGCAGGGGCTTCAAACTGGCGATCCTCAGTGCCTGCCTCACCAGTTCGGGCAAATTCAGCGACGACTTCGATTCCGTGGCCGTGGCGCTGATCGGGGCGGGGATACAGGCGGTCGTCGCAAACCAGTATCATGTTCCGCATAAGACGATCGCGCCCTTTGTGGCCAGCTTGTATGGTTCGTTGATCAACCAGGGCGATATCGACCGGGCCGTGGCCGAGGGGCGCGCGGCGATGTCGTTCGCGCTCGGTGCAACCGTCAATCCGGACAATGCCAAGATCGAATGGGGCATTCCGACACTGCACCGGCTGGCCGGTGCAAGGATGATTTTTCAATGAAGCCGAAAACCATGCCGTTCATGCTGGTGCGTCCCGGCCAGCCGGAGCCAGACAACGGCCCGGGGCAAGCCGCTAAAAAAGCTCCGATACGCGCCGCTGGCAAGAAGTCGGGCGCTGCCCGCGCCGCGCCGGACACGCTGGTCGACACAATCTCGAGCGGGCTGCTGTACAAAAAAGCCGATCGCGGCGGCGTGAAACCGTCTCGTCCCGCGGCGCGGCCAGCAATTACCGGCGCCGGCGTCAGCGACCTGAAAACAGTCCCGGCGACGCAGCGCGTGGGGATCCTCGATCTGGGCGCCTGGATCGCCAACCTGCCCGAATTGATCGCCAAGCTCAATCAAGCGCAGCAGCTGTACACGCTGTTCGAACTCATCGCGCCGATCCCCAGCGGGATGATCAAGAACAATGCCGGCTTTCGCGCGTGGGCAGCGCTGCACGCACCGGCGGCTGCCCCGGCCTTGTACGATGGCGTCGAAAACCAGCTCATCGAAGAAGAGTTTTTTGTCGCGGCCACCGACATCCGCGCAGCACTCAAGGTCGACATCGTCGTGGGTGTGACTGCCGCCCGGCTCGCAGGGCTGCATCGTGGGAAAGTCACGTGGGACTGCTTCGCTGCCGTGCAGGCCCGGGTGGCTCCGCCGAACGGGCACCCGGCGGAACTGAATGGGAGGCCCCGCGTTCCGCTGGTACTGATGTCGACCTCGGATCTGCGCGAATTTGCGGCCCAGGCCGGGCGGCCGTTCGAAGCGGCGGTGGGCATGCTGCTGGTGTCGGCGCTGATGGTCGTCGACAGTGCGCAGCTGGACTACCATGACGACAACGGCTGTATCTTCGACGGCAACTGGGAGCGCGCCAACTTCGTCGTCTCGCTGCGCCAGCTGGCGATCTGCGCACAGTGCCGTGCCCGGATGACGCCTCAGGAGTTCAGCGCCTGCCATTCCATGCTGGGCAGGCTGCGGCGCATGCGGGTGGCGCGCGTGCCCGACCACGGCGCAGGCCGGCCATGACGCGCGTGGTCATTTTTGTGCCCGGCATCATGGGCTCGGTTCTGTGCGACGGCGATACGGTGGTGTGGCCGGGCGCGATCGCGCAGCTGCTGGCGCCCTATGCCAACATGGCCGCCTTGCTCAAGCCGGATCTGACGCCGACCGACATCATCCGCAAGGTATCCGTGGCACCGCAATATGCCGCGTTGATCGATGCCTTGGCCGGATGCGGCTTTCGCGAGGACGATGGCACGCTGGTCACCTTCCCCTACGACTGGCGCAAGGACAATGCACTGGCCGCTGCGGCTCTGGCGGACTGTGTCGAGAAAGTGCACGACGCGCACGGGCCCGGCGCCGACATCGTTTTGCTGGCCCATAGCATGGGTGGTTTGATCAGCCGCTGTTACCTCGAATCGCGCCGCTATGACACGGGTCCGGGATTTTCATGCGTCAGCCATCTGATTACGATGGCAACGCCACACCGGGGCGCACCGATGGCGCTATCGGCGGCGCTTGGACTTGAAAAGCGCCTGTTCCTCGACCCGTTCCAGGTCCGCCAGCTTGCCAGCGATCCGCTGTTCCCATCGCTGTATCAGCTTCTGCCACCACGGTACGAGCCGTTCGTCTGGGACCGCGATCCGGATGGCGGATCAAAAACGCAGGACATCTACGATCCGGCCATTGCCACCAAGCTGAAACTGGTTGCGGCCAATCTGGAAGCGGCGAGCGCTTTTCACAAGTTGCTCGATCTGACGCGCAAGCCTGAGAAGGTCCGTTATTTCACGTTTGCCGGTACGCGCGAGCGCACTACCCATGCGATTAACATCACGCAGGGCGAGGCCCGCTCCAGCATCGTCAAGCTCGATCGCGACGGCAGCGGCGATGGCACCGTGCCGGTGTGGAGTTCGTTGCTGCCCGGCGTGCAGAGCGAGGTCGTGGCAGGCGCCCACGGCGATATCTACAAGAGCCATGCGCTCAAATTCCTGCTTGGCAGTTTGTTGGGAAAACAAGGGCTGATGGCAGGCGCTAGCGGCGACATCGAGCTGACGTTGCGCGAGCCGGTACTGGCGCTTGGTAAGCCGGTCAGTGTCAGCATTGCCTTTCCGGTCCCGGTCAAGCAGATGGTGGCGCAGATCCGGCTGCGCCGCGTGGTCGATGCCAGCGGCACGCCGGTGCCCGACGATGCGCCGTCGATCCAGTTCGACAGCCCGTTCAATTACACCGGCGCCTTGCTCGACCATGCCGTGGTGTCGCTCGATGGGATTGACTACGCTGGCCTCTACCGCATCAGCTTTATCCAGAACGATAAAATCAGGGGGCATGGCGCAGAATTGTTCGTGCAAGCCGTCCCTGACGACGATAGCGCCGCCAACGGCGGGTAATCAAACGTCCGCTGCTAGCGGGCTAGCGGGCTAACGGCAGCGTCATGGTGACGCACAAGCCGCCTTCGGGCCGGTTGGCGGCGCGGATGCTGCCGCCATGCGCGGCCATCACGCGCTGCGCGATCGCCAGACCCAGTCCATGGCCGTCGACGTTGTTGCTGGCGGCGTTGGAACGGAAGAACGGTTCGAAGATGGCACTCAGGTCTTCCGGCTGCACGCCGGGGCCGCTGTCGCTGACCTCGATGCGTACCTGGTCGGCAGTGGCCGCAACGTCGATCGCAATCAGTGCCGCGCGTGGACTGTGTTTGATCGCGTTGCGCACCACGTTTTCAATCGCCCGCCACAGCAGGTCCGGCGCACCACGGACCGTTACCTGCGCCACGCCGCTGACGGCGATGCGGCGCTGGCATTGCTGCGCCTCGAAGCTGGCGTCGGCGGCGATTTCCTCGATCAGGTCCATCAACGCGACATCTTCCTTGAGCGGCAGCGCTGGACCGGCTTCCAGGCGCGATAGCGTGAGCAGTTCACCCACCAGCTTATCCATGCGCACGCTCTCGCGCTCGATGCGTTCGAGCGACGCGGCGATCTTGGCGGGCTGCTGGTGGGCCAGGCCGATGGCGGCTTGCAGCCGTGCCAGCGGCGAGCGCAGCTCGTGCGAGACGTCGTGCAGCAGGCGGCGCTGGCCATCCATCAGCGCATGCAGGCGTGCGCTCATGCTGTCGAAATCGCGACCGAGGTCAGTCAGCTCGTCGCTGATGGCGTGCTTGCGGCTGCCAAAGCGTGGCGCCAGGTCGCCCGCCGCGGCGGACTCGAAGGCGCGCCGCAGCGCGCGGATAGGGCGCGAAAAATACCACGCCATCAGGCCGGCAAACAGCAGGCTGGCGGCGGTGGCGATGAGGATCGATACCCAAGGGATAAAGCTGCGCACATGCGGGCCGCCCATCGCCCCCGGCATGCCCGGGCCACCGGGGCCGCGCACGTCGTCCGGGAGGCCGCGCAGTTCCGGTCCGCCTCGGCCTCCGGGCCCGCCGGGTCCAAGATGTCCGTCCATGAACCCGGGCCCGCGCACGCTCGGTGCGTCGACCGCGCCGAACGGCGACGGCTGCAGAGCCGGATCGACGGGACCGGGACCGGGCCCGCGCTGGCCCAGCCAGCGCAGGAACACTAAATAGCGTTCACCGTCGGGTGCGCTGAGCATGCGCACCACGCTACGCGGGCCGCCTTGCGCCAGCAGTCGCGCCGCGTGGGCCTTGAGCTCGGGCGTCACCGTCCGGCTGAGCATTTCGTGGCCGTCCTGATCGATCACGTACAGGCTGTATCGGGTCGAGTCGGCGACCAGCGCACGCAGTGCGTCCTTGCCGCCATGCTTGAGGGTGGCGGCCGCCGAATCGATCAGAAACTCGGCGGAGCGGCTGGTGTCGATGGCCGGGGTGCCGACCATGCGCTGCCAGGCCTGCATGCGCGACTGGTCGCGCAGCCAGAACACGGTGCCCACGCCCACCGTGGCGGCCAGTTGCGCCAGCAGGATCGCCAGGAAGAACTTCCAGAACAGGCGGCCCATGCGCTAGTCGCGGATCAACTGGTAGCCTAGCCGGTAGACGGTCTGCAGGCACGAGCGGCCGTCGGCCAGTGTGCCCAGCTTGTGGCGCAGGCTGCTCAGGTGCACGTCGATATTGCGGTCGAAGCGCGCCATGGGCCGGCCCAGCCCTTGCTCCGACAAGTCGTTCTTGCTGACCGGGCGGCCGGCGTTGCGGGCCAGGACTTCGAGCAGATTAAATTCGGTACTAGTCAGTTCCAGGGCCTTGCCATCCCAGCTGGCGCGGCGCTGCTCCGGCTGCATCGCCAGCTTGCCGACAGTGAGCGTGATGCCGTCGTCGCCGCGCGCCACGGCCTGGGTGCGGCGCAGGATGGCGCGGATGCGCGCCGTCAGTTCGCGCGGGGTGCACGGCTTGGTCACGTAATCGTCGGCGCCCAGTTCCAGGCCGAGGATACGGTCGGTATCGTCGCCGCGGCCGGTGAGCATCAGCACCGGCATGTGGCTGCGTGCGCGGATGCGGCGCAGCGTTTCCAGCCCATTCATATGGGGCATCATCACATCGAGGATGGCGATGGCGTATTGGCCCGTGAGTGCGTGGCGCGCACCGGTTTCGCCATCGTGCACGCACGTGGCGCGAAAGCCTTCCTGTTCCAGATATTCACGGAACATGCCGACCAGTTCCACATCGTCGTCTATCAGCAGTACGTTGTTCATGCGGCGATGATAGCAAATCCGCTCGATCCGGCGGCTTTCGGGACCTTCCCTTTACGTGCTTTTACACCGTCCTTACGGCGCTTTACACCTGGCGCGCCGAGAATGGAATCCTTCGTCACATCACCAGGAGAACAGCATTGAACCAGCACGACCACGACCATAGCCTTGCCAACGATATCGACACCATGCTGAATTCGGCGGCCAGCCGGCGCCAGTCGCTGCGCTGGATCTTCGCCGGTGCTGTCGCCGCGGTGCCGCTGGCCAGTTGCGGGGGCGGTGGCAGCAGCGCCACCACGGTGGCAGGCAGCACCGGCACCGTAGCGTCGGGCGGCTCCTGCGCCGTCATCCCGGAAGAAACCGCCGGCCCGTATCCCGGCGACGGCACCAACAGCACCGCCAGCGGCGTGGCCAATGCGCTGATCCTGGCCGGCATCGTGCGCAGCGACATTCGCGCCAGCGTGGCCGGGGCGACCGGTGTCGCCGACGGCACGCCGATGACGGTCAAGCTCCAGCTGGTCAACGTCAAGGCCGGCTGCGCATCGCTGGCCGGCGCCACGGTCTACCTGTGGCACTGCGACCGCAACGGCGACTACTCGATGTACTCGGCGGCCATCTCGGAGCAGAACTACCTGCGCGGCGTGCAGGAAGCCGACAGCAGCGGCATGGTCACCTTCACCACCATCTTCCCGGGCTGCTACGCCGGGCGCATGCCGCACATTCACTTCGAGGTGTATCCCAGCCTGGCCAAGGCCACCAGCGCGGCCAACCGGATCAAGACCTCGCAGCTGGGCTTCCCGACGGCGATGCTGTCCGAGGCGTATGCGGCGACCGGCTACAGCACCAGCGTGCGCAATCTGTCCCAGATCAGCTACGCCACCGACAACGTGTTCAGCGACGGCACGTCGCTGCAAATCGCCGCCGTCACGGGCAGCGTCGCACAGGGCTATGTGGCCACCCTGACTGTAGGGGTTTCCCTCTAATTGCAGGTGTAGCGGCGCGGTCGATTGCCTTTACAATCCGGTGCATGAGCAAACCTATCGTCCATTTCTCGCACGGGAACAGCTACCCGGCCGGCAGCTACGGCCAGCTGCTGCGCTTACTGGAGGCCGACTTCGACGTGCGCGCCGTGGACATGTACGGCCATGACCCCGAGTATCCGGTTACGGACGGCTGGGCCAAGCTGGTCGAGCAGCTGATCGTCCGGGTGGAAGCCTACGGCGAGCCGGTGATCCTGCTGGGTCACTCGCTGGGCGGCATGCTTAGCCTGATGGCGGCCAAGCAGCGCCCGGACCTGGTGCGCTGCGTGGTGATGCTCGATTCGCCGGTGGTGGCGGGATGGCGCGCGGCGCTGTGGCGCATGGCCAAGCTGCAGGGCTGGGGGCACCGCGTCTCGCCCGGACGCTTTTCGGAAAAGCGCCGCAATGTCTGGCCCACGCGCGAAGCGGCCCACGCGCACTTCATCGCCAAGCCGATGTTCGCCGCCTTCGCCCCCGGGGTGCTGGACGACTATCTGGAGCATGGGCTGGAAGCGCACGAGGAGGGCGTGCAGCTGCGTTTTTCGCGCGAGGTCGAGACCGAGATCTATAACGGACTGCCGCATCACATGGGCGCGCTCACCAAGGGCAGCTTTCCGGTGCCGGTGGGCTTCATCGGCGGCACCGATTCGGCCGAGCTGCGTCAGGCAGGGATGGACGCCACGCGGCGCCTGGTGGGACCGAATTTCACCTCCATCGCAGGCACGCACCTGTTCCCCATGGAGTCGCCGGCGCTGACGGCGCAGCTCACCCGTGAGATGATCGCGCGACTGCTGGGGCAGTAGCGCGGGCGCTGCCACAGGAATCGCATAACTGAATTACAACGTGGAAGTACAACGCGGGCTGGGATTCGCGTAAAATCGCGGAAAATTTCATTCTTGCGACATCACTTCGAAAGACCCCGCGATGACTATCAAAAGCGACAAATGGATCCGCCGCACGGCCGAAGCCACCGGCATGATCGAACCGTTCGAACCCCAGCAGGTGCGCGAAATCGACGGCCGCAAAATCATCTCCTACGGTACCTCGTCGTACGGCTACGACATCCGCTGCGCCGACGAATTCAAGATTTTCACGAACATCAACAGCACCATCGTCGACCCGAAGAACTTCGATTCGAATTCGTTCGTGGACATCAAGAGCGACGTGTGCATCATTCCTCCGAACTCGTTCGCGCTGGCGCGCACGATCGAATACTTCCGCATTCCCCGTAACGTGCTGACGGTCTGCCTGGGTAAGTCGACCTACGCGCGCTGCGGCATCATCGTCAACGTGACGCCGTTCGAGCCGGAATGGGAAGGCTACGTGACGCTGGAATTTTCGAATACCACGCCGCTGCCGGCCAAGATCTACGCCGGCGAGGGCTGTGCGCAGGTGCTGTTCTTCGAGAGTGACGAAGTGTGCGAAACGTCGTATAAAGACCGCGGCGGCAAATACCAGGGCCAGCATGGCGTGACGTTGCCGAAAGCCTAAGGTTTTCTATTAGGGCCCTGGGCCATGTGTTTCTGGCAACTATTTCGCGCGCAAGGAATAGGTCTGGCCTTTTCGCGTGGCAAACGAGGTCAGGTAAAACGTCTTGCCCGCGATCTGCTGGGTAGTGACGCTGGCTTTTGCCCCGGTGACCGCTAGCTTTTCCGTACTGCGCAATACCACCGGGTCGCCGGCGCGCGAGGTCAGCGTGGCGCCGCGCAGGCGACCCTCGTTCCATTCCATGGATACAACGAATGCGCCGCGTGCCACCATGCCGCTGACCTTGCCGGCCGGCCACGCGGCGGGCAGGGCAGGGAGCAGGTGAACGTCGCTCAGATGGCTTTGCAGCAGCATTTCGCCCACGCCGGACGTGCCCCCGAAGTTGCCGTCGATCTGGAACGGCGGGTGTGTGTCGAACAGGTTGTTCATCGTCGAATTCTTCAGCAGCTCCTGGTACACCTTGTAGGCGTGGTCGCCATCGAGCAGCCGTGCCCAGAAGTTAACCTTCCACGCCTTGCTCCAGCCGGTGCCGTCGTCGCCGCGCACTTCCAGCGTCTTGCGCGCCGCATCGGCGAACTTCGGCTCGAGCAGTGGTGAAATCTGCCGGCCCGGGTGCAGCCCGAACAGATGCGACACATGGCGGTGCTGCGGATCTTCGTCTTCCCAGTCGCCGTTCCACTCGACCAGGTTGCCTTTTCTGCCGACCTGCAGCGGCACCAGCAGCGCGCGCTTGTTCTCCAGTTCGCGCGCGAATGCCTGATCGACGCCCAGCACCTTGGCCGCGTCGATCACGTTGGTGAACAGGTCCCAGATGATCTCCATGTCCATGGCCGACGCGATCGTCACCGCCGCCTTGAAGCCCTTTGGATGCAGATAGGTGTTCTCGGGCGACGTCGACGGCGCCGTCACCAGCTTGCCGTCCTTTTCCACCAGCCAGTCGAGCGA
This sequence comes from Janthinobacterium lividum, assembly GCA_943372275.1. Lineage (GTDB taxonomy): Bacteria > Pseudomonadota > Gammaproteobacteria > Burkholderiales > Burkholderiaceae_D > Telluria_A > Telluria_A lividum_A. The sequence goes on from CALRYE020000117.1 coordinate 8,638, forward strand.
AAACGCGGCGGCGCTCTTCATCAGCGGATAGGCCACCTTGCGCAGGTAAGCTTTGTCGCCCGTGAAACGGTAGTGCTCATACAGGTGCTGCGCCAGCCACGGACTACCCAGCGACCAGTTGGCCCACTTCGGGTCGCCCGTGCCTTCGCCCACCGGGCTGGTTTGCGCCCACAGATCCGAGTTGTGATGCACCGCCCAGCCGCGCATGTTGTAGTAGTTCTTCGCCGTGTGCGTGCCATTGGCTGCCATGCGGCCGATGTGGGCGATCAGCGGATCGGTCATCTCGGTCAGATTGGTCATCTCCGCCGGCCAGTAATTCATCTGCAGGTTGATGTTGGTGGTGTAGTTGCTGCGCCAGGCGGGACGGATGCTGGCGTTCCATACCCCTTGCAGATTGGCGGGAAAGCCGCCCGGACGCGACGACGATATCAGCAGATAGCGGCCGAACTGGAAGTACAGCGCTTCCAGATTCGGGTCGGCCGCGCCGCTCTTGTAGCGCTTGAGGCGCTCGTCGATCGGCAGGTCCGGCACGTCTTTGGTGGTGAGCTCGATGGCCACCCGGTCGAAGTAGCGCCGATAGTCGGCCACGTGGCGCGCCTTGAGCTGATCGTAGCTGGACGCACCGAGCGCGGCGAGATACTTGCGCGCCTCGGCGGCTTCGTCCTTGCCATGCTTGCCGGGGCATTTGTCGATGCCGTTGAAGCTGGTCGCTGCCGACACGGCCAGCACCACCCGGGTGGCGCCGCGGATACCAAGCCTGCCGGTGCCTGGCACGACGGCGCCGTCGTTGGCGATGATCCTGGTGCGCCACTGGTAGCGCATGCCCTGGCAACCGCTGGGGTCTATGTACTCGATATGCTTGAAGTCGCCCTTGGCGTCGTTGTCGATGCGCGCCTGGCCGCTCTGCACCAGTTCGCGTCCGCCTTCGACGGTCGGGGTGAAGGCCAGTTCATGCTGGTTGGCCAGATCGAAGTTCAGCGCGCCCGCCTGGCTCGCGGTCAGGCGCAGCATGATCACCTGGTCGGGCGCGGAGACGAACACTTCGCGCTCGTAGTGCACCCCCTTGACGTCGAAGCGGGTCAGCGCGACGGCCGAGCCGATATCGAGCTGACGGCGGTAGTTGCTCACCTCGCCGTCCAGCTTCTGCCGGATCAGCAGGTCGCCCAGCGGCTGGTAGATCTGGGTGTCGGGACCCTGCATCTTCTTGAGCAGGTCGACCGCGCCTGCCGCATCGTCGTTAAACAGCGCGGTGCGCACCGGCTGCAGGTACTTGAGCGCGTCCGGATTCGGATTGTGGTTGACCGGACCGCCCGTCCACAAGGTCTGCTCATTGAGCTGGATGATCTCGTCGGCGGCGCGGCCATACACCATGGCGCCAAGGCGGCCGTTGCCGATGGCCAGCGCCTCGTTCCAGTCCTTGGCCGGTTTGTCGTACCAGAGGGTCAGGGCGGCGCCGGTCTGGGCATGGCACAGCGGGGGAAGGATAAAGGATAGGGCAACAGCGAGGGTGATGGCGATTTTTCTCATAGTGACAGCATCGTAAATCGGCAGCGCGCGGGATGCACACACTTATGAAAAATAATCAGCAGGTTGGCAAAAAACGCTGGCGAGCGACGGGCCACGAACACCAGCGCGTAAAAAAGGAACCGCGCGGGTTCCTTTTTTTTAATGTCGACCCGCTGCCGACCCGGGTGCCGCCCGGGTCGATGTCAGGTTGCTACTCAGTCGCCCAGACGCACGCAGTCGACGAAGTAGCCGCGCTTGCCGTCCACTTCGCGCTTGACCAGGCCGTGCACGTCGGTCTCGAAGCCGGGGAAGCGCTCGTTGAAGTCGCGCGCGAAGCGCAGGTAGTCGACGATGGTCTTGTTGAAGCGCTCGCCCGGGATCAGCAGTGGAATACCCGGTGGATAAGGCGTCAGCAGAATCGCCGTGATGCGGCCTTCCAGGTCCTCGATCGCCACGCGTTCGATTTCGCGGTGCGCCATCTTGGCGAACGCGTCGGACGGCTTCATGGCCGGGATCATGTCGGACAGGTACATTTCCGTGGTCAGGCGCGCCACGTCGTAGGCCTTGTAGAAGTCGTGGATCTGCTGGCACAGGTCGCGCAGGCCCATCGCTTCGTAGCGCGGGTTGGCTGCGGCGAATTCCGGCAGGATGCGCCACATCGGCTGGTTCTTGTCGTAGTCGTCCTTGAACTGCTGCAGCGCCGTGACCAGCGTGTTCCAGCGGCCCTTGGTGATCCCGATGGTGAACATGATGAAGAACGAGTACAGGCCGCACTTCTCGATGATCACGCCGTGTTCGGCCAGGTACTTGGTCACGATCGAGGCCGGAATGCCGGAGTCGCCGAACACGCCGTCCAGCGTCAGGCCGGGTGTCACCACCGTAGCCTTGATCGGGTCCAGCATGTTGAAGCCCTTGGCCAGGTTGCCGAAGCCGTGCCAGTCGTCCTCGGCACGTATCATCCAGTCGTCCTGGGTCCCGATGCCTTCTTCGGAGAAGCTGTCCGGGCCCCAGACCTGGAACCACCAGTCCATGCCGAATTCCTCGTCGACCTTCTTCATGGCGCGGCGGAAGTCCAGCGCTTCGAGAATCGATTCTTCCACCAGCGCGGTGCCGCCTGGCGCTTCCATCATGGCCGCGGCCACGTCGCACGAAGCGATGATGGAGTACTGCGGCGACGTCGAGGTGTGCATCAGATAGGCCTCGTTGAAGGCATCCTGATCCAGCTTGACGGTTTCCGATTCGCGCACCAGCACCTGCGAGGCCTGCGACAGGCCCGCGAGCAGCTTGTGGGTCGACTGGGTCGAGAAGATCATCGACTCCTTGGCGCGCGGACGGTCCTTGCCGATGGCGTGCATGTTCTTGTAGAAGTCGTGGAAGGTGGCGTGCGGCAGCCATGCTTCGTCGAAGTGCAGGGTGTCGATCTTACCGTCCAACATTTCGCGCAGCGTCTCGACGTTGTACACCACGCCGTCGTAGGTCGACTGGGTAATGGTCAGGATGCGCGGCTTCTTGTTCTTCGCTTCGCGCGCGAACGGATTGGCTTCGATCTTACGGGCGATCGATTCGGGCGTGAACTCTTCCAGCGGGATCGGGCCGATGATGCCCAGGTGATTCCTGGTCGGCATCAGGAACACGGGAATCGCGCCGCACATGATGATCGAGTGCAGAATCGACTTGTGGCAGTTGCGGTCGACCACGACGATGTCGCCCGGCGCCACGGTGGAGTGCCAGACCATCTTGTTGGAGGTCGAGGTGCCGTTGGTGACGAAGTAGCAGTGGTCGGCGTTGAAGATGCGCGCGGCGTTGCGCTCGGACTTGGCCACGGGACCCGTGTGGTCGAGCAGCTGGCCGAGTTCTTCGACGGCGTTGCAGACGTCGGCGCGCAGCATGTTCTCGCCGAAGAACTGGTGGAACATCTGGCCGATCGGCGACTTCAGGAACGCCACGCCGCCGGAGTGGCCGGGGCAGTGCCACGAATACGAGCCGTCGTTGGCGTAGTTGACCAGCGCACGGAAGAACGGTGGCGCCAGGCCGTCGAGGTAGGATTTGGCTTCGCGGATGATGTGGCGCGCGACGAATTCCGGGGTGTCCTCGAACATGTGAATGAAGCCATGCAGCTCGCGCAGGATGTCGTTCGGGATGTGGCGCGACGTGCGCGTCTCGCCATAGATATAGATCGGGATGTCCGAGTTCTTGTGGCGGATTTCCTTGATAAACGCGCGCAGGGCGATCAGCGCCGAATCGGTCTCGGCGATCGAACCGCCGCCGAATTCTTCATCGTCGATCGACAGCACGAACGCCGACGCGCGCGACTGCTGCTGCGCGAACTGCGACAGGTCGCCGTAACTGGTCAGGCCCAGCACTTCCATGCCTTCCTTTTCCATTGCGGCGGCCAATGCGCGAATGCCCAGGCCGGAGGTGTTCTCGGAACGGAAGTCCTCGTCGATGATGACGATGGGGAAGCGGAATTTCATGGAAGTCTCCAAAGCGAAGCGCCGTGGTGGCAGCCCGCACCCTCGCAGGTGGGGCGCCGCTCACGGCACCGATAAAATAAGATGCGGATTTTCGCAGAAATGGCGGCGGTCCGGTGAAAAAACTTTTGCTAGAGTATCTACAAGCTGGCTCGGCTGTCGCACGGCTGAGCACAGTGTCGCGCCATGCCCGCCCGCTGCGTGCCGGGACGCCTGGCGCGCCCTATATTACTCGATCGTTCAGGCCGCTGCAGGGCGGCGCAATGTCATGAAAGTGTAATCAAAACCGTTCGCTTCCGAGTGCTGCGGCGAGCGCGCCGTCTCGTGCCATGCGCTGCGCTCAAAAGGCGGAAAAAACGTGTCGCAGCCGAAGTCCCTGTCGATCTGCGTGAGCTCGATGGTCTGCGCCAGCGGCAGCGCCTCGGCAAAAATCTGCCCGCCGCCGATGACGAATACGGGCGTCTCGCCGCACAGCGCCAGCGCCTCGTGCAGCGACGCGGCGCGCTCGACGCCGTCATGCTGCAAGTCGGCGTTACGGGTGACGACGATATTGCGGCGGTTCGGCAGCGCGCGGCCGATCGAGTCGAACGTTTTGCGGCCCATGACAATCGGATGCCCGGACGTGAGGCGCTTGAAGTGGGCCAGGTCTTCCGGCAGGTGCCAGGGCATCTTGTTGTCGGCGCCGATGCCGCCGGCAGCGTCCACGGCAACGATAAGGGTGATCTGGGGCACGGAAAACTCCTCTCAATATAGCGAGCCGACATTATCGTGCAAGCGCCTCCGATACGCCAGCGCCGCAAGCCGGATGGGTGGCGCCAACGCCCGGTGAGAATCCCCTGAAATGTAACGAATGGTTAAATAGGCTAGCCAAGCTGGCACGGCTCTCAGAGAGATAGTGTGACTATTAGTCGAAATTACGACACTTTTGAAAGTCACGTTTACGTTACTACTTTATTTCCTTGTGGCACCATCCGGTGCTCCTGTATCGTAAGTTCCGACGCGTTGCAGCGGGCCTTTCGTGGGTTTGCCATGCGATGCGGATCGCCTGCGCGCGCGCCGCGGCAGCGCACATACAGACCGCCTGGAGACCACATGAAGCACCCACTTGAACGCGCCGCCGGTGCAGGACTGCCCGCGATTCTGGCACTGGCCGACGGCACCACATTTTCCGGCTTTTCCATCGGCGCCGACGGCCACAGCGCCGGCGAAGTCGTCTTCAATACCTCGATGACGGGGTATCAGGAGATCCTGACCGATCCGAGCTACACGCGCCAGATCGTCACGCTGACCTATCCCCACATCGGCAACACCGGCATCAACGCCGAGGATGGCGAGTCGCCGCGCGCGCACGCGGCCGGCCTGGTGATCAAGGACCTGCCGCTGCTGGCGTCGAACTTCCGTTCGGCCGTGGCCCTGTCCGCGTACCTGAAACAGCAGGGCATCGTGGCCATCGCCGGTATCGACACGCGCAAGCTGACCCGCATCCTGCGCGAGAAGGGCGCCCAGAACGGCGCCATCGCGGTGGGCGCAACGGCCGAACAAGCCGTCGCCCTGGCGCGCAGCTTTGCGGGCCTGAACGGCATGGACCTGGCGCGCGTGGTCTCGGTCAGAAAGGCGTATGAATGGACCGGCACCGAGTGGACCCTGGGCGCCGGTTTCGGCACGCAGACCGCGCCGCGCTTTCACGTGGTCGCGCTGGACTTCGGCGTCAAGACCAACATCCTGCGCATGCTGGCCCAGCGCGGCTGCAAGGTGACGGTGCTGCCGGCCCAGTCCAGCGCCGCCGACATCTTCGCCCTCGACCCGGACGGGGTGTTCCTGTCCAACGGACCGGGCGACCCCGGACCGTGCGACTACGCCATCGCCGCCGCGCAAGCCGTCATCGAGCGCGGCATCCCCACTTTCGGCATCTGCCTCGGCCATCAAATCATGGCGCTCGCTTCGGGCGCACGGACACTCAAAATGAAATTCGGACATCACGGCGCCAACCATCCGGTGCAGGACCTCGACAGCGGTCAGGTAATGATCACATCGCAGAACCACGGCTTTGCGGTCGATGCGGAGTCGCTGCCGGCCAATTGCCGCGTCACGCACGTGTCGCTGTTCGACGGCTCGCTGCAGGGCTTCGCCCGGCTTGATAAGCCGGCGTTCTGCTTCCAGGGCCACCCGGAAGCCTCGCCCGGCCCGCACGATCTGTCGGGACTGTTCGACAAGTTCATCGGCCTGATGGAGGTACGCAATGCCTAAGCGTTCAGACATCGACAGCATCCTGATCATCGGCGCCGGCCCGATCGTCATCGGCCAGGCCTGCGAGTTCGACTACTCGGGCGCCCAGGCTTGCAAGGCTCTGCGCGAAGAAGGCTACAAGGTCATTCTGGTCAACAGTAATCCGGCCACCATCATGACCGACCCGGACATGGCCGACGTCACCTACATCGAGCCGATCCAGTGGGAAGTCGTGGCGCGCATCATCGCCACCGAAAAGCCGGATGCGATTTTGCCCACCATGGGCGGCCAGACCGCGCTGAACTGCGCGCTCGACCTGCACCGCAACGGCGTGCTGGCCCGGCACAACGTGGAACTGATCGGGGCCACGCCCGAAGCCATCGACAAGGCCGAAGACCGCTCCAAGTTCAAGGATGCGATGACCAAAATCGGTCTCGGCTCGGCGCGCTCGGGCGTGGCCCACAGCATGGCCGAAGCATGGGCGGAGCAGGCCAAGCTGGGCTTCCCCGTGATCATCCGCCCGTCGTTCACCATGGGCGGCAGCGGCGGCGGCATCGCCTACGACGAACTGCAGTTCACCACCATCTGCTCGCGCGGCCTGGAACTGTCGCCCACCTCCGAACTGCTGATCGAGGAATCGCTGATCGGCTGGAAGGAATTCGAAATGGAGGTGGTGCGCGACAAGAAGGACAACTGCATCATCGTCTGCTCGATCGAGAACCTCGATCCGATGGGCGTGCACACGGGCGACTCGATCACCGTGGCGCCGGCCCAGACGCTCACGGACAAGGAATACCAGATCATGCGCAACGCCTCGCTGGCCGTGCTGCGCGAAATCGGCGTCGACACGGGCGGCTCGAACGTGCAATTCGCCGTCAATCCGGCCGACGGGCGCATGATCGTCATCGAGATGAACCCGCGCGTATCGCGCTCGTCGGCGCTGGCATCGAAGGCGACCGGCTTTCCGATCGCGCGCATCGCCGCCAAGCTGGCGGTCGGTTTTACGCTCGATGAACTGAGCAACGAGATCACCGGCGGCGCCATGCCGGCCTCGTTCGAGCCGTCGATCGACTACGTCGTCACCAAGATTCCCCGCTTCGCGTTCGAAAAATTCCCCGGCGCCGACGAGCGCCTGACCACGCAAATGAAATCGGTGGGCGAGGTGATGGCCATGGGCCGCACTTTCCAGGAGTCGTTCCAGAAGGCGCTGCGCGGGCTGGACGTGGGCGTCGATGGCCTGCGCCGCAAGCATTCCGGGCGCGACGTGATCGAGCAGGAGCTGGGCGCGCCGGGGCCGGAGCGCATCTGGTACGTGGGCGACGCTTTTGCCCAGGGTTTCAGCCTGGAGGAAGTGCAGCGCATCTCGTTCATCGACCCGTGGTTCCTGGCGCAGATCCAGGACCTGGTCGAAGTCGAGCTGTGGCTGGAGACCCAGACTCTGGACGCGCTGGACGAGCCGGTGCTGCGCAAGCTTAAGCAGCAGGGCTTCGGCGACCGCCGCATCGCCGCGCTGCTCAACGTGCATGAAGACGCCGTGCGCGCCAGGCGCCATGCATTGAACGTGCGTCCGGTGTACAAGCGGGTCGACACCTGCGCCGCCGAATTTTCCACCCGTACCGCGTATATGTACTCGACCTACGACAGCGAGTGCGAGGCCGAGCCGAGCGATCGCAAGAAGATTATGGTGCTGGGCGGTGGCCCGAACCGCATCGGCCAGGGTATCGAGTTCGACTACTGCTGCGTACATGCCGCCATGGCGCTGCGCGAGGATGGCTACGAGACCATCATGGTCAACTGCAATCCCGAAACCGTCTCGACCGATTACGACACCTCCGACCGGCTGTACTTCGAGTCGCTGACCCTGGAAGACGTGCTGGAAATCGTCGCACTGGAAAAACCGGTCGGCGTGATCGTCCAGTACGGCGGCCAGACGCCGCTGAAACTGGCGCTGTCGCTGGAAAAGGCGGGCGTGCCCATCATCGGCACCTCGCCCGACATGATCGACGCGGCCGAAGACCGCGAGCGCTTCCAGCAGCTGCTGCACGCGCTGGACCTGCGCCAGCCGCAAAACCGCACCGCCCGCACCGAGGCGGATGCGGTGCGCCTGGCCGAGGAGATCGGCTATCCGCTGGTGGTGCGGCCGTCGTACGTGCTGGGCGGGCGCGCCATGGAGATCGTCCATGAGCGGGCCGACCTGGAACGCTACATGCGCGAGGCCGTCAAGGTGTCGCACGATTCGCCCGTGCTGCTGGACCGCTTCCTGAACGACGCCATCGAGTGCGATGTCGACTGCGTCTCCGACGGCGTCGACGTCGTCATCGGCGGCGTGATGGAGCACATCGAGCAGGCCGGCGTGCACTCGGGCGACTCGGCCTGTTCACTGCCGCCGTATTCGCTGTCGCAGAAAACCATCGAGGAAATCAAGCGTCAGACCGCCTGCATGGCCCGTGGTCTGAATGTGGTCGGCCTGATGAACGTGCAGTTCGCGATCCAGCAGAACAAGGTCGACGGGCGTACCCACGACACCATCTATGTGCTGGAAGTAAACCCGCGCGCCTCGCGCTCGGTGCCGTTCGTGTCCAAAGCGACCGGCCTGCCGCTGGCGAAAATCGCGGCGCGCTGCATGGCCGGCCAGTCGCTGGCCAGCCAGGGCGTCACGCGCGAGGTGATTCCGCCGTACTTCAGCGTCAAGGAGTCGGTGTTCCCGTTTGCGAAGTTCCCCGGCGTGGACACCATCCTGAGCCCGGAGATGAAATCGACCGGCGAAGTCATGGGCGTGGGAGCGACCTTCGGCGAGGCGTTCTACAAGTCCCAGCTGGCCGCTTCCGTGCGCCTGCCGCGCAGCGGCCGCGTGTTCATGCGCGTCAAGCGCAGCGATCAGGCCCGCGCGGTGGCATTGGCCCGTCAGTTCGACGCGGCCGGCTTTGCCATCTGCGCCAGCTGCGTGACGGCCATCGTCATCGAAGCTGCCGGCATACCCGTGGTGACGGTGGACGACGCCGAAGTCACGCTGCTGTTGGCCCGCAAGGAAATCGCGCTGGTGGTACTCACCGTGGATGAAAAGCGCACCGCCATCATGGCCTCGCGCTGGCTGCGGGTGGCCGTCCTGGCATCCGGTGCGCCGTTCTACACCACCATCGCAGGCGGCGAGGCGGCGCTGGAAGGCATCCGTCACATCGACAGCTACGGCCTGTATTCGCTACGCGCGCTGCATAGCCCCGCGCTGGAAGCGCCACCGTGCGCGGGGCGCCCGGCCTTGTCGGACGCGGACGTAGCTGCCGCGGCGACCGAGCTGCCCGAGCGGCGCGACCATGTCCGCGTGCGCACCGTTGGCGAACAGGCCGTCAAGCTGTTCATTCGCCAGCCGTTCACCGAGTCCGACGCCGACCAGCAGCGCATGATCAGCGAGATCATGCTGCTGATCGACAGCGCCAACGGGGCGCCGTATCCCTTCGATTATCTGACCGGCATACACGCGGAAAGCGCGCTGACGTTCAAGCAGTCGTTCGAGCGCGAGCAGGGTAAGCCGTTCACGCCGAAGAACTTCCGCGACCACCGATTGCAGCTGCTGGACCAGGCCGACGCGATGATCAACATCCGCGTCGGCATGAGTGAAAGCAGCGCCTTCGAGCTGAGTTATCACATCTTCAAGGGGCGCTGTACGCCAGTGTTGTTTTTGGTGTGGAAAGGCGCACCAATCAAGACCACGTTGATCAGGGAGCTGGAAGATCTGGCCGATGTCACGTATGTTGAATTCGACAGGGTCGAAGAACTGCGCGAAGGGATACACCGTTTTTTTCAAACCCACCATCTGGGCGCCGGCCGACCAGGCTGACCGTTCACCAGTACGCCACGAGCAGTACGCCACGAGCAGTACACGACGAGCAGTACACGATAAGCAGTACACGACAAGCGGTACACGACAAGCGGTACGCTATTCATAACAGGAGCAAAGCATGTTTGACAATTTGAAGATTAAAACGCTGGTGATCTCGGCCCTCGGGCTGCTGGTCGCCCTGATGCTGATGGTGGGCGGGATGGGCCTGTACGGCGCGGACCGCTCCGTGGATCTGATCAAAACCGTGTCGCTGGTGGACCAGAAAAACACCACCGACCAGACCGCGATCCGCCTCGACATGGAGCTGGGCCGCAGCCAGATTTTGCAGGCGTTGCAGCACAATCCCGCGTTCGCATGGTCGCAGCTGCACGATCACCCGCTGACGGTCCATTACACCCAGATCGACACGGTGCTCGCCCGCGCGGCCGCTAACTGGACCAAATATCAGGCGTCGATCCGCACGCCCGATGAAAAGCGCCTGGCCGACGAGTGGTATGCCAAGAGCGACGGCTTGGGGCTGGCGCACATCAAAGCTGCAAGCGATGCCATCAAGGCGGGCAACTGGGACGGTGCCGAGACGGTGCTGATCAAAAAAATCAATCCGTCGTACCGGATCGGCGACGTGGCGCTGGCCGCGCTGACCGAGGGTTCGGCCAAGAGCACGGCCGCCAACGAAGCGAATGTCAAGACCAGCCTGGAACATACCATGTGGATCATGGTCGGCACGCTGGCCCTGGCGGTTGTGGTGTGTATCGCCGTGGGCGCGCTGATGCTGCGCACGATTTCGCAGCCCCTCAGCCAGGCAACCGCGATCGCCACCCGGGTTGCCGAAGGCGACCTGACGGGCCGGATCGAGTCGCACAACGACAATGAGATCGGCATGCTGCTAGCCGCCCTGGGTAAGATGCGCGCCAACCTGGCCGGCATCGTCGCCGAAGTGCGCACCAGTACCGACACCATTTCCAGCGCCTCGAGCCAGATCGCCGCCGGTAACATGGACCTGTCGCAGCGCACCGGCGAGCAGGCCGGCTCGCTGGAGCAGACCGCCTCGTCGATGGAAGAACTGACCAGCACCGTGCGCCAGAATGCGGACAATGCGCGTCAGGCCAACCAGCTGGCCGTTTCGGCGTCGGAAGTGGCTGTGCGCGGCGGCGAAGTGGTATCGCAGGTGGTGGCAACCATGGGCTCGATCAATGAGTCGTCGCGCAAGATCGTCGACATTATCGCCGTCATCGACGGCATCGCGTTCCAGACCAACATCCTGGCCCTGAACGCCGCCGTGGAAGCGGCGCGGGCGGGCGAGCAGGGGCGCGGCTTTGCGGTGGTGGCGTCGGAAGTGCGCAATCTGGCCCAGCGCTCGGCGGGTGCGGCCAAGGAGATCAAGGAACTGATCGGCGACTCGGTCGGCAAGGTCGACAGCGGCGCGCGTCTGGTCGATCAGGCCGGCGTGACGATGAAAGAGATCGTCACCAGCATTCAGCGCGTGACCGACATCATGGGCGAGATCACCCAGGCCAGCCAGGAGCAGACCTCGGGGCTGGACCAGATCCATCAGGCCATCAGCCAGATGGACGCGATCACCCAGCAGAACGTGGCACTCGTCGAGGAAGCTGCGGCAGCGGCCGGCTCGCTGCAGGATCAGGCCGGGGTGTTGAGCCAGGTGGTCGGAGTG
>CALRYE020000118.1:0-20346 GCA_943372275.1 Janthinobacterium lividum
GCGCTGCTGGCGCTGGCCGGCGGCGCGGCGCTCAGTGCAGCGGCCTGGCATCTGATGCCGCAGCCCGCAGCCACCCGGCCCGCGGGCGCAGCATTGCGCCAGCCAGCGCCGACCGCCGCGGCTCCAGGCGCCGATGCTTCCACCGCTGCCGTGCCCGCATCGGCTACGGCGCCCGCATCGGCTGGCGCGCGCGCCGCGGCGCCTGCGGCCGCAGCCACACCGGCGCCGATGGTGCTGGAGACCGAACAGGACGCGTTGCGCCAGCTCGCCACCCTGTGGGAACAGCCGCTGCCAGACGGCGACGCCTGCACCCAGGCGTTCCGGCTCGGTCTGCGCTGCCATCAGGGCAAGGGCGGTTTGTACGACCTGCGCCTGCTCAACCGGCCGGCCGTGGTCACCCTGCGCGATGGCGCGTCGGTGGGCTACGCCATCATCACCGCCATGGACCAGCAGAACGTCACGCTCAGCGCCAGCGGCAAGAGCCACACCTTGCCGATCGCCGCGCTGGCCACCCGTTTCGACGGCGCGCTAACCACGTTTTGGAAGGCGCCGCCATCGTTCCGCGAACAGATCGCCGGCGCCGGCCGTGGCGCCGATGTGGACTGGATCGCCGCCGGCCTGGCCAAGCTCGATGGCCAGAGCGCCCCGGCCGCCGGGCTGGCGCTGGACGCGGCCTTGCAGGCGCGCCTGCGCAAGTTCCAGGCTGCACAAGGCCTCAAGGCCGACGGCGTCGCCGGGCCACGCACGTACATGCGCCTCAATCAGCTCACCGGCGTGGCCGAGCCGCGCCTGCTGGCCACCACCGCACCGGGGACCAAATAGATGTCGTACATTCTCGAAGCGCTCAAGAAGGCGCAGGCCGAACGCCAGCTGGGCAGCGCGCCGACCGTCCACACCATGACGATCGCGCCGGCTGGCAGCGCGGGCGAGGGCAGGGGCCGCGTTCCCATGCTGGCCGCGCTTGGCGTTGCCTTGCTCGGGGCGGGCGCCATCGCCGCGTATGTGTGGCGCTCCGCGCCCGTGGCCGCGCCGGCGCCCGCACCGTCGGCGGTGGTGCTGACCGCGCCGGCGGTAGCCGTGACTGCCGCGGTACCCGCGCCGGCCTCGCCAGAGATGCTGCCCGCGATGGTCACGCCTCCGCCGGCTCCTGCTCCTGCACCCGTTCCCGCACCCGTACCGGCCACACCCGCGCTGGCAAAAGCCCCGGTTGTAGAAAAAGCGGCGCCAGCGCCAGCCAGCGTCGCCCCAAAACCCGCCTCCGCGCGGGCCGAAGCGCCACTTGGCACGCCTCCCGCCGAAGACAGTTACCCGACCCAGCAAAGCCTGCCCGACGCGGTACAGCGCGAGCTGCCGCAAGTGGTTTTCGGCGGCTACATGTACTCGAAAAATCCGGCCGACCGTCTGCTGTTGATCGACAAAGTGCTACGCCACGAAGGCGAGGAGGTCGCCCCCGGCCTGACGCTGGAAAAGCTGCTGCCCAAGGCCGCCGTGATGAATTACCGCGGCTTTCGCTACCGCGTTCCGTACTGATCGCGTGGCGGTTTGTATAATGCCGTTCTTACAATGACGGTGGAGGCCGCGCATGCACAAGATACTCGGTGTGGTCGGCTGGTCCGGCAGCGGCAAGACCACGCTGCTGGAATACCTCGTCGCCCAGCTGGCCGCCGGCGGCGCGCGCGTCAATGTGGTCAAGCACAGCCACCACGACATCCTGCTGGAACCGCCCCACAAGGACAGCGCGCGTCTGCGCATGGCCGGCGCTGCCGAAGTGATGATCGCCTCGCCGTTTCGCACCGCGATCATGCGCGAGCTGCGCGGCGCCACCGAACCGGTGCTGGCCGACCACCTGGCCCGGCTGGCGCCGGCCGACCTGACCCTGGTCGAGGGCTACAAGTGGGAGCCCATGCCCAAGCTGGAGGTGCATCGCCCGTCGCTGGGCCAGCCGGCCCTGTATCCGGACGACGCCCACATCGTGGCGGTGGCGTCGGACGCGCCCCGTCCCGCAGGCCTTGCCGCGGCGACCGTCTGGCTGGACCTGAATGCGCCGGAAGCCGTGCTGGCCTGGCTGCGTGCAAATATCCTGGCACAAACCGGGGCGGCGCCCTCAAGTTAGCGCCGCTGCTGCCGTAACCAAGGGATCAGACTCACTACGGAGGGCGTCATGGATGTCTCATCAATTGCCAAGGTAGCAACCAGTATCGCCAACACCGGCACCCGCCAGGAGGTCGATATTGCCATCCTGAAGCTGGCGCAGAACATCGAAAGCGTCCAGGCCACCCAGCTGATCGACGCCATCAAGGCGGTGCCGAGCGTGCCCAACCTGCCGGCGCACTTGGGCAACACCATCAACACCAAGGCCTAAGCCCACATCTTGTTACAAATGCCGCGGGGTTTTTCCGCCTCGCGCGCCCCTGACTGCTGTCTGCCCGGTCTACAATTGGAGCTCGTACCGCCCCATTTGAACTTACCAGGAGATAACCCATGAATCAACGTCAAGCCTTGATCGCCGCCGCGCTCGCCGCAGTTTGCGCCACCGGCGCCGCCACCGCGTCCGCTGCCGAGCCAGCCATGGGCGCCGCCAAAGGCGACAAAGAGAAATGCTACGGCATCGCCAAGGCCGGCCAGAACGACTGCGGCACGGCGGCGCACTCGTGCTCCGGCCAGGCCAAGACCGACAACATGGCCGAAGAATGGAAGTTCGTCGCCAAGGGCACCTGCGAAAAGGCCGGCGGCAAGCTGACCGCGCCTGCGGCCAAGTAATCCGGCGCCGTCGCCTTCCCCGCACTATTCACAGCGCGCCATGTCTCTGAGCCTGGGCACAGGCATCGGCTTGCGCGCGCCGCATTACCGCCAGTTCCTCGCGCAGCGTCCGCGCGTGGACTGGCTCGAAGTGCACACCGAAAACTTCCTCGACCGTTCCGGCTGGGACTGGCACGTGCTGACCGCCTTGCGGCGCGACTATCCGTTCAGCCTGCACGGCGTCGGACTCGGCCTGGGTTCCGCGCGCGGCTTCTCGCTCGACCATCTGGCGCGCGTGCGCGAGCTGGTGCAGCGGGTCGAGCCGGCGCTGGTGTCCGAGCACTTGTGCTGGAGCGCCACCGACGACCGCCATCTCAACGACCTGCTGCCCCTGCCGCTGTCCGGCGCCGCGCTGGAACTGCTGGTGCAGCGGGTGGAGCAGGTGCAGGAAGCGCTGGGCCGGCAGATTCTGCTGGAGAATGTCTCGACCTATTTGCGCTACCGCGACGACGCCATGAGCGAGGCCGAGTTCATGGCCGCCCTGGCGCGCCGCAGCGGTTGCGCCCTGCTGCTGGACGTGAACAACCTGTACGTCAATCAATGCAATCACGGCGAGGATGCGCTGGCAGCCATTGCCGCGATCGCGCCCGGCAGCGTGGGCGAAATCCATCTGGCCGGCCATCTGGTCACGCCGCACACGGTGATCGATCATCACGGCGCCACGGTGGCCGAGCCGGTCTGGGACCTGTACCGTGCTGCGCTGGCGCGCTTCGGCGCCGTGCCCACGCTGATCGAGTGGGATACCGATCTGCCGCAACTCGAGGTGCTGCTCGGCGAGGCGCACAAGGCGGCCGAGCTGGCATCGCACGCGCCGCCAGCGCTGGCCGGCCTGACGGTGGCGGCAATGCCGGCGTTATCTGCCGATCACGGGCTGGCGCAGCGCCAGCAGCGCTTCGCCGCCGCCTTGTTCGGGTCGGGCAATTCCAACGACAGCACGCCTGACGCGGACAGCCGCGTCGCGGCCGATTTCAAACACAGCGAGCACAACGCAACCCGGCTGGCCTTGTATCGCGGCAACCTCACCGTGACGTGGGACAAGACCCTGTCGGCGGCGTTTCCTGTGGTGCGCCAGCTGGTGGGCGACGAATTCTTCACGGCACTTACCCGCGCCTTCGGCATGGCGCACCCGTCGGACAGTCCCGACCTGAACCGCTTCGGCCAGCATTTCGCCGCTTTCCTGAGCGCGTTTCCCCATGTTGCCGAGCTGGCCTACCTGCCCGACATGGCACGCCTGGAATGGCAGCTGCATCGCACCCACTATGCGCCAGATGGGCCGGCGCTGGACGCAGCCACGCTGGCCGCGCTGGCGCCCGATGCCTTCGTGGCGGCCCGCTTCGCCCTGCATCCAGCCTGCACGCTGTTTGCATCGGATTGGGCGGTGGTCGACCTGTGGCAAGCCCACCATGGCGGTGAATTCCCGGCGCAAATGGACGTTGCTTGCCGGGCGCTGAGCGCGCGACCCGGCTGGCAGACCCAGCTGGTGCCCCTGGCGCCGGCACGTTACGCCGCGCTGGCGGTGCTGGCGGACGGGGGAACGGTGGGTGACGCTCTCGACGCCGCATTCGGGCTCGACGACGCTTTCGACGTGGCCGCCGCGCTGGCGCAATGGGTCGGTCTGGAGGTGTTGCTGCGCCCGGATATGTGCTGATTGGTATCCGCTTAAGCAATAGGAGAGCATTTTCCCTCGCGAAGGCGAGGGCCCATGGCAGCTATGTGCAGAGGTGGTATGGGCCCTCGCCTTCGCGAGGGCGGATGACGCCGCGCGCAGGGCTAGCGCTGGAAGGCGCGCATGATGCGCGCTTCGCCGCTCGGTTCGTCGTGCTTGTGGGGATCGGCGTGGGTGGCAGCCTCGGTGGCGGCGATCATGCGCGCCAGCTGGGCCTCTTCGAAACGCGCCAGTTCTTCGTTGGCGGCGGTCAGGGCGAGCGTCAGCTTGGCGCGCGCGCTTTGGTACAACACATTGGTGTACTGATCCGTGTTCTTCAGCAATTCCTCCGCGTTTTCAATAACAAGACGCAAATCGCCGATCAGTCGTTCCTGGGTGTGCTGTCGGCTATCTTCGGGGGTATCCATGGCGGCCACCTTCAACCGGTTGATGACGTCTTATAATATAAGCAAGCAAGTACTGCTGTGTTTGTCTGCGCGCAAGATCAGGCCAAGCAAGCTTGCCCGCCTGTGCCTAGCTTATAAGATTATTGCCCAAACGCAAGAACTTTTCACTGCGTTAGCGCAGTTCAGGCGCCGTCAGTGCTGGCAGACTGGACACTGATGCGCACGTCACCCACGCTCACGATCTGCCCCGCGCGGATTTTGGCGGTCTTGCGCAGCTCGCGCTTGCCGTCGACCGACACCACGCCGCTGGCCACCATGGCCTTGCCGGCGCCGCCGCTGTCGCACAAGCCCGACAGTTTGAGGAGTTGATTGAGCTCGACGAATTCGCCGGCGAGCTCGAAATTTACTTTTTGCATACGTTTTTCCTAGATTACCTGATCAGTTCACGACCGTAGTTTACCTGTTCGACAAGAAGCCGGTGAAAACCACGTCTGTTCGCGGTTTTGGTGGACCGAAAATGTTGTTGCCCGCGATCAAATGAGTGATAAGCTAGAAGCTGCTTCGGAGTCTCATCATGAAACTGTCCATCCTCCTCGTTGTCAGCGGTACCGCATTGCATCTGACTGTGTGCGCCCAGGTGCGCGAGCAGGCTGACGACAGCAAGCGCAAGCCGGAACCGCTCAAACTGTCGCCGCCCGTTACGGTGGTGCTGCCCACCGCCCTGCAACACGAGCGCAAGGTGGGCTGGACCTGGACGATGGCGAAAGGCAGCCGTTTGCGGCTGGGCCTGTTGTCGGGCCGGGCCGCCTTGTCCGAAGTGCTGCCGTCGGGCTCGCCCCAGACCGTGCGCACCCTGGCCGGCATCGAATACGAGCAGCGGCTCGGCGGCGGGGTAGCCAACTTCAAGTTCGGCGCGCTGCGCCAGAGTAATCCGCTGCTGGGACGCAACCAGGCCGACGCTTCGCCGTGGAGCATTGCCACCCGTACCAATTTTTCGTCCGTCTCGCTGGGTTACCCGCTCGACCACTCGGTGTCGGTGGTGGGGATGCTGTCCTTCGGGCGCACTTCGGGCGCGCGCAGCAATGCGTCGTTCGCCGACATGCGCTCGGCCTCGGCGGCCGCGGCCAGCGTGGGGCTGGCCGTACGCGATTTTATGCGCGAAGGCGACAGCGCCGGTCTGGCCATCGTCATGCCGACCCGCGGTGTCGGCGTTGCCAGTGTCGACGGCGCGCCGTCGGCGCCGCGCGGCTTGGCGCTGGGCATGCGTTACGGTTTCGCTTTCTAGGGAAGCACTGATTAATTCATGAGGGCGGACTCGGCCGTGAGAAAAGACGCCCTGCGGCGTTGCAAATTCGCGCAATAGCTCGCTATTGCTTCGAACTTACGCCTTGCCGGACGCCTTTTTCACGGTCGATCCCATCCCTCAGAATAAATCAGTGCTTCCTAGACCGGTGACGGCCGCGTCATTTCCAGCGGCACGATCCACTTGTCAAAATCCTGTTCCGACACAAAACCCAGCGCCAGCGCGGCCTGGCGCAAGGTCGTGCCTTCGTGCTGCGCCTTCTTGGCGATCTGGGCCGCGCGGTCGTAGCCGATGTGAGGCGCCAGCGCCGTGACCAGCATCAGCGAGCGCGCCATCAGTTCGGCAATGCGCTCGCGGTTCGGTTCGATGCCATGCGCGCAATGCGCGTCGAAGGAACGCATGGCGTCGGCCAGCAAGCGCGCGCTTTGCAGAAAGTTATGGGCGATCATCGGCTTGAAGACATTCAGCTCGAAGTTGCCCGACGCGCCGCCGATGGTGATGGCCACGTCGTTGCCGAACACCTGGCAGCACACCATGGTCAGCGCTTCGCACTGGGTGGGATTGACCTTGCCTGGCATGATGGAGCTGCCCGGTTCGTTTTCCGGGATGCTGATCTCGCCCAGTCCCGAGCGCGGGCCGGATGCCATCCAGCGCACGTCGTTGGCGATTTTCATCAAGGCCGTGGCCAGCGTCTTCATGGCGCCGTGCGTGTGCACCAGCGCGTCGTGCCCGGCCAGGGCGGCGAACTTGTTGGGCGACGACTTAAAACTCAATGCCGTGCGCGAGCCCAGTTCGGCGGCGATGCGCGGCGCAAAGTCCGGGTGGGCGTTCAGGCCCGTGCCCACGGCGGTGCCGCCAGCGGCCAGCAGCAGCAGGCCCGGCCCGGCATTCTTGATGATCTGTTCGGCGTATTCCAGCTGCGCCACGTAGCCGGAAAATTCCTGGCCCAAGGTCAGCGGGGTGGCGTCCTGCAGGTGGGTGCGGCCGATCTTGACGATATCGGCAAACTCGCGCGACTTGACCTCCAGCGTGCCGCGTAAGCGCGCCAGCGCCGGCAGCAGCGATTTGTAC
This sequence comes from Janthinobacterium lividum, assembly GCA_943372275.1. Classification (GTDB taxonomy): domain Bacteria; phylum Pseudomonadota; class Gammaproteobacteria; order Burkholderiales; family Burkholderiaceae_D; genus Telluria_A; species Telluria_A lividum_A. The sequence goes on from CALRYE020000118.1 coordinate 7,226, forward strand.
ACCGACTGCGCCGCCGCCACGTGCATGGCGGTGGGAAAAATATCGTTGGACGACTGGCCCAGGTTCACATGGTCGTTCGGATGCAGCGCACGCCCTTCGCCGCGCGCGCCACCCATCAGCTCGGAGCCGCGGTTGGCCAGCACTTCGTTCATGTTCATATTGCTCTGGGTGCCCGAGCCGGTCTGCCACACCACCAGCGGAAACTCGCCGGGATGTTGTCCGTCCAGCACCTCGTCGGCAGCGGCCATGATGGCGCTGGCCTTGTCGGCCGGCAGCAGTCCCAGCGAGCGGTTCACCGCCGCCGCGGCGCGCTTGACCTGGGCCAGGGCGGCGATCAGCTCGGGCGCCATGCGCTCCGTCGAAATGGCGAAATGCTCCAGCGAGCGCTGGGTCTGGGCGCCCCATAACTGATCCGCGGGTACTTCGATGGGGCCGAAACTGTCCTTTTCGAGGCGGGTTTGCATGAAGAAATCCTGTCGTGATGGGCTGTTGGATTAAAGAGTTTACTCCAACGCCCGTTAATTACGCTAAGGCTATAAATTCGGCCCGCCATGGCCGGTCTGCCGGGCGTTTATCGTGTTTTCCTGCTGACTTTCGGGTTGATTGTTCTGTTAAGTGTTCTGTTGTTTTTTGTTGATATCGGTCGTCTATGCCCCAGCTTCAGTGTCGATTTTCCCTTGTGCGTGCGTGCGGCGCGGCCGTGTTCGCGCTGTGGCTCAGCTGCGCGCATGCCGTCGAGCTGGGCGATGCGACCGTGCGCTCGTACATCGGCCAGCCGCTGGTGGCCGACATCGAGCTCACTTCCATGGCCGATCCGGCCCAGCCCGTGCAAGTGCGCATGGCGAGCCGGGATGTGTACCGCGGGGCCAACGTTGCCATGCCGGCTATCCTGTCGACGCTGAGTATGTCGACCCTGCGCCGCGATGGCCGCCAGTTCCTGCACATCACCTCCACCCGCGCCGTCGAAGCGGAGTATCTGCTGCTGTTCCTCGACCTGTCCCAGGGGGCGCGCAGCAATGTGCGCCAGGTGACGCTGTGGCTCACCCCCGATCCGCGCCCCGCACCGCCACCGGCGCCGGTGCCGATGCCGGTCGCGCCGCCGCTGGCCGTGGCAGCGCCAGTGCCAGTGCCAGCATCAGCACCAGCATCCGCGCCAGCTGCGGCGCCGGCGGTACTCGCTCAGGCGTCGGCCCGCGCTGCACCGGCACCGGCGCCGACGCCCGTGCCGGCGAAGTCGGCCGCAGCGGCACGCGCGCCGGCGCTGCCGACCCGCGCCCCCGTTGCCGCTCCGGCCACGTGCAACCAGCAGTTCACCACCGAACAAATCAAGACCTGCGCCGCCATCGATTATAAAAATGGCCTGCTCAGCGCGCAGATCGTTGAACTCGAAGAGAAGGTCAAGGTCCTGCAGCTGGCAATCGAGGGCAGGGCGGAGCGCGCTCCGGCAACTCCTCCCGCCGCATCGACCAAGGCGGCCCCGCCGGCTGTGCCGCCCATCGCGGTCAAGCCTGCAAAAGCGCACAAGAAAAAGAGCGGCTTGCCGTGGCTATGGATCGGCGTGGGTGTGGGCGCCTTGTTGTTGATCGCCGGCGCCGTCCTGTTCGTTTTGAAACGCAAGCGAAGGGCGGCCAGGCCGCAGACCGCGCCGGCGCCGAAAACATCGCTGCTGGCAGGCTTGAAATCCCGCTTCAAGCGCTCACCTAAGGGGGCGAAAGCGCCAGCCGCAACCCCGGAGGCCGAGCCGGTAACGGAGGGCTGAGGCGCACGATAGACGAGCACGCAGCTTGTCTACACAAATTTTAAAACTGCGCTATACTGAGTTTTCGCGAACCCGAGGGTTTGCAAAACACGGGGCAAGGGTCTGGCGCAGCCACCATCGATAGCGTGGCGCGACAAGCAGACAATCGTTGAAGAAACGCCTGCCCTGGAAGCGGTTCGTCAGCCAACAGTGCGCTGACGGACGCCGGATGCAACCGGCACGAGGCGACACCAGGAGATACCTGGTGTTCGCTCTCCCCATTCAGTCTTGCGCTGGCATTGAGGTCTGCTTCATCGATCTGCATCAGCGAGGGAGGTAAAAAAAGCGCCAATGGCGCTTTTTTATTGTCTGGCGGTGCGTGGTGCGTGGTGCGTGCAGCGTGGTGGGCAGCGGCCTAGTGTGCCGCCGTTGCCATCAGCTCCGACAATTCCCACGGCTCGGTCACCGCGCGCACGGCGCGGTCGTTCGCCATAATCTGCTTGAGTAAATCGATCTTGCGCTGACGCGGCGCGCCCGACAGGGGCGGTACGCCGGTGGCGGTGGCGGCGGCATGCAGCGCGCACTGGGTTTCCAGCCGGGCCAGCGTCTCGAAGTCACCTGCTTGCGCGGCAACGGCCATGCGCGAGGTCAGGCCAGCAATATTTTCGTACATCGAGAGAACTTCGTTGGAGGTCATATGCGCACCAGGCCAAAAAATTAAGATGGATTACCGCGTGTCTTCTTCCATATCGGCGCGCTTTTCCAGAACTTTAGGGCTTTTTCAAAATAATTCAAAATAATTCGGAATGGTCTGAAAATAGTTTAAATCCCCGGACACTTCCCAGTGGCCCCGTGGCATAAACCGCAACATCGACTAACGAACAAGTTCATCCAGGCCCGCGCTCAGTTCCGCCAACGGCGGCATGCTGGCAATGTCGATCTCGCCGGCCAGCGCGCCCGCGTCGCCGGCGGCCACCGCCGCGGCGATGGTGGCAGCGAGCTCGGCAGGAGCGAGGCCGGCTTCCTCCATCTGCGCGCGCCACACGGCCAGATGTACGATGGCGGGCATGCGCAGCGCGCCGCCGTGGGTGGACGGGTCGCCGAAATCGCGGATCGTGCTGGCAAAAATTTCAGGAAACTTCCAGCGCTCGGCCAGCACGGCGCCCACAGCGCTGTAGTCATAACCGAAGGCGGCCCGTTCGGCCGCCATGCGCTGCGGCGCATACAGGCCGACCTCGGCGTCCAGCGCCAGCATCGGTTCCGGCAGTCCGATATGCATTACCAGCTGACCCAGCCCGTGCATCATGCCGATGGTGAACGCCAGTTCCGGATTGTCGTTGGCCTGGCGCGCGATCCACTTGGCGCTGACCGCCGTATGCATGCTGTAGCGCCAGAAGCGCTTCAGATCCAGGCCCGGCACCGTTTTAAAGCCGCTCACCAGGCCCGCGCTGATGACCAGCGTACGGACCGACACGAAGCCCAGCATGCGCACCGCGTCGTCCACGGTGCCGATGCTGCGCGAGACGTGGTAGTACGCCGAATTGGCCAGCCGCAGCAGCTTGGCGCTGAGCACCGGATCGGCCGACAGCGTGCGGGCGATCTCGTCGACCGAGATATTCGGATACATGAAACTACTGATCAGCTCCTCGACCACGCGCGGAGCGGTCGGCAGAGTATTGGGCATTTGCAGCAGTGCTTCGAGGGTCATGCAGTTTCTCCTTGGCGGCCTCTGGGCGGGCAGCCTGACTATATGCTGTTTCCGCGCGCTTCGCCATGGCAAGGCGGCGCAAATTGTGCGTGCGCCCACGGGCGCGAGGCGCTACAGTGCATGCAACGCAGGCCGATCCACGATCCAACCACGGACAACCATGAAACCACTTTTGCTGGGATATTCCATCGCACTGGCGCTGTGTGGCGCAACGCTGACCGGCGCTACGGCGTTGGCCCAGACCGCATCCGCACCCACCGCCGCATCTACCCCCGCACCCGCCGCCGCTCCGACCCCCACGGCTGCGCCGGTCACCGCCGGCAAGCTGGCCGTGCTGCCCGGCGACGACTTCTTCACCTACGCCAACGGCGACTGGCTCGCGAAGACCGAGATCCCCGCCGACCGCAGCAGCTGGGGCGCATTCGCCCAGATGGCGGAAACGGCCAACGCCCGCATCGTGCAGGTGATCGACGCCGCTGCGGCCGACCCCAAGGCCAGCGCCAGCAAGCGTCAGGTGGTCGACTACTACCAGAGCGTCATGGACGAAGCGGCGATCGAAGCGAAAGGCCTGGCGCCACTCAAGCCGCTGCTGGCTGACATCGCCGCCATCAAGGACAAGCGCGCGCTGGCGCGCATGCTGGGCGCCACCGTGCGCGCCGACGTCGACCCGCTCAACAACACCGACTTCTACACCGAGAACCTGTTCGGCCTGTGGGTCGCCAAGGGGCTGACCGACACCGGCCGCAACCTGCCGTATCTGCTGCAAGGCGGTTTGGGCATGCCGGACCGCGCCTACTACCTGCTGGACAACCAGCGCATGAACGACCTGCGCGCCAGGTACCGCCAGCATATCGCCACCATGCTGGCGCTGGCCGGCTTCGACAACGCCGAGGCGCGTGCCGGCCGCGTGATGGAACTGGAGACGCGCCTCGCCCGTGTCCACGCCACGCGCGAGGATTCGTCCAACGTCGCCAAGGCCAACAACCTGTGGCGCCGCGCCCAGTTCGCCAAGAAAGCGCCGGGCATGGACTGGAACGCCTTCTTCACCGCCGCGCGCCTGAGCGGGGCCGAGCGCTTCATGGTCTGGCATCCGGGCGCGGTCAAGGGCGCCGCCGCGCTGGTGGCCTCGACCGACCTGGCGACCTGGAAGGACTTCATCGCCTTCCACCAGATTAACCACTTCGCCTACTCGCTGCCGAAGGCGTTCGCCGATGCGCGCTTCGCCTTTCACGAGCAAGCCTTGAGCGGCACGCCGCAGCAGCCGCTGCGCTGGAAGCGCGCGCTGGCCGCCACCAACGACGCGCTCGACGACGCCGTCGGCCAGATGTATGTGGAGCGCTTTTTCCCACCCGAGCACAAGGCGCGCGTGCGCGCGATGGTCGACAACATCGCCGTCGCCTTCGGCAAGCGCCTCGACCAGCTGGAGTGGATGAGCAGCGCCACGCGGGCCCAGGCCAAGAAAAAACTGGGCACCTTGTATGTGGGCGTGGCCTATCCGGACAAGTGGAAATCGTTCGCGAACCTGAAGGTGGTGCGCGGCGACGTGCTGGGCAACGCGCTGCGCGCCGAACAGCATCAGTACGCGCACGAACTGGCGCGGCTGCGCCAGAAACCCGACAACACCACCTGGACCGCGCCGGCGCAGCTGGTCAATGCCTTCAACCTGCCGCTGCAAAACGCGCTGAACTTCCCCGCAGCGATTCTGCAGCCGCCGTTCTTCGATCCGGCCGCACCCGACGCCGCCAACTACGGCGCCATCGGCGCCATCATCGGCCATGAAATCACCCACAGCTTCGACGACCAGGGCGCCCAGTTCGACGCCACCGGACGCTTGCGCGACTGGTGGACGGCGCAGGATCTCAAGCGCTTCCAGGACGCCTCGGCCAAGCTGGTGGCGCAGTACTCGGCCTACAAGCCATTCTCCGACCTGGCTGTCAACGGCAAGCTGACTCTGAGCGAAAACGTCGCCGACCTGGGTGGCCTGGCCGCGGCGCACGACGCCTACCGCGCCACCTTGCCGCCGACCGCCGGCCCGGAAGCGGACCGCGCGTTTTTCCTCGGCTATGCCAACGCCTGGCAGACCAAGCTGCGCGAGCCGCTGGCGCGCCAGCGCGTGCTGACCGACGGCCATGCACCGGCCCAGTACCGCACCGCCGTGGTGCGCAACCTCGATGCCTGGTATAAGGCGTTCGATGTCAGGCCGGGGCAGGCGCTGTATCTGCCGCCGGAGCAGCGGGTGCGCATGTGGTGAACGAGCGTCACGACAATCACAACAACGCTGGCGACGGCGCGCGCAGCCATGACGTCGGCGACGACATCGACAGCATCACCGCGCGCACGCTGGCCTATTACGACAGCAACGCGCGTGACTTCTTCGAAGGCACGGTCGACCATGACGTCAGCCAGAATATCGGCGCGCTGCTGGAGGCCATCGAAGGCCCGGCGCCGTTTACCATCCTGGATCTGGGCTGCGGCCCGGGGCGCGACCTGAAGACCTTACGCGCATTGGGCCACCAGCCGGTGGGCATCGACGGCGCGCCGCATTTCGTCGAGATGGCGCGCGCCTACAGCGGCTGCGAGGTGTGGCAGCAGGATTTCGTGCACCTCGATCTGCCGCCGGACCGCTTCGACGGCGTGTTCGCCAATGCGTCGCTGTTCCACGTGCCCAGCGTGGCGCTGCCCAAGGTGCTGGACGACCTGTACGCAAGTTTGAAACCGGGCGGCGTGCTGTTCTGCTCCAATCCGCGCGGCGACAATCAGGAGGGCTGGAATGGCCAGCGTTACGGCAGCTACTACGATCTGGAGAACTGGACGCGGCTGGTGACCGCGGCGCGCTTCACTCCCTTGCACCACTACTATCGGCCACCCGGTTTGCCGCGCGCGCAGCAGCCCTGGCTGGCCAGCCTGTGGAAAAAGCCCAAGCGTTAATTAGCGAACAGAACGATCTTACATTGAGGAATAAAGTTGCTACATCGTTCGGCAACGGGCGATCCGAAATGCGCGGTGTGACGCGGCTGCGCATTGGTTCCGTCACTCACCAAAGAGGTAAATCAAATGAATGAAGACCAAGTCAAAGGCAAAGCCAAAGATATCGGTGGCAAGATTCAGGAAGAAGTCGGCAAGGTAACCGGCAGCAGCGAGCAGCAAGCCAAGGGACTGGGCCGCCAGGCCGAAGGCAAAGTGCAGGAGAAAGCAGGCGATTTGAAAGAGGACCTGAAAGACGCCGTGGATCGCGGCAACCGCTGATCGCGTTTTCAGTCGTCTTGTGACCCGGCCTCGTAGCCGGGTTTTTTTTTGCAGATCAATGGTTGGGGTTGGGTCATTACGGTGTCGCGCCATGGGAGTAAATTAACTGAGGCTAGATCTACCCAACTTAGGTACACTCGCATGAAAGCGACGTTTGTCGAACTTCCCGCGTTCCAACGGTTACGTGATCTGTACTTTGATGATCAATCTTTCAGAGACTTTCAGAACGAACTGATGAAGGAACCCCAAGCTGGCGATGTCATCAAGGCTACCGGCGGGCTGCGGAAGATCAGGTATGGCGATGACAGGCGCAACAAGGGGAAACGGGGTGGACTCCGCGTAATCTATTTCTGGAAAGACGCATACAACCAGTTTTGGTTGTTTACGGTCTACGACAAAGACGAAGTGGATGACCTCAGTGCTGACCAACGAAAAAAGTTGAGGCAGCTATTGCAGTCAGAGATCAGGGCAAGGAGTGCTTAGCATGACCAAACGAGATATATTTTCCGAACTGGTGGAAGGCTTCGATGCATTGAAAGAGTCGCGTGAAGGTAAGCTGACGCTCAGGACAAGTGACGTGGAATACAAAGCGCCTCCGGAAATGACTCCACAAAGAGTGCGTGCAATCCGCGAGAGTCTTCAGGTGTCGCAACCGGTGTTTGCCCGTTGGCTGCGCACCGAACTGCGCACGATAAAAAACTGGGAGCAGGGTATCGCTAAACCCAATGCGCAAGCGGCGATCTTGCTTGCTTTGATTGACCGCAACCCTGAACTGCTTGACGAAATCGCCTCGCTCTGATCAGCTTGCGCCACATGAGGTAGACCATGTATTTTTCACTATGTGCGGACGCGAACAGATGCTGAGCTAACTCTGCAGTATTCTGGCTCCACTACATGGCCATCCTGGCCTGTGCACTCAAGGAGATCACCATGAACAAAGATCAAGTCAACGGCAAACTGCAAGACATCGGCGGCAAAATTCAAGAAGAAGTTGGTAAGGTCACCGGTAGCACCGAACAGCAGGCCAAAGGCCTGGCAAACCAGGTCGAAGGCAAATCCCAGGAAAAGCTGGGCGATGCGAAAGAAGTCATCAAGGATTCGCTGAACTAAGTCTCACCTAGCTTGCGATGAATAGAAAACCGCGCCGAGGCGCGGTTTTTTTTTGCGCTCATTTTTTGAGCTTTTCCTGAGTCAGCATGCTTGAAAACGTCGCGACAGCGAAATTTGCTCGCAGCCCACCCAGGCCACTTCGCTCACACGCTACTTCGGCTCGTTGCCCAGCTGCCGCTTGAAGTACGCCGCAATGGTGCCGTAGACGTGCTTCTGCGACGCGCGTCCGGAAATGCCGTGCTTGGCGCCCGGATACGTCATCAGATCGAACTGCACGCCGCGCGTGACCAGCGCATCGATGAGCCGCGTGGTATTGGTGAACAGCACATTGTCGTCGGCCATGCCGTGGATCAGCATCAGCGGCGACTTCACGCCGTCCAGGTGGGCAAATACGCCGCTCTGCTCATACGCGGCCGGATTGCTTTTCGGGGTAGCGCCCACGAACTGCTCCGTGTAGTGGGTGTCGTACAGCGCCCAATCCGTCACCGGCGCGACCGACACGCCCATGGCGATCTTGTCCGACGCCGCCGCCAGCAGGCGCAAGGTCATGAAGCCGCCGTAGCTCCAGCCGAACACGCCGATGCGGCGCGCGTCGACGAAGCTCTGCTTGGCCAGCCAGTCGATACCGGCGATCTGGTCTTCCACCTCGCGCTTGCCGAGGCCTCCGTAAATGGCGTCGGTGAACGCGCGCTCGCGCCGCGACGAGCCGCGGTTATCCAGCCGGAACACCACGTAACCCTGCTGCGCCATGTACTGGTCGAACAGGCGGTCCCACTTGCGCGCCACGTGCTGCGCGTGCGGCCCGCCATAGGTCGAGATCATCACCGGATAGCGCTTTGCTGCGCTAAAGCCGCTTGGCTTGATGATCGAGTAGTGCAGGGTCTGGCCATCGGTGGCCTTGAGCGTGCCGTACTCGGTCTTCAGGTGCGCTTCCAGGTACGGCTGATACGGGTGTCCCGCTTCCAGCGCGTTCTTTTCCAGCCAGCTGACGAACGTGCCGTCGGCGCGCCGGATCGAGATCTGCGGCGGCGTGTTGGGATCGGAGTAGGTGTCGGCGTACACCTGGCCGCTGCGCGCGAACGCCGCGTCATGCCAGCCGTCGCCGGTGCTGATGCGCTGCGGCTTGTCGCCCTCGCTGCCATCCAGGCGCAGTGCGTACACCTGCTTGTCGATGACGGCATCGCGGTTCGACGACACGTACACGCGGCCCTCTTTTTCGTCCACCGCCAGCAGGTTGTCGATGCCCCACTCGCCGCGTGTGATCGGGTGCAGCAGCTTGCCGTCCATGTTGTACAGATACAGGTGGTTGCGCCCGCTGCGCTCGGACGACCAGATGAACTGCTTCGCTTTGGGCAGCATGCGCAGGTCGTCGTGGATGCTGACCCAGGTCGGCGACGTTTCCGTCAGCAGGGTGCGCTGCGCCAGCGTGGTCGCGTCCACCGAAATCAGGTCCAGCCGCTTCTGGTCGCGCGACTGCAGCTGGTACAGCAGCTGGCTGCTGTCGGCGCTCCAGTCGGCGCGCACCAGGTAGATGTCGCGGTTCGGTCCCAGGTCGATCTTGCGCTGCACCAGCGTCGACGGCGACACCAGCATCAGGTCGACCAGCACATTCGGGTCGCCCGCGGCCGGGTAGCGCTGCTCGACGACGTCGGTGCGGTCGGCGAAAATCTCGAAGCGCTTGACCACCGGGACCGGCGCTTCATCGAAGCGTTTATAGGCGATCGTCGAATCGTCCGGCGCCCAGAAGTAGCCGGTGGTCTGGCCCATTTCCTCCTGCGCCACGAACTCCGGTTCGCCGTTAAAAATGGTGCCGCCACCGTCGCGGGTGAGCTGCTTTTCAACGCCCGTGGCCAGTTCGATCACGTACAGATTCTGCTTGCGCAGGAACGACAGGTAGCGGCCTTTGGGCGAGATCTTCGGATCGGACACATTGCCCGAGGCGACCTTGCGCGCCGGTTCCGGCCGCGCCGCGTCGACCAGGTACAGGTCGCCCGCCAGCGGTACCAGCAACTGCTTGCCGTCGGGCGACCAGCTGTAACTGAGAATGCCCGACAGGCTGGCGCTGCGGGTGCGTTCGCGCCGCGCTTTTTCTTCGGGCGAGAGCGTCTCGACGGGCGCGAGCAGCTTGGAGTCGACCAGCCGGCGCGTGCTTTTGTCGCGCAGGTTGAATTCCCACAGGTCGAGCTGGAACTGGTTGTCGGCACGGCCGCGCAGGAACGTGACGCGGGCGCCGTCGGGCGACACGCGCAGATTGCGCACACCCGGTCCCGCCAGCGCCGGGTCGGCGTGGATACGGTCCAGTGTCAGGCGCTCCGCGGTAGCGGGTGTGCTCGACAGTGCAGCTAGCAGGCATAGAATAAAACGCATGAAAGTCTCTCGTGGAGGTGGGTTAAAAACGGTTTTGGTCGGTGCTGGTCTATCGGTCGGTCAGTGGTCGCATGACACACGGTCAGTCGGTCGGTCGGTCGCCGCCCCGTCATGGGCTGGCGGGGGCGGGGACAGGATGCAGTATGCGCTCGCGCGCCAGCTGGTATAGCGTCCATGACAGCAGCAAGGCGGCCACCGTCAATCCCAGCACCAGCCCGATCCAGTAGCCGGTCGCCTGCATCGGCACGTCCGGCGACAGCGCAAACCACTTGGGCGCGCTGCCCAGCACATAGCCGATCGGCAGCGACACGCCCCAGAACGCCAGCAGCTGGATCTGCATTGGCCGGCGCGTGACCTTGTAGCCGCGGATCGCGCTCGAGGTGGCCACCTGGGTGGCGTCGGACAGCTGGAACACCGCGGCCAGTAACAGCAGATGCACGCACAGCTCCTGCACCGCCAGGTCCGAGGTGTAGGCGCGCGCGATCTGCCAGCGGAACACGGCGATGAAGATCGCCGAGAGCACCGCTACCGCCAGCGACAGCCACACCCCCACCCAGGCAGAAAAACGGGCCCGCTCCGGATTGCCTTCGCCCAGCGCCTGACCGACCCGGCTGATCAGCGCGATGCCGAAGCTGAGCGGCACCATGAACGTCAGCGACGAGAAATTCAGTGCGATCTGGTTGGCCGACACAGGCACCACGCCGAACGGCGCCAGCAGCAGGCTGACGGCGCCAAAGGCGCTCACTTCGGCGAAATACGTCACGCCGATGGGCAGGCCCAGACGCAGCATGCTGCCGATCTCGGCCCAGTTCGGGCCTTCCCAATGGGTGAACGGATACGTGGCCCGATACGGCGGCGCGCGCATGATCCATGCCACCATTGCCCCCAGCATCAGCCACATGCCCAGCGCCGTGGCCACGCCGCAGCCCACCGCGCCCATTTTCGGAAAGCCCCAGTTGCCGAACACCAGCAAGTAGTTCACGCCGATGTTGATCAACAGGCCCAGCAGCGCAATCACCATCACCGGCTTGGTCTGGTTGATGCTGGCCGTGTAGCCGTACAGGGCGCGGTAACAGGCGAACGCCGGCATGCCCAGGCTGCTGACATGCACGAACATCGAGGCGCTGCGGTTGACCGCGTCGTCCAGGCCGATATGGTCGAACACCAGCGTGGCCAGATTGGCCAGCACGCAGGCGACCAGTCCCACCCCGAGCCCTTTCCACAGGCCCTGGCGCACCACGTGGGGAATGCGGCCGTATTGGGAAGCCCCCAGTTCGTGCGCCACCAGCGAGTTCAGCGACATCATCGTGCCCATCACCGTGACCAGGATGATCATCCACACCGATGCGCCCAGCGACACGGCCGCCAGCTCGCTGGCACTCACGTGCCCCGTCATGGCCACATCGGCCACGCCCATGCCGACGGTGGCGATCTGTCCGATCAGCACGGGCCACGCCAGTGTCCACAGCGAGGAAATCTCCGTACGTACGGCGGCGGGAGTGACGGGGGCAAGGGTGGTCATGAGGCGGCGAAATCAAGGAAACGGCAATTCTACTGACAAATGTTCACATGCATGAACAATTTGCCGGCTTATCGCTTAGCTCGCCTGGCGCATTGTTGCTTCTTCGGCGTTGCTTCCTCGGCGTTGCTTCTTCTCGGTTGCTTCGTCGCCGTTGCTTCCTCTCCGTTGCTTCTTGTTACATAAACATGTCGTCGCGCGCACCGTCCGGCGCGTTATGCTGACATCGGCATTTGCCGCCTCGTCCATCTGAAGGAGTTCGCCATGTTCAACCGTTCACTCGCCCTTGCTTTCGCGCTGGCCGCCCCCGTACTGGTTCACAGCGCCGTTGCCGGCGAGCTGACCATGTTCGAGCATGATAATTTCCAGGGCCGCTCCGTCACCGTGCGCGACGAAGCGCGCGACCTGGATCGCTCGGGCCTGAACGACCGCATCTCCAGCCTGGTGGTGCGCTCGGGGCGCTGGCAAGTGTGCGAGCACGCCAACTTCGAGGGCCGCTGCGGCATCTTCGAGGCGGGCGAATACGCCCAGCTCAATCGCGACCGGCTCGGCGACACCATCTCGTCGGTGCGTGAAGTGGGCGGCGACGGCCGCAACGCCGGCGCCTACGGCGACGGGCGCGACGGCTACCGGGATGGCGGCAACGGGCGCGACGGCTATCGGGACGGCGACGGCCGCGACGACCAGCGGCGCGACCGCCGTAACCGCCGCGAGCGCGCCGAGCTCGAGCTGTTCACCGGCGCCGAATTCGGCGGCGAACGCATCGTGGTGCAGGAAGACCAGCTCAATTCGCTCAGCGGACGCGGCTTCAACGACCGCGCCAAGTCGGTGGTGGTGCGCAGCGGCCGTTGGCAGGTCTGCATGCATGACAATTTCGGCGGCGAGTGCGCCGTCTACGGTCCCGGCAAGTACCCGCATCTGGGTCGGATGAGCCGCCAGATCTCCTCGATCCGCCAGGTGCGCTAGCAGGGTCCGTGCCCGCCACGGGCCCTGGACTTGCCGTCAGCGCTGCCCGGCGGGGCGCGGCGGCAAGCTTTTCAGGTAGGCGTGCAGCGCCCGCACATCCACGTCGTTCATCTGGCCCAGCGAAGCGAACGGCATCACCGGGCTGATGGCGCTGCCGTCCGGGCGCTGCCCGCTGCGCAGCATGGCCATGAACAGTTCCGCCGTCGGGTAACGCGCCATGGCGCTGCCGCTGCCCGGCGTCAGGTTGGCCGGCGCCGGCCACTCGGGCGGCGCGCCCGGAATGCGCCCGCCGGAAAAAGACGCGCCGTGGCAGCTGATGCAATTGCTCGCCACGTAGGCACCCCGTTCCAGCGACACCTGCTGCGCCACCGGTGCGCTCGGCGCCAGGGTATGGTCGATGATCTCGGCCGCGTCGCGCACCATGTTAAAGCCGTACATGACCCGGACCGCCACCGGCAGCTGCACCA
>CALRYE020000119.1:0-20286 GCA_943372275.1 Janthinobacterium lividum
TAGAAATCCAGAATCGTGGTCGACTGGCGCACCAGCGCGTGCTGCATGGTGCCGGCGTTGACGTTCGGGTTGCCGTCGCGGTCGCCGCCGATCCAGCTGCCCATCTGTACGTAGGCATTGTTGCCTAGCTGCGGGGTGTTGTTCGGGAAGTGCGCCGCCAGTTCCTGCTCGATGTCGTCGTACAGCCCGGGCAGTTCGCGCAGGAAGGTGATGCGGTAGTAGGACAGCGCGTTGTCGATCTCGTCGGCCACGGTCAGCTTGGAGTAGCGCAGCATGCGCGTCTGCCACAGCGTGGCGATGCGGGCGTGCAGCAGCTGCATGTTGGCCACGCGCTCGCGCGGGGTCAGGGGCAGGTCGCGTTCGGCCAGCAGGCGCGCGATGTCGTGCTCGGCATCGAGTATGCTCTTGCGTTGTACTTCGGTCGGGTGCGCTGTCAGCACGGCGGCGATCAGGGCATCGTCGAAGAATTCCTTGACGGTGTCCTGCTCCACGCCCGACTGCTTCAGCTTGGCCAGCGCGAAGCCGACGCTGCCTTGCTGGGCGGCGGAACCGGCCAGCAGGTGGGCGCGGCGGCGGCGGATGTGATGCTGGTCTTCGGCGATGTTGGCCAGGTGCGAAAAGTACGAGAACGCGCGGACCACGGAGATGGTCTGGTTGCGGGTCAGTTTGTGCAGCATGGCATTCAGGTCTTCGCCTGCTTGCGCATCTGCTTCGCGGCGGAAACGCACCGCCGTCTGACGGATGGTTTCGACGACTTCATACACGGCGTCGCCTTCCTGGTCGCGCAGCACGTCGCCGAGCAGGCGGCCGAGCAGGCGAATATCTTCTTTCAGTGGAGCGTCCTTATCCTGGACGTTTGTTTCTTGGGCAGCAGCGAGATTAACCATGTTGGACCACAGAGTGAAAAGATGTGTGCAAAGGCTTTTGGCCTCGGTCTGCAAGGGGGCGCATGATAAAATTTGTGACCTTATCCATGCGCCGGGAAATTGTCTGACATTTAACCGGTTTGGATTAACGACAGTGAAAGTATCCTTTTGAAAGCAACTGAATTGGCGTCGACACCACCACCCCGGTTGATTATTGCGTCGCGCGAGAGCCGCCTTGCCATGTGGCAAGCTGAACATGTACGCGCACAATTAGCACTATTATATCCGCAGTGCAGCATCGAAATCCTTGGAATGACCACCCGTGGCGACCAAATTCTGGACCGTGCGCTGTCTAAAGTCGGCGGCAAGGGCTTGTTCGTCAAGGAACTGGAAGTGGCCATGGCCGAGGGGCGCGCCGATCTGGCCGTGCATTCGCTCAAAGACGTACCGATGGATTTGCCGGACGGCTTCGCGCTGGCCGCCGTGCTGGAGCGCGAAGACCCGCGCGACGCGTTCGTATCGAACGATTACGCCAGCCTGGACGAGTTGCCCGCCGGCGCCGTGGTCGGCACCAGCAGCCTGCGCCGCCAGTCGCTGATCGCGGCGCGCTATCCGCACCTGGTGATCAAGCCGCTGCGCGGCAATCTGGATACGCGCATGGGTAAGCTCGATCAAGGCGACTACGCGGCCATCATCCTGGCCGCCGCGGGCCTGAAGCGGCTGGGACTGCCGCAGCGCATCCGCGCGCTGCTGGACCCGGAATACAGCCTGCCGGCCGCCGGGCAGGGCGCCATGGCCATCGAGATCTTCGGCGAGCGGACCGACGGCATCGACCTGCGCGCCGTGCTGGCGCCCCTGAACCACCTCGACAGCGCGCGCGCCGTGGCGGCCGAGCGCACCGTGTCGAAAGTGTTCGGCGGCAGCTGCCAGATTCCGCTGGCCGCGTTCGCCACCATCGATGGCGACACCATGCACCTGCGCGCCATGGTGGCCACGCCCGACGGCACGCGCATGGCCAGCGCCGAACTGCACGGCCCGGCCGACGCGCCCGAGCTGCTGGGCCAGCAGGTGGCCGACATGCTGAACGACAAAGACGCGCGCGCCATCCTGGCCGTGTGCGCCGCCAGCGCCGCCGCCGACGCGATGGTCGACCCGGTCGACCCGGCCGCCGATCCGTCCGCTTCCGAGGCCAGCCGCGGCGCGCATGCCTGACCCGGTCGTCATCACCCGTCCGCGCGCCCAGGCCGATGCGCTGGCCGAACTGGTGCGGGCGGCGGGGCGCGAGCCGGTGCTGCTGCCCCTGCTCGATATCGCGCCGCTGGACGACGACGCACCCCTGCGGGCGGTGCTGGCGTCGCTCGCGGACTACGCCATGGTGGCGTTCGTCTCGCCCAACGCCATCGATGCCGCCTTTGCCCATCTGTCCGGCTGGCCGGCCGGCGTGACCCTGGCCGTGCTGGGCGAGGGCAGCCGCAGCTGGCTGCTGCGCCATGGCGTCGACGACACCAACGCCCGCATCGTCAGCCCGCCCGACAACGGCCGCAGCGATTCGGAAGCTTTGCTGGCCTCGCTGGACCTGGACGCGCTGGCCGGCCGGCGCGTGCTGATCGTGCGCGGCGAGAGCGGACGCGAACTGATGGTCGACGGCCTGCGCGCGGCCGGCGCCATCGTCACCACGGTGGCGGCTTACAAGCGCAGCGTGCCGGTGTTGACGCCGTCGTTGCGGGCCCAGCTGCTCAGCTTGATTGATCGGCCGAATGACTGGATCATTACCAGTTCCGAAGCCCTGCGCGGCTTGCTGGCGCTGGTGCGCGAGGCCGGCGCGGAAGGTCCGGCCGAAGCTGCTGTGTCAAAATTACAACAACAGCAGCTGATTGTTCCGCACCAGCGCATCGCCGAAACGGCGGCGGCGCTGGGCTTTACCCGAATCACGCAGAGCGGTTCAGGCGACGAACGCCTGCTTGCCGCGTTACAATCACGAGCATGAACGACTTGCCTACCTTACCCGAACACAATTCCCCGCACGCCACGCCCGCTCCCGGTGTGTATGTGGAGTCCAAGCCCCCCGGTCCCAGCATCGTCGAGATCCTGCAGCGTCCGCTGACGGTGGCCGTGATCGTGCTGGCCGTGCTGCTGGCCGCGCACGCCATTTCGACGCGCAACCACGTGCAGACCCTGCGCATGGAGATGGCCAAGAGCATCCAGCGCAGCGAACTGATGACCACGCAGACCAGCGCGCTCACGCGCACCTTGCAGGATCAGACGCGCGACCTGCAATCGAAGGTTGCCGTGCTGGAGAATCGCCAGGCCGAGTCGCAGAGCCAGCAACTGGCGCTCGAGCAGCTGTACCAGGACATGTCGAAGAACCGCGACGAGTGGACCCTGGCCGAAATCGAGCAGGTGCTGTCCACGGCCAGCCAGCAGCTGCAACTGGCCGGCAACGTGCAGGGCGCCCTGATCGCGCTGCAGAACGCCGACCGTTCGCTGTCGCGCTCGGACAAGCCGCAGTTCATCACCATCCGCCGCTCGATCGCCAAGGATACCGAGACGCTCAAGGCCTTGCCGACGCTGGACATGGCCGGGGTGGCGCTGCGCATCGACAACGTGATCGCCCAGATCGACACGCTGCCCATGCTGTCGGATGAACGCCCGGCCGCACCCAACATGCCGCAGCGCGCGCCGCGCGTCAAAGCGCCGGGCAAACCCGGCGCGCCGCCGCTGCCGGACACGTTCGCCGAGCGGGTGCAGGACACCTGGCGCGCGTGGGGCGACGAGATGTGGAGCGAGATTCGCCAGCTGATCCGGGTGCGCAGCGTGGACGTGCCGGAGTCGCTGATGATGGCGCCGACCCAGTCGTACTTCCTGCGCGAGAACCTTAAGCTGCGCCTGCTCAATGCCCGTCTGGCGCTGCTGTCGCGCAACGAGGAAGCCTTCCGCGCCGACCTGATCGCCGCGCAAGACGCGCTGGTGAAGTATTTCGATACCCGGGCGCGCTCGACCCAGACCGCCCAGGCGCTGCTGCGCCAGGTGCAGGCCAACAATCTGGCAATCGACATGCCGTCGCTGGCGGAGAGTCTGAACGCCGTGCGCAACTACAAAGCGAAGCCTTAAGCCATGCGTCTATTACTCTGGTTAGTCGCCCTGATGGCCGGCGCGATCGGCGTGGCCGTCACGGCGCGCTTCAATCCCGGCAATGTGGTGCTGTTCTACCCGCCGCACCGCATCGACATGTCGCTCAACCTGTTCATGGTGCTGGCGCTGGTGCTGTTCGTGGTGCTGTACGCGCTGGTGCGCGCGCTGCGCGCGACCGTGTCGATGCCCAAGCGGGTGGCGGCCTACCGTCAGCGCAAGCGTGAGCGCGACGGCAACAAGGGCTTGCGCGATGCCTTGAAGGCCCTGTTCGAAGGACGCTTCGGCCATGCCGAGAAAGCCGCCGCGCGGGCCGCCGACCTGCCCGAAAACGCCGGGCTGGCCGCCCTGATCGGCGCGCGCGCCGCGCACCGCATGCGCCAGGCGCCGCGGCGCGACCAGTGGCTCGCCGGGGTGGTGTCGGATCCCACCATGAAGACGGCACGCCTGATGACGATGACGGAGCTGCTGGTCGACGACCACCAGCCGGAAGCGGCGCTGGACGCGGTGGCCGAACTGAACGCCAGCGGCACGCGCCACATCCACGCGCTGCAGTGGTCGATGAAAGCCCATCAGCAAGCCAAGAATTGGCCGGAGGTGCTGCGCCTGGTGCGCTCGCTCGACAAGCACAAGGCGCTGCATCCGGCCCTGTCGGCGCGCCTGCGCGAGCTGGCCTACGACGCGCTGCTGTCGGACAGCTCGCACGACGCCGAATCGATACTGCGGGTGTGGTCGACGGTGCCGTCGACCGACCGCGTCAAGCCGTATATCGCCGCGCGCGCCGTGGCCGCGTTGAATGCGCGCGGCCTGCACGAAGAAGCCCGCGCCACCGCCGAGGAAGCGCTCAAGGTGGAGTGGGACGACCGCGTGGTGCGCGCTTACCGCGACGCCTCGGCGCAGGCCAGTTCGGCCTCGGTGCTGGCGCAGATCGAGCATTGCGAAGGCTGGCTGCGCCAGCGGCCCAACGACGCCGAACTGGCGCTGACGCTGGGCTTTTTGTGCCTGAAGCAGAAATTGTGGGGCAAGGCCCAGCGCTACCTGGAACAAGCCTTGTCGGACGCCACCGACCCGCGCATGGTGCGCGAGGCGCACCTGAAGCTGGCGCAGATGCACGAAGCGCTGGGCCAGCAGGACGAGGCCGGGGCGCACTTCCGCCAGTGCGCGCTGGCCAGCGTGCTGTAGGGGCAGCGGCGCGCGGTGTTGTAAGCGCGCGCCAGCGGACCCGATTCGCATTGCTGCACTGCACGATACCCAATCTGAATTGTTATAATGTTGGTATGACCCATCCGCACTTCAAGGAAAACCCATGAGTTTGAACAAAGTATCTTCCGGCCGCGACGTACCGAACGACTTCAACGTGATTATCGAGATCCCCATGAATGCCGATCCGATCAAGTACGAAGTCGACAAGGAATCGGGCGCCATTTTCGTCGACCGCTTCATGGGTACGGCCATGCACTATCCGTGCAATTACGGCTATGTGCCGGACACCTTGTCGGACGACGGCGACCCATGCGACGTGCTGGTGATCACCCCGTTCCCGCTGTTCCCGGGCGTGGTAGTGCGTTGCCGCGCCATCGGCGTGCTGAAGATGACGGATGAAGCCGGTGGCGACGCCAAAATCCTGGCCGTGCCGGTCGACAAGATCCTGCCGATCTACAAGCACTGGCAGAAGCCGGAAGACATCAACGACCTGCGCCTGCAGCAGATCCAGCACTTCTTCGAGCATTACAAGGATCTGGAGCCAGGCAAGTGGGTCAAGATCGAGGGCTGGTTCGGTCCGGAAGATGCAAAAGCCGAGATCGTCAATGGCGTTGCCGCTTACAAGGCATCGATCAAGGAATAAGACGTCCAGTGCGAGGGAGGTCATGCGGCTTCAGCCGCGATGACCCATTAGCACCGTACAATCCAAACCGTCATGCCCGCGCAGGCGGGGGATCCATAGCACCGCAGCTCCGTGTTGCTGTCTATGGGTCCTCGCCTTCGCGAGGATGACGGTTTTGCCGTTAACAATTCCAATTACGTCTGCTTGCTGCTTCTATTGCTTCCATCGCCTGCTTTCATCACCTGCTTCCATCGCCTGCTTTTATCGCCTGCTGCCATTACCTGTTTGTGATGGCCGATTAGCTTCCCGCCCCTCGGCGTCGGCGTGCCTACCAGCCTATATCCTGCAACAACGGATACGTCAGATCCCGTGGCGGCGTCACCTGATGCGACAGGTCGGGATTGATGGCCGGCTCCATCAGTTGGTTTGGCCGCGCCTCGATGGTGTAGTGCGACACGGACGAACCCAGCGCCAGTTCCGGCGGGCTATGCAGCCGAATGCGCTGGGCCCGGTCGGTGCCTGCCAGCCGGCTCGCATCCAGTCCCAGCGTCACCTGCACCCCCGACGCGGTGCGCGAGCGGTTCTGCAGCGCCACCCGCAGCGTCTGGCCGTTCTCATACGTCACCCGCACTGCCGGTATCGTCACCGCCGGATCGGCTCCGCCCAGACTGGTGATCGGCTGGCCCGGGACGTTGTCGGCCACCACCATGGCGCGCGCGCCCGCATTCTGCAGGTTCAGCGCCTTGACGGTGAACCCGCACACCCCGCGGTCCACCAGCGCGATATTGCCCCTGACGGCCAGCGCGTTGGTCGGGTTCAGCGGCACGCACGCCAGACCCATGCCGTCGGGCTGGTCGATCACCGGCATCAATTCGCCGTTCAGCCCCGGCGTTGCAAGCGGCTGGCCGAACGAGGCATCGCCTACATCCACCGTGCCCTCGGCCGGGCCGGCGGAAGGGCCTGCCACCCGCATGATGGGCTGGCCTGCCAGCACCACAGGCACCGCGGCCCGGACGCGCGGCCCGTTCCATGCCAGGAAACTGCCACTGATGGCCGACAGGCGCCGTTCTTCGGGCGTCATCTCGACCCAGGTGCGCTCGCTGCGGCTGTCGACCATGAAATAATCCCAGATGGCCGGCCGGCCTTCGATCTGCTCGCCCGTCACGGCGTCGGTGAAGCTCTGGAATCCCAGTCCGTGCGCCAGTTCGTGCAGCAGTACCGTGACCAGATTGACCTGGGTGCCGTGGTTGTTGTCCAGCCCGAGATAGAACGGCACTCCCGGCAGGCAATCCGGAAACAGCCCCAGTCTGGAATTGAAGCGCGCCTGGAGGTGGGGCTCGCCGGGCGAACTCAGATCGGTGCCGGCGAGCTTGCTGGCCAGCGCGCCCGGATACCAGGCCACGGTGCGGGGGGAGTTGGCAAACTCGGCGAACAGCTCGCGCGTTCCCGCCGAGCCCAGCACGGCGCTGTTGGCGTCGCAGCTCAGTGGCTGGAAGGTCGCCGCCACCCGGATCGGAACGGTGCTGGTGATGGTGGCGCCCCAGATGTTGGCGGCATACTGAAACGCGATCAGGCGCTGCGCGCCCAGCGTGGTGCCGGTGTTGCCGCCAACGGGCGTGGCCGGTGTGGGATCGTTGAAGCCTTCGCCTGCGCCATTATTGTTGACGATGATGATGGTGGCAGCGGCCCGGGCGCCGGCGCCGGCCAGCGTGATACCGGCCAACAGCATGGCCAACAGCGCGGCCAGCAAGGTCTTGCGGCTATTGATGGTCATGACGATGCTCCTTGCCCGAGGTTGGTGCCGCCGCTGGCGATGGTGTCGCTGCGGACTGGGGGGTCGCTCCAGCACCAGCCAGCGGCGGCTCGCCATGCAGGCATTGCTCGACCAGCTTGCCGTCGGCGTTGCGCGTGAGGGTGGTGTAGGTCATGCCCCGTTCGCCCAGGTTGAGGCTGCGGGTGCCGTCGGGGCGCACCACCGACTTGCTTTGCGTCGGTTGCTGGGCCGGCGAGGGACGCTGGGCGGCGCGCAGCGCCTGCAGCTCGGCGGCCGTGGGGGCGCGCAGTTCGCCCGTCTGCGGATCGCGCACCACCACCATCGACGATGGTTCCTGCGCCAGCGCGGGCAGCGCGCCGAAGGCCAGGATGCCGGCCAGCGTCCATTGGGGCAGACGCGACCGGATGACTGTGATTTTGCTCATGGTTGACTCCTCGGATGGATTCAATGGGCTTGCTTGCGGCGCAGCGTGGCCAGCAGGGCCAGGCCGGACAGCATCATCAGGTACTCGGACGGCTCGGGCACCGTAGTGACCGAGACCGTATCGAGGCCGATAAAGTTCGCCGCATTGGCGTTGCCGATGTAGCGGAAGGCAAAGCGGCCCGTGCCCTCCCAGTCGATGTTGGCGCTGTACTGCGCCCAGTCGACGGGGTAGGCGACGCGGCCTCCGAGGGTCTGCAGCAGCGTGGTGAAATCGCCCGGCGCCGCGCCGCCGGCGCTGAAGCGGATTTCCAGGGTGTCGTTGAAACCGGGCGTGGCGGCGCTGCGGGTGAAGAACGACAGCGTGGTTGGCCCCAGCAGCGACAGCTGCGGCGTGATGAGCCAGTTGTCGAGGGTGCCGATACCGTTCTGCGCGCCGAGGAAGTTGGCCGCGGCGTACGACGAGGCGGGACCGGACTGCGCCGCGAAGACGCCCGGGTTACCTTGCGACCAGGACACGCCGGGCGGGATGCTTTGATTGAGCAGCACCCAGCCCGGCAGGGTGGCAATATCGGTGAACCCTTCATCGAGCACCAGCACTGGCGTGGCAGCGAGCGTGGCGGCGGGAAACACGGCGGCGAGTACCAACGCGGCCGTGACGAACAGCTTGGGGAGTGATTTCATCGGTCTATTCCATGCAGGTGCCAGAAGGATGGCGTGCCTACTCGCGCTGGCAAACGGCGAGGCCATTGATAATCAAATAATATGACCTGAAATATATCGAACGTTGATATTTGTATAAGGTGCGCGCTCGTATGGTTGAGCGGGCATCAGGCGGCGTTGCGCCGCCTGTGCTTATCGGCGTGGTGGCCTGCGCATGGGCTGCGCATTGGCCTTGGGTATGGTATGAGCGGAAGCGGCTAAGCGATGCTCACTTAAGCACCGGCACCACCGCGCGACCGCGCAGCTTGCCGACGATGCCCGTCGGGAAGAAATAAATCGACAGGATGAACAGCACGCCCAGCCACAGCATCCAGCGGTCCGGATGCAGCGCCTGGGCCAGCAAGGGCACGTCCACCAGTGCTTCCGAGCCACGCCCCATCAGCGCCTTGAGGTAGTTCTGGGCGATGATGAACAGGGTCGCGCCCACCACCGCGCCGTACAGCGTGCCCATGCCGCCGATGACGACGATGAGCAGGATGTCGGTCATGACTTCGAAGCCGAGCATGGTCTTGGGACCCACGTAGCGCAGCCACAAGGCCATCAGGGCGCCCGCCAGCGCCGCCACCAGGGCGGCGATGATGTTGGCCCAGATGCGGTAGGCGACGGTGCGGTAGCCCAGCGCTTCGGCGCGAAATTCGTTTTCGCGGATGGCCTGCAGTACCCGCCCGAACGGGGAGTTGACCAGCCGCAGCAGGAACAGGAACAGCAGCAGGCAGCCCACGAACACGATGTAGTAGGTGATCAGCTTGCCGTCGAGCGCGCGTCCGAACAGGTCGGCCTCCATCAGCTTGAAGCCGGGCGTGAGCAGTTCCGGGACGCTGAAGGTCTTGCCATCCTCGCCGCCGGTAAAGTCCGACATCTGCGAGGCCAGCACGGCGAACGAGGAGGCCACCGCCAGCGTGATCATGGAATAGAAAATCGCCCGCACGCGCAGCGCCACCATGCCGATGATCAGGGCCAGCACGAAGGTGAGCAGCAACGCCAGCAGCAGGCCGATCAGGGCGATGGTCCAGCTCGGTTCGGCGCTGGCCAGCGCCAGGCCGACGCCGTAGGCGCCGATGCCGAAGAACATCGTGTGGGCGAACGAGACAATGCCCGTGTAGCCCAGCAGCAGGTCGTACGAGGCCACCAGCACGATATACACGCAGATGGTGGCGGCGGTGTTGAGCGGACGCGCGCCGGTGGTGATGAACGGCGCCAGCGCCAGGCCCAGCAGGATCAGGATCAGCGCCGCGCCGAGCACGCGGCTGCGCGGCAGGTCGCGCGAGAGCAAATGGTTGAGCATGGGGTTCCCCTTGTTCCTGTTAGCGGTGCACGGAATACAGACCGGCCGGGCGCCATGCCAGGATCGCGACCATCAGGATCAGGTTCGACACCAGCGCCACCTTGGGCGCCAGGAACCCGGCGTAATTCGCCACCAGCGCCATGAGCAGGGCGCCGATGAAGCAGCCGCCCAGCGAACCGAGCCCGCCGATGATGACCACGATAAAGATCGGCACCAGGATTTCGCCGCCCAGCGAGGCGCTCAGCACGCCTTTGTAGAAGCCCCACATGACGCCGCCCAGCCCCGCCAGTGCGGAGCCGGCCGCGAACACGGCGATGAACAGGCGGCCGATGCGGTAGCCCATCGATTCGACCATCTCGCGGTTTTCCACCCCGGCGCGTATCAGCAGGCCCAGGCGCGTGCGGTTCAGCAGCAGGAACATCAGCACGAACACCAGCAGGCCCACGGCGACGGCCACCAGCCGGTATTTTTCGATGGCCGCGTCGCCCAAAAAGATCGCGCCTTGCAGGCCGGCCGGCAGCGGCATGGGAATCTGCTCGGCGCCCCAGATCACGCTAATGAGCTGTTCGGCCACGATCATGCCGCCCATGGTCACCAGGATCTGCTTCAAGTGCTGGCCGTACACGGGGCGGATGACCACGCGCTCGAACGCCCAGCCCAGCAGCGCCGTGACCGCCATGGCCAGCAGGATGGCCACGCCCAGCACGCCGAGGTTGAGCAGCAGCGAGTCCGCTTCCAGCCAGCCGCGCATGGGCAGCATCACCATGGTGGCGGTGTAGGCGCCCACCGAGACGAAGGCGCCGTGGCCGAAGTTGAGCACGTCCATCAGGCCGAACACCAGGGTCAGGCCGCTGGCCATGATGAAGATCATCATGCCCATCGCCAGCCCGGCCGCGGTGAGGGTGATCCAGGTGGGGAAGCTGCCGATCAGGGGCAGCATGGCCAGCGCCAGTACCGGCACCAGCAGCAGGGGGGCGATGTCGCGCGGGGTGGCCGGCAGCACATCGTCGGCCGGCACGCGCGGCAGCACCGCGGCCAGCGGCGCGGGGGGAGTGTTCTGGGTCACGGTCATGTCCTCATTTTCGCTTTGTTTGGGCTGTCTGTTGGTGAGTGCGGTGGTTGCGCTCGATGCGGCGGTTTTCGTAGGCGTGCTATGGGCCCCCGCCTTCGCGGGGGTGACGTTAACTTGTTCTTCTGATTAAACCGCGGCAGCCACTCCGTTGTTTGGCGGTTGCTTATTGGTGCGCATCCAGGGACAGGCCCAGCAGGCGCTGTTGCAGGTCGGTGTCTTCGGCCAGCTCGCGCATGGGCCCCGTGTGCACGATGCGGCCGTCGTCCATCACCGACACCGTGTCGCCCAGCGACTTGACGAAGTTGAAATTCTGTTCGACCAGCAGGATCGTGGTGTCGGTGTTTTTCAGTTCGCGAAAGGCGGCGATCAGGCTTTGCACGATGGCCGGCGACAGGCCCTTGGTCGGCTCGTCGATCAGCAGCAGCTTGCGCGGCTCCACGATGGCGCGGGCAATCGCCACCATCTGCTTCTGGCCGCCCGACAGATAGCCGGCCGGGCGATCCCAGAATTTTTTGAGCGCCGGGAAAAAGCCGAAGATCCATTCCAGCCGGGCTTCGTCGAGCGGTCCGCTGCGCGCGGCCAGCAGCAGGTTTTCGCGCACCGTCAGCGACGAGAACAGCGCCATCGATTCGGGCACGTAGGCCACGCCTGCGCGCGCCACGTCGGCCGTGGGCAGGGCGCCGATCTCGCGCCCGTCGAAGCGCACCGTGCCGGCGCTGGGTTTCCACAAGCCCATGATGGTGCGCAGCGTGGTGGTCTTGCCGGACCCGTTACGGCCCAGCAGAACCGACAGCGAGCCGCGCGGAATCGCCAGGTCGACCCCTTGCAGAATGTGGTATTCGCCGATGTGCGTGTGCACCCCGGTCAGTTGCAGGATGGGTGCGGACAAGTTCGGGTTCGATTCAGGCATGTTCGGGCGCCCCCAGATAAGCTTCCTGCACGATGGCCGAGGCCATCACTTCGGCCGGCTCGCCGTCGGCCACCAGCGTGCCGTTGTGCAGCACCACGATGCGGTCGGCCAGCGCGCGCACCACGTCCATCTTGTGCTCGACCAGCAAAATGGTTTTGTCGCGCTGGTTCTTGACCTGGTGGATCAGGTCCAGCACCACCGGCACTTCGTCCACGCTCATGCCGGCGGTCGGTTCGTCGAACATCATCACCGACGGCTCCAGGGCCAGCAGCATGGCCACTTCCAGCTTGCGCTTGTCGCCGTGCGACAGGGCCGCCACGATGGTGTCGCGCCGCTCGGCCAGCGACACCCGCTCCAGGTAATGCTCGGCGCGGGCGATCAGTTCCTTGTGGCCGGACCATACCGACAGCATGTTGAACCCCAGTCTGGCGTGGCTTTGCACCGACAGGCGCACGTTCTCGCGCACCGTCAGGTGCGGGAACAGGTTGGTCAGCTGGAAGCCGCGCCCCATGCCCAGCGCCGTGCGCCTGGCCGCACCGAGGCGCGTGATGTCGGCGCCGTTCAGCAGCACCTGGCCCGCGCTGGCCGGCAGCTGGCCCGACATCAGGTTGAAGTAAGTGGTCTTGCCGGCGCCGTTGGGGCCGACGATCACGGTCAGCGTGCCGGGATAAAAATCGGCGCTGACCTGATTGACCGCCACGTGGCCGCCGAAGCGGATGGTCAGATCGCGCGTGGACAGCGACGGTGAGATAGCCTGTGGAATAGAAGCTGGCATCGGCGCGGCCATATCAACGCTTGACCTTCACCGGCACCGGTATTTCGCTGGCCGGAATTTCGCGCACCAGTTCCAGCAGGTCCCATTCGTTGGCCTGGGCTTTCTTGATGCGGAAGTGGTACATGTTCTGGATCGCCTGATGGTCTTCCTTGCGGAAGCTCATCTTGCCCTTCGGCGTTTCAAATTCCATGCCTTCCATGGCCGTGACCAGCTTCTCGCTGTCGCCGCCGCCAGCTTTGGTCAGTGCCGTGACGACCGCGCTGGCCGCGGCGAAACCGCCGGCCGTGAACATGTCGGGCGGCGCCTTGTAACGCTTCTGGTGTTCCGCCACCAGCCAGTCGTTCATTTTATTTTTCGGGAAGTTGTAGTAGTAGTAGATGGTGCCCTGGGTGCCGCCGTAGTTCTTCCAGGTCTTCATCACCGGCAGGATATTCCCGCCGGGCGCCAGCACGATGCCGTAGCGTTCAGGCTTCATGTCGGCCAGCTTGTTCATCGGGTTGGGACCGGCCCAGATGATCTGCAAAATGCGCGGCTGCGGCTTGTCCTTGAGCGCGTCGAACAGGCGCTGGGCCGCGGCGGTAAAGTCGGTGGTGGTTTGCGGCGCGTACTCTTCGTGCACGACCTTGGCCTTGCTGCCGGTGGCGGCCAGCGCTTCGCGCCCGGCCTTGACGGCGTCCTTGCCGAAGGCGTAATCCTGCGCCAGAAAGCCCACGCTGCCGCCCTTGAGCGTGCTGGCCGCGGCCAGCGCGTCCTGCATCGAATTGCGCGAAGTGCGGAAGATGTAGCGGTTCCATTTGTCGCCCGTGATGGCGTCGGCCACGGCCGGTTCGACGATCAGCACCTTTTTGTATTCGAGCGCCACCGGCAGCATGGCGATGGCCGAACCGGACGAGGTGCTGCCCACGGCGATATCGACCTTGTCGTCGCCATACGCTTCGGCCAGCAGGGTGCGGCCCAGATCCGGTTTGCTCTGGTCGTCCTTGACGATGACCTTCAGCTTGCGTCCGCCCACTTCCATCTTGCCGCCGGTGAGGTATTCCAGGCCCATCATGAAACCTGTTTCGGTCTCTTTGGCGTAGGCTTCCAGCACGCCGGTCTTGCCGGCGATGAGGGCGATCTTGAGGTCGGGGCCGGCCGCGAAGGCCGATCCAACAAAGGCGGCACTGACGGCGGCCAGGCTGATGGCGAGTATGGTTTTTTTCATGCTTGTCTCCTTGGGTTGCTGCGTGTTCGTCATACCACTGTCTTACCACTTAAGTCTTACCACTTGAACCGCTTGCCTGAGCGCCGGCTAATCCACCTGTGCCAGGAAATCGGCGATCGCATGGCGCGCGATCGGTTCGGTCAGCATGGGCGCGTGGCCCACGCCCGGCACTTCCACGTAGTGCATGCCGGGCGCCGCGCGGCGCATGTAGCAGGCCTGTTCATGTTCGACCAGGTCGGACAGGGCGCCGCGCACCAGCAGGGTAGGGCGGCGCCGCGCCAGGCGCTTGAAGGCCAGACGCGCCATGACGGCCGCGCTGCGCCGCCGCCCCAGCCGCATTTGCTGGGCGATGTTGGGATCGTAGCGCAGTTCCAGTTGTCCCTGCGCGTTTTCGGCAAAGGCGCGGCGCGCCCATTTGTCCCACTCGTCCATGCTGTTGGCCGGGAAGGCGACCTGGTTAATGCTCATCATGTAGTCGGCCGCCTGCTCCCATGACCCGAGCGCCTTGCCGCCGCCGGTGTAAGTGGCGATGCGGGCCAGGCCCCGTTCCGAAATGATTGGGCCGATATCGTTGAGGATGGCGGCGGCGATCAGCTTCAGTCGCCGCAGCGCCAAGGTCATGGTGATGATGCCGCCCATCGAGGTGCCGACAAACACGGCGCGCTCGATGCCCAGGTCGTGCGCCAGCTTGATGACATCGTTGGCGTACACCACTGGCTGGTAGTGGGTCGGATCGGGGTCGCGCGCCGAGCGGCCGCGCCCGCGCACGTCGATGGCGATCACGCGCCGCCCCTGCTCGGCGATCCACGGCGCGATTTCGTCGAAGTCGGCGCAGTTGCGGGTCAGCCCGTGGATGCAGATCACGGGCAGGTGCGCGGGGCCGCCCGCCGACGGGTAGTCGCGCGCGTACAGCGCCAGCCCATCGGGGCTGGTGTAGGTCAGGTCGGCGAAGTTGGACGAGGTAGTCACGCGCGCATTCCGGCTGGGGTTAGAAACGATACTCGAGCGTGGCGGACACGGTGCGCGGGTTGCCGTAGAAGCCAGTCAGCGTACCTTCGTTGCCCAGGGTCGGGAAGAAGTAGCCGCCGGTGCGATAGCGCTCGTTGCCCAGATTGCGGCCATGCAGCGCGGCGCGGATCTTGCCGTCGGCCTGGGTCCACAGGATGCTGGCATCCCACAGGCGATAGCTTTCCTGGTCCAGAATCGACACGGTCTCGAACTGGTTGGTGGCGCCCTTGTAGGCCACGTTGGCCGACAAGGTCACCTTGCCGTCGCGCCCCATCAGCGGCAGCGGGATGTCGTAGTTGGCGCGCAGGTTGGATGAATTGCGCGGGGTGTTCTGGAACACCCGGTTGGCAGCCTGGTTGACGCCGGCGACGATGAATTCGTCGTATTCGGCCTTGATATGGCTGTACATGCCGGTGAGGGTGAACTGCGGCGTGATGCGCGCGCTGGCCTCGAGTTCGATACCGCGGATCGTGGCCTTGCCGGCATTGGTGGTCGAGCCGGCGAAGCTGTCGTCGCGACCGTCGCCGTTGGTGTCGATGGCGATCGAGCCGGGGATCTGCACGTTCTTGTAGTTGCTGTCGAAAACGGCGATGTTGGTCAGCACGTTGCCGCCGGCGTACTGGGACTTCAGACCCAGCTCGAACGTGTCGATGGTTTCGGGGGCGTAGCCGGCGCGCGCCACGGCAGCGGGCAGGCGGCCGCTGACCACGTTCATGCGCGGATCGAACCCGCCACCCTTGAAGCCACGCGCCAGTGTGCCGTACAGGTTCTGGTCGGCCGAGAGGCGATAGGCCAGGCCCAGCTTGGGCGTGAACTTCTTGTCCTTGCGCGACAGCTCGCCATTGGTGAAGTCGGTATCGGTGCGGAACAGCACCGCCGATGGCGTACCCAGTTCGGGCGAGCCGGTGCCGACGAAGATCTGGCGCAGCACGCTGGCGTCGCGCTTGTCGACCGTGTAGCGTCCGCCCAGCGACAGGGAGAGGGCGTCGCTGAACTTATAGTTGGCGTCGGCGAAGATGGCCCAGGCGCGTGTGTCGATGTCGCCCTTGGTGTAGACGGCGGTGGGAATGGCGCCGGCCACGATGGTGTCGAACACGTTGAACGCGTTGGCGTCGATGTAGTACACGCCGGCCACGCCCTGCAGCTTGTCGCCCGTGTAGGTCAGCTGGAACTCCTGGCTGAACTGCTTGTTCTTGTACAGCGCAGGCACGTGCATGTCGGTCACGGCCAGCGAATCGAAGTCGATCGGGGCGTACGACTTGTCGCGCCGCGACGCGGTGATCGACTTGAAGGTCAGCTCGTTACTGATCATGTACTCGACCAGTGCCGAGACGCCGTGGGCCTTGACTTCCTGCTCCCGGCCCAGCGCCGTATTCAGGTTGGCGCGGGTGTCGAACACATTGTCCAGAATCGGGGCGCCGCTGGTGCGCCCGACCGTCAGGCGGTGGCCGTTGCGCGGGTTGGAATCGTCTTCGGTGATGTCGCCCGACAGGCGGATGAACAGCTCCGTGGTGGGCATGAATTCGGCCGACAGGCGCGCGGCCGTCACGTCCTTGTCGTAGTTGTGCGCGCCCGTGGTCAGGTTGCGACCGAAGCCGTCGCGCTTGAAGCGGGCCACCGAGCCGCCCACCCGTACCGTGTCGGACACCGGGGTGCTGGCGGTGACGACCAGATCGCGCTCGTCGTAGTTGCCCAGGGTGGCGCGCAGGCGCACGTCGGTCTTGTTACTGAGCTTGCGGGTCACGTACTTGATGGCGCCGCCGATGGTGTTGCGGCCATACAGCGTGCCTTGGGGGCCGCGCAGCACTTCGATGCGCTCCACGTCGTAGACGTCGGTGATGGCGGCCTGCGGGCGCGCCAGGTAAATATCGTCGAGATAAATGCCGACGCCGGCTTCGTAGCCGGCCAAGGGGTCCTGCTGGCCGACGCCGCGGATGAACGCGGTCAGCGTGGTGTTGGTGGCGCGCGACGCTTTGAGCGTGGTGTTCGGCAGCGAAGTGGTCAGCGCGGTGACGTCGGTGATGCCCTGGCGCGACAGCTGCTCGGCGGTGAAGGCGGTGACCGATACCGGCACATCCTGCAAGGTCTCTTCGCGGCGGCGCGCGGTGACCATCACCTTGCCGGCGTCGGCGATGGCGCCGCTGGTGCTGGCGGGGGCCGCGGCGCTTGTCTGCGCAGCTGGTTGCGCGCTCGCCTGTACGGTCTCCTGCGCACTTGCCGCAGCCCCGGTCGTGGAAGTGTCGCCGCCCGCAGATTGCGCATGAGCGGCGCCGGTCACGCTGCTCGACAAGGCGAGCAGGGCGGCGGCGGAACGGTTCAACATTTTGAGTTTCTTATTGGTAAGACGCATGGTGGGTCTCCTGGGGATAATCGCAGCGGGGATGGCGGCTACTTCGCACGGCATGCAGTGTGCCCTTGTTTATTTGTCTTCGAAAGATGACAACCCGCGCACCCACTGTGCAGAAATGCACATCTCTATGGGCCAGCCTGCGCCGCCGGGCGCATGTGTTGTATGCACAGCGATTCTTTGGGATCATTGATCCCTCTCAATACATGACGTGGAAACAACGAAATACACTGGGCGGCTGTGCAGTCGTGCACATGTGGTTTTCGAAATAAAGTATATTCACGGAATGAATACCTTGCCCGAGTGGACCGACCTGCGATTCTTTCTGGAGCTTGCCCGGGCCGGCACCTTGTCGGGCGCATCGCGCCGGCTGGAGGTCGAGCACACCACGGTGGCGCGCCGCATCGACCGGCTCGAAACCCAGCTGGGCACCACCCTGTTCGACCGTTCGCGCGAAGGTTACGAGCTGACCGAGCTGGGGCTGGCGCTGCTGCCGCACGCCGAAGCGATGGAAAGCGCCGCGCTGGCCGCCACCGAGCAGCTGAGCGGCACCGAGGTATCGCTGCACGGTGTGGTGCGGCTGGGCGTGCCGGAACTGTTTGCGGTGCGCGTGGTGGCGCCGGTGTTGGCCGGCATGCTGCAGGCCAACCCCGAGTTAAGCGTGGACTTGCTGGTGCTGCCGCGCTTCGCCAATCTGGCCAACCGCGAAGCCGACCTGGGCGTGATGCTCGATCCGCCCACCACGGGGCGCTACATGATCACCAAGCTGGCCACGTTCCGGCTGTACCTGTACGCCGCGCCCACCTATCTGGCGCGCCACGCGCCGATCCGCGAGCGGGCCGATCTGGCCCGCCACGACTTTGTCGACTACGTGCAGGACCGGCTGGCCAGCCGCGAATTGAGTTACCTGGACGAGCTGGGTTTTACGCCGCGGCGGCGCTTGTGCTGCACCGGCATGCCGGCCCAGATCGAGGCGGCCGCCAGCGGCATGGGCCTGATCATGGCGCCGCCGTATGCGGTGCCGGACGACGGCCGGCTGGTGCCGGTGCTGGACGATTTTTACGCGGAGCGCTCGTTCTGGCTGGCCGCGCCGACCGATTTGTACCGGCTGCAGCGGGTGCGCGCGGTATGGAATCTGCTGCGCGATTATGCCGATGCGCAGCAGTCGCTGTTTGTGCATGCGGCCAAGCCGGGGGCAGCGCGCGCGGCGCCGCTTGCGCGCTCAGCCTAATGCACCAGGCAGTACCTGCAGGCGCTTTTGCAGCCGTAGTTTTTTTGGGGTACATGGACGTTGATGGCACAGAGCGCGCTAGCGTTCACTACCCCAGGCGATTTATCGGCGCTACAGCCGCGTCATTCGCGAGGGCACTCTTTGTAGTCGCAACCTTTGCCGTCTTCGATGACATGAACGGCAAACGACTGCAGCGAGGGCACGCCGGGCCTGTCCTGCATGGCTAGCCACAGCGGCAAAATCCGGGTGAAATACTGTTGCCGTTTCGTTGTGATATCGCGTCGGCCAGCGCTACTCAACAGGTAGCATGCGCTGGTCCTGGGCAGCACGATGGTTTGACCATGACTCTTATTGTGGTCCTTCAGACTTCCATTATCGACAATTCGACAGATCAGGAATTCCTCGTACACTTTTTCAAGGTGGGGGAGCGCGAGTCGAGCAATCGAGGTGTCCGGGGTGTTGGGGGGAATGAGGTACTTTGCATCAATGCAGGAGAAAGGTAGCAATGACAAATAATCGGCTTGCGGCAAATAGTCGGCAGAGGAAATGAAGGGGATGCTGTTGAAACCCGGCACGCCTTGTGCGCGCCAGACGCAGCGTTGGAACTGCCACAGGCGACTGAGTATTTGCAGGGCGGCAAGTCCGGCGTACGACAGCAATGCCGCGGTGCGGTAGCGCTTTCCGGCGCGCGCCGTATGGGAGAGCAAGGTTTGCAGTCCAGTTTCCAGAAGGGCGTGCGTGGTTCGGACCGATAGGTGCAGTTCCCGGATTTCAGCGCGCAGCACGATGTGGTAATTGCTTGCCGCTGGGTCGGCTGCCCAGTGAAAAACGTTTACGTGACTTTCAAAATGGTTTTCCCAGCTGGTCAGCTCGGCCATGACCGCCAAAATTTTTTCATGCCATACGATGCTGGCCTGCTCCTGTTTGTTCATCGACAGCAGCGCCGCGACACTTTCCGGTTCAGGCGCGCAAAAGTCGCTGTACCGAAGGCTTGCGCGCGGTCCGCTTGCCGAGCCAACAGGCGCTTCGTCTAGCTTGGCGCTTAAGGCTCGCAGGATGGGTTCCAGATTGCTGTGCTGTCCGTGCGGGTACCAAATGCAGCGGATATTTCGTTTGCTTAGAAATTTTTTACGGGCTTGGAAAGTGACATCGTCGGCGGGCCGTTCAAGAATCGCGTAGTGGATGACGCCCTCCTGGCGCAACAGCGACTGTTCCAGGATCAGCATGGTCCGGTCCTGCTGCAAACTGCAGCCCAAAAACAGGATCGGGCGGTGCCCGAAAAGCTGGCACAGCAGGGCCGCTAACGGCCCCGAGTTGGATGACACAGGGCCATAGGCGTGGTCATATTGCGTCGCTGTAATGATGCGGTCGTCGGGATCATCGAAGGTCCCGTGCAGCTTGATCAAGCAGCGCTGGTTGCTCACGCACGACTGCATCGCACGGAACCGCCGTGGCCCCACAATCACGCCCTCGCCCAATGGGGTTCCAGCCTGCTCGAACACCGTCTCGAGTACCCGGTCGAAATTCGTGGTGATGACGGGACCACTCGTCAGATTGGGTAGCTGTGCGGTTGCTCCGGTCAAGGTGCCGAGGATCGGTTTTGCCTTGAAGGTATGGCGCAGCGCGTCGTGAAATGCCAGTGGCTCCATCGCCGCCAGCAGCAGCTCAGCAGCTTGTTCGTACTCAAATCCGGCCAACAGGTCCTTAACTTGATCCT
>CALRYE020000120.1:0-20029 GCA_943372275.1 Janthinobacterium lividum
GTCATCCCCGCGAAAGCGGGGACCCATGCTGAGCATGCAGCACTATGGAAGCCGGCTCAGCATGGGTTCCCGCATG
This sequence comes from Janthinobacterium lividum, assembly GCA_943372275.1. Classification (GTDB taxonomy): domain Bacteria; phylum Pseudomonadota; class Gammaproteobacteria; order Burkholderiales; family Burkholderiaceae_D; genus Telluria_A; species Telluria_A lividum_A. Next base: position 77 of record CALRYE020000120.1, read on the forward strand.
CGCGGGAATGACGGTTTTGAAGTTGGTGGCCTAGAGTTACGGTACCTTTCGCGACACCCTCGAAGGCGAGGACCCATAACCCGTCAAGCGCAGAAGTAATCGCTGCTCGGATGCGCTATGGATCCCCGCCTGCCGCGGGGAAGACGTTAACGCTGATAGATATCGCCGAATCTTCAGCGCCGGTTTATTCAAAACCAGCGCCATCCCCCTAAATCACCACCGCCCGGCCAATAAACAGTATCGGTCCCGTCGGCCGTCCGATCGGCGAGCCGTTCTTCGGCTCCAGCGTGATTTCAAAGAGCTGATTCGGCTGCATATTCGGCAGCTTATCCATCGACACTTCCAGCGGCTTACCCGGTTCCACGAGACCCAGCGACACCGGCCCTTTCCAGCCATCGCCCTTGGTCCAGAACTGCAGCGACTTGTCGGCCGGGACCTCGGTCACACCCAGCGGCACCAGGCGCAGATGACTGGCATCGCTGGTCTGAATCACCCAGCCCGGCTTGGCGCTTTGCGGCGCAGCCAGCACCACCATCAGTTTGGATTCAGGCGCCAGCTGCAAGCGCGGCGCCAGCACCACGGCCAGGATGGCCGCCGCCGCCATGCCGCCTGCGGCCAGCCCGCGCCACAGCGACAGGTTGTTCCACCAGGTGACGATGGCCGCAGCCGGACCGACATCCTGCGCGGGAGCCGTCGACGGCGTGATCGAGCGTTCGATGCGCTGCCACAGGGCAGCTGGCGGCGCGACCGGTTCGACCACGCTGGTCAATGGCAGCAAGCGCAGTTCCCACGCGCGCACGGCGGCGCGCAAGGTGCTGTCGTGTGCCAGTGCGGCTTCCACCTTCAGGCGGTCGGCATGCGACAAGGTGCCCAGCACGTACTCGCCGGCCAGGTCTTGCGGGTCCTGTCCATTCGCAGATGTATTCAAGGGCGCGCTCATGTCATGCACTCCCTCAGCGCGCTCATGCCGCGCTTGATCCAGGCCTTCACGGTACCCAGCGGCGACTGCAGACGCTCCGATATCTCGGAGTGCGAACACCCATCGACGTACGCATACAGGATGCTGTTGCGCTTGGCCACGTCCAGATTGGACAGGCAGTCATGCAGGCGGCCGATATCTTCGCGCAGTTCGAACGCGTCGGGCATGTGCGCGGCCTGCTGCACCGCTTCGGCCGATTCGATGGCGTCCAGCGCATCCTCGGTGACCTCCACATCGCGCTCGCCGCTGCGGATCATATTCAACGCCTGATGGCGCACGATGCTGTAAATCCAGCCGCGCCCGCTGCCCCGCTCGCCGTCGAAGCTGCTGGCGCGGCTCCAGATCTTCAGGAATGCGTCATGCAGCACGTCTTCGGCGCTCTGGCGCGTGCGCACGATGCGCAGCGCCACGCCCAGCAGGCGCGGACTTTCCTGCTCGTAAATACTGTGCAGCGCCTGCTTGTTGCCGCCTGCGCAGGCATGCAGGGCAGCTTCGTAATCGAAATCGGTGGAACCCATGGTTCTCCAGGTGCGTGAAGTGGGAATTGCATCGCTGCTGATGATAGATGAGTTTGGGGCAATCTGGCTTTTATCCTTGGTGATTTGACAGCATGGATCGAAAAGCGACACACCCCGACCGATTGACGGCCAAATGCACCGGATCAATAATGCCGTGAAAGTCGGCAATACAACACGGTGCTGGCAGAACAACAATGCAACAGCTCACGCACCTCACACCTTGCGGATCGAACACACCGTATCAAACCACGACTGCATGCCCACCAGCGGCTGCGGATTGATCGGCAGCAGCGCGTTGATGTTCACGCCGTTGCCGCGCCCGCCGTTCGCTTCGTCCCACCACAAGCCGTACTCCAGGTCGTCGACCGCCGGCGCGGTTCCGTAGGCCTTGGCCGATTCGGGCGAGAGCCCTTTGGCCGCCACCTCCACCCTGCGCCCCTTCTTGCCTTCGGCCGCGCGCCCGCCCGTGATCCAGCCCAGCGAATTCGATACCGCCAGCACGCGCGGATGTATCCCTTTCGTCACGAAGGCCCGCACCTGCGCCGAGCCGATCTTGTCGCCGCTGCCGTTATAGGCCTTGTCGCCGCGGTCGCCCGATACGGGGCGGTAGGTGGTCAGCTCCACCAGGTCGCCCGTCTTGATGCCGAGCTTTTTGGCCGTGGCGCTGTTGATCCACATCGGGTTGTCGTGCACGATCTCGGCCAGATATTTTTGCGATGCCGTGCGCGCCTGCGTGTGCACGTTCCACTTGAAGGTGGTCAGGATCAGGCGCGACGCCGGCAGGTTGACGTGCGACGGCACCTGGCTGAAGGTCGGCATGCCGTCGTCGCGGATGCCGATCTTGCCGGCCACGCGGGCCACTTCCGGCGCGTGGATTTCAAAGCGCCGCGATGGCGTGGTGAAGCCGCGCACGGGCGCGCCCTGCGCCATCATGCCGACCGCGCGCTCCTTGCCCTTGTCGTCCGGCGCGTAGATCACGCCGCTGGCGGCATCGACCCGGCTGCCTTGCATGACCTTGTCGGACAGCGGCATGCGGTAAGCCTCGTACGGTTTGGGTGCCGTGCGGTCGACATACACGCCGTAGTGGCGCATGTAGTCGAAGCCGTCCTTGAACTGCTTGCCGTCGTCGCCCTTGGTGGGCAGCTTGGAGCACTGGTGGCGCACGAAGTCGACGTGCTGGCCGAACTTGAAGTATTTGGCCTGCTCCGGCCCCAGGCGCCGGCCGATCTCGAACAGCGAGTCGGCGAAGCTGGTCGCCTGCGCCGGCGGCGTCACCAGCGGCTGGCGCAGGGTGACGAAGTGCTGCAGTTCCATGTTGTTGCGGATGTCCATGCCCCACCGTTCCAGGTAGGTCGCATCCGGAAGGATTAAATCGGCGTAATGCGCCATCTCGGAATAGACCACGTCGGAACAGGCGTGGAACGGGATCAGCTTTTCGTCCTTTAATACGTCGACCGTGGTGCTGCGCCCTTCCGGCCACGTCATGGGCGCGGCGATGGTGTAGCTGAGGTAAACATCGAGCTTGGCGCGGCCCTGGCGCAGGTAGTCGAACACCACCTGCCCCACTTTCATCTTTTGCCAGCGGTTCGCCAGCGGCCACTCGGGAGGGTCTTCCAGGTCGGTGCGGATGGCCGGCTTGGGCGGTATCGGCGAAGGCTGCGGATAGCGCGCCGGCGAGAGCTTTTCTTCCAGCCCGTAGCAGTAGCCGCCCGGTTTGCCGACCGAGCCGACCAGCGCGTTGAGCATGACCACGGCCCGTTCGGCGTTGAAGCCGTTGTAGTGCGCCCCCGCGCCGCGGTTGGTGAATGCCGCCACGGCGGGACGCTGGCGCGCGAACTCCAGCGCTAGCCGGGTGATGTCGGCCGCCGAAATGCCCGACAGCTTGGCCGCCCACGCGGGCGTGCATGGCGCCAGCCAGGCGCGGATGGTCTCCAGGCCAGGCTGCACGAACTGGTCGATGAAGGCGCGGTCGATCTGGTTCTCGCGCACGATCACATGGGCCATGGCCAGGGCGATGGCGCCTTCGGTGCCGGGAAACGGCTGGTGCCACTCGTCGCTGCGCCCGGCCGTGTTGGACAGGCGCACATCGAAGGTGACGAGCTTGGCGCCGTGGTCGTAGCGCGCCTTGATCACGCGCGAGACCAGGTGCAGGCCGCCCTGGTGGGCTTCGTAGAAGTTCGAGCCGAAGTTGAGGAAGTACTTGCAGCGCTCGGCGTCGATCGACTCCCAGTCGGTCTCGCCCAGCGACACGTAATTGGCGGCGCGCTTGTTCGACGAGCACAGGGAGCGGTGGTTGAGCAGCACCGGCGTGCCGATGGCGTCCAGAAAACGGCTGATCTCCGCCTCGATGCGCGAGCGGCCCTGGTGGATCGCCACCCGTTCCGGATGGCCGGCGGCGATGCTGGCGCGGATGCGGCTGGCGATCTGCTCGTAGGCGTCGTCCCAGGTGATGCGCTTCCACAGGCCCTCGCCGCGCGCGCCCACGCGCTGCAGCGGATACAGCAAGCGCTCAGGATAGTCGTTGATGGTCGGTCCGGACTGGCCCTTGGCGCACGTCATGTGGCTGCCCATGTTGGGGTCGAGCGGATTGCCGCGGATTTTGATGACCTTGTTATCCTGGACGAAGCCTTCGATGCCGCACACGGTCGAGCAGTTCAGACACACGCTGGTGATGCGCGTGGCGGTCGCGTAGTTGTTCTTGATCTTGCGCTGCACGCCGTCGCCGATGGGCCGGTACGACATGGCCTGCACCGCGGTCGGCGTCAATGCGATCAGTTCGCCCACGCCCAGGGTGGCCATGGCGCCGATGCCGTTCTTGATAAATGCTCTGCGGTCCATGCTGGCCCTAGCCTTTCTTCAGGTTCGAGGGGGCAAAGCGCGATTGCAGCTGGCTCCAGGTGTCGATCTCGTACGAAAACGGGTCGTGGTTGTGGCCCTTGGGGATCTTCTTTTCCATCGCCCGCGGCACCGCCGTGCCCAGGCCGCGGTATTTGACGGCGGGCCGGGTCTTCTCTTCGATCTTCAGCACCGACAGTTCCTTGCCGTGCTTTTTGTTGAAGGCGTTGATGGCGCTGGCCGGGTCGTTCAGGTCGCCGAACGCGAACACGTCGGCCGGACACACTTCCACGCAGGCGGGCAGCATGTCCGCTTCCAGGCGGTGCGAGCAAAAGTCGCACTTGTCGGCCACCTTGCTCGCCGGGTCCAGGTGAATCGCGCCGTACGGGCAGGCCTTGATGCAGGAGCGGTCGCTGTCGCACTTCGACTCGCTGATGCGCACAATGCCGTCGTCGTCGCGGGTGATGGCGTCCTGCTCGCAGGCGTCCAGGCAGGGCGCGTCTTCGCACTGCATGCACAGGCTGGGCAGGAAGGCGCGCTTCATCGTCTCCTGCTGGTTAAACGGATTGATGGCGGCATAATCGTAGTAGTACACCTTGGTGCGGAAATTCCCCAGCGCGACCGAGTTCTCCACCTTGCAGGCCACCGAGCAGGCGTGGCAGCCGATGCAGCGTTCAAGGTCAAGGGCCATGCCCCATTTCGGTGTGGTGGTGAGGGCGGCGGTCATGGGATAACTTTGTAAAAACGGTAAGGGTGCCATTTAACCATGACCATGCCGGTGGCATGGGATTATTTGCGCCGCGGTACATCGAGCCGGTGCCGTCAGGCGCTGGCCATGGCCGGGTCGCTGATGCCGTCACGGCCCGTCTCGAGCCGGCCGGCAAAGCGCCAGCCGCTCTCGCCTGCCTGCACGCTGAAGTCGTACCAGTAGCGCTGCTCGGCCAGCGGCAGCGTCACGCGCACACTCTCGCGCGGCGCCAGCGCGTACTGGGCCGGCGCCTTGGCGGCATAGGCCAGCGTGGTGAGCGTGGCGCTGGCCGCCGCATCGCCGCCGTTGGTAAGCGTCAGCACCAGTGCGTCGTCCTGCTGGTCGACCACGGCGCTCACCGGGGCGTTGGCCAGCACGCCGCTGCACTGGCGGTGGAAGCCGTTGGGACCCAGCACCCACAGATTGAAGCGGCCCTGGTCGGCCGGCACGGGAAAGAAGCCGTCGAGGATCTGCTTGCCCGCTTCGACCGTGTAGCGGCGCGGCAGGCGCTCCGTGTGCAGCATGTCGTAGACGTGGAACACCGCCCCGGCCTGCCCGCGGTTGACGAAGGTCAGCGTGGCGATCTGCTGCGCCGGCACGGCCGCAGCCACCACGTCGAGCCGGTATGGCAAGGCGCGCGACGGGCGGATGCCGCTGTGCTGGCGCGGCGGCTTTTGCGCCGACTCGGACGGCACGTCGATCGGCGCCATGGCCTTCTGGCGCGCGCGCACCCCATCGGCCCAGACATTGTCGCGCGGCGCAAATCCGGGTGCGCCGGTGTCGGGCGCGGCGAAGTTGAAGCAGGTGGTCAGGTCGCCGCAGGTGGCGCGGCGCCAGGCGCTGATGTTCGGCTCCATGACGCCGAAGCGGCGCTCCAGGAAGCGCACGATCGAGGTATGGTCGAACACCTGCGAATTGACCCAGCCGCCTTTGCTCCAGGGAGACACCACCAGCATCGGCACCCGTGGACCCAGTCCGTACAGCTGGCCGTCGGCGTTGGTTTCGTCGGCGAAGTCCACCGTCGACTTGCCGGCGCGGGTGCCATTGCGGTAGGCCGATGGGGGCGCGGGCGGCGGCATGTGGTCGAAGAAGGCGTCGTTCTCGTCGTACATCTGGAGGAGCACAGTCTTGCTCCACACGGCGGGATCGGCCAGCAGCGCCTCGAGCACTTGCTGGGTGTAGGCGCCGCCCTGCACCGGGGTGGACGGCCCCGGATGCTCGCTGTACAGGCGCGGTGCGATGATCCAGCTGACCTGCGGCAGACGGCCCGCCAGCACGTCGTCGCGCAGGCCTTGCAGGCTCGCGTCGGTCAGCGTGGTGGTGAGGGCCTTGGCCGCCAGCGGCTGGACCGCGGCCGATGCGGCGGCCGGACCGGCTGGTGGGGCGGGCGCATCGGCGGGGCCGCCGGACGCGGCCAGCGCGGCGCGGTACTGGCGGAAGGTGGCCAGCATGTTGTTGTCGTAGTTGTCCTTCATGTCCTGGTACACCTTCCAGCTGACCCCGGCCCGTTCGAGCCGTTCGGCGTAGGTGGTCCAGCTGTAGCCCTCGGCCACCGGTCCCAGGCCCTCCTTGCGGTTGTCGATGACGGGTCCGCCGCCGGCACCCTTGGGGTCGTTGGTCCCGGTGAACATGTACAGGCGGTTGGGGTTGGTGCCGCCCGGGAGCGAACAATGATAAGCGTCGCAGACGGTGAAGGCATCGGCCAGGGCGAACTGGAACGGCAGCTCGGCACGCGTGTAGTACGCCATCGAGGCGTCGGTCTTGGCGCGCGGCCACGAGCCCATGCGGCCGTCGTCCCACGCGGCCTGCGCGTCGGGCCAGGTGTGCGGCAGGTCCAGCGTGCACTGGGCGTTGCCGGCCGACTGGTCGAGGTGGTATGGCATGACGATGCGGCGCCCGTTGTGCTGCTGCCAGACCGACCTGCCGCCACGCAGGGGAATGGTGAGGCGGTCGCCGTAGCCGCGCACCCCGGCCATGGTGCCGAAGTAGTGGTCGAACGAGCGGTTCTCCTGCATCAGGATGACCACGTGCTGCACATCGTCGATGGTGCCGCTGGCGTGGTGGGCCGGGACCGCCAGCGCGTGGCGCAGCACGGCGGGCGCGGCGCCGAATAGGCCGGCGGCCATGGCCTGGCCCAGGAAGCGGCGGCGCGCGGCGTCGGTCATGCGGCCCCGCCGCGCTGGCTGGTTGCGCGTTGGCTGATGTTCATCAGGTGGCGCATATAGAGGTAGACCGCGATGGTGCCGAACGGTGCGGTGATGCCGGACACCAGCATCCAGATGATCTCTTGCCCTTTCAGCAATGCGCGGGCCACCAGGAAGACGCATGCGCAATGGACCAGCAGCAGTGGAATGAGCACCAGCTGTGGCAGCAGCGGCAGCATGCCAATGCCAAAAAAATGTCCTGATGGCCAGGCAGCGAGCATCAGAAAATTGTACCCATAGGCGCAGACGACGACCCAGAAGCTGATCCGCCACCAGCGGCTGTGCTGCTGCGCGGGCAGCGTACGCTGGCCGGATGCCGCGGCCGCCGACACGCTGGCGCTGGCGCTGCCGGCGCGCTCGCGCCGCAGATACACCACGGTGAACGTCACGAACAGGATCAGCGACAGCAGCAGCGCGCCAGCCACCGTGGCGTACAGCGCGCCGTAGCCGCAGGCGCCTTCGAACGACGAGCCGAACCAGGAACAGGGCATCACGTGCAGCGCCGCGTATCCCAGCGCGGCCGAGATCGACAGGGCCAGCAGCGCCAGCGCGGCCACGACGGCGAGTTGCCTGAGATGACGGCGTACTTCTGGTGACGAAGACATAGCGGCGCTTCAGTTGCAATATAAGCAAGCATTGTAGCGTGATCACCCGTCAGACCGGCAGCGCATGTGCACTTTTTACAACAATTCCGAGGTGCTGAGTAATAGTCAGTTAGATAACGGTTCATTTTCATGTCGACGATACCAACGCCGACAACGGCAGCATCAAATTCCAGCGCTTCCCGGTGGAACTGATTGCGTACTATCACCTCAGCCCGCAGTGGCGCGTTGGAGCAGGCGCGCTATGTGACTGGTGCCAAGCTGAACAGCAGCGGTGCGGCAGCGGGCCTGAACATTAAATTCGACAACGCCGTCAGCGGCCTGGTGGAAGCCGAATACCTGAGGGGCAATAACGTCGGCCTGAAGCTGCGCTATGTCAGCGAAAAATATGAAGCCAAGGGCTACCGCGGCAGCGTCGACGCCCAACCATGTGGGCATCGCCGACACGTACTACTTCTAATTACGATTGCTGATTACTAGTTCTAGTTATTGCTTCAACGGCCACCGCCATTACTTCTGACGGCCACCGTCGCGCGATGCCATCGCCAGCGTGCTGATGTCGTTGAACAGCACGTCCGGCAGCAGGTAGGCGGTGGTGTAGATCTCGCGCACCCGGCCCTGCTCGTCGATCAGGAAGATCTTCAGCAAGTGGTTAAAGAGCCGGGTCGCCCTGCCCCGCTGGTCCAGCGTCACCGCCACATCCTGACCCACGGCGTCGATCATGGGCTTTAACTCGCGCACCGAACCCGTTGTCAGAAAATGCCAGCGCAGCGCGCTGGCGGGATCGGCCAGCGCGCCGCCGTAGACCTTCATCGCCTGCGGCGTGTCGTTGGTCGGATCGAACGACACGCTGACAAAGCGCACCTTGCGCGCCAGCTGCGGCACGGCCAGCAAGCGCTGGCGTAATGCGACGAACGTGTCAAACGCCAGCGGACAGCCCACCGGATCGACACAGTAGGTATAGATAAAGCCGAGCAAGGTGATCTTGCCCGTCACATAGGTCCGCAACGGATAAGTACGTCCGTCCACATCCAGCACGCTGCCGTCAGGCATGGTTTGGATCACTTCCAGGCGGTACGATCCGGGCGCGGGCGCGACGAACTGCTGCCTGGGCCGCGCCGCCGCCGCATCCACGGGGCCTGCTGTCGCTACGCCGCAAAGCGCCGCCATACAGGCAAGCACAGCGCAGGCCAGCACAGCGCAGGCCAGCGCAAGCCACGTGTGCGCCGCACGACGCGCCACAACGCTGCCGGCGAGTGCCCTGCCCGCCATCACCGCGCCGGGCATCGCTCTGGCCCCCTCCGGCGCTGCCGCGTCACCGCCCCGCCACCGCCGGGGTGCCGGCCGCATCGATCGCCGCAATCGCCGTCGGCTGGGCGGTGAACTTCATGTGGTGCGCCCTGCCCAGCTTTTGCTTGGTGAAGTCGATCACGAACTGCTGCTTGAGCTCCTTGCCGTCCCAGCTGTACAGCTTGAGAAACTGCTCATTGTCGGCGCCGCCCTTGTCCCAGTTCGCCAGCAGGCTGCTGGTGACATAGACGCGCTTGCCGTCCCAGCTCTGGCTGACCATGTTGACCTGCTTGCCGGTAACTTTTTCGTAGACCTGCTTGGGCGCTTCCGGATTGCTCAGGTCGAACAGCCGGGTTTTGCCGTCCATAAAAGTGTTGACCCACAGGCTCTTGCCGTCGGCCGCGATGGAGATGTCGACCGGCAGGGGAATCTTGGCCGCGTCGCCCACCGTGCCCACGTCCTTGGCTTGCCACTCGCCGTTGGCGTCCTGCTTGATCAGCCACAGCTTGGAAGTCAGCGCCGCCGCCGTGATGGCCCAGTTGTCGCCGTCGGCCAGCGACCAGCGGATTTCCAGCGGCGCGCCGGGCGTCTGGAACACCTTTTGCGGGCGCATGGCCTTGAAGTCCCACAGCACCATGGTGTTGCCGAACTGCTTCATGGCGGCGGGGTCCTTGATCAGCTTGCCCAGATTGGCCATGTAGTTGCGGTAGCCCGTGAAGCTGGACGTGAGCATGACGTTTTTTTGCGGATTGATGGCGATGTCGTAGCCATAGCCGTCGCCTGCGACGCCGCCCACGGTGGCGGTGGGCATGGCGTACTTGGCCACGAACTGGCCCTTGTTGTTGTACACGGCCAGGCCGGTCACGCCGCCCTGGTCCTGGCTGTTCGACAGCGTGCCGATCAGCATGCGCCCGGGGATCGGATAGAACGTGTGCGGGCCGACATAGCCGCTTTGTTTGGGCAAGTCGCTGATGGTGTTGACCAGCTTGGGCGAGGCCGGATCGGTGCCCACGTCGAACACGAAAATCCGGCTGTCTTCCAGCCGTCCCGCCCACAGGTACTTGCGGTCGTCCGTGAAGCCCATGTGATGCGCTTCGCCGCGGCCGGGCACGGACAGGCTGTGCACCACCTTGCCGTAGGCCTTGGACTTGGGATTGACGCTGACGGTGACGAGCTTGTCCTGGCCGTCGCCCAGCCCGGGCACGCCCAAGGTCCACACGTGCAGATAATCTTCTTGCCCTTTGATCAGGCTGGCCAGATAGGGGGAGTTGCAGGTCTCGTCGGCGTGCGCCATGAGCGGCCATAACAGCACAGCCAGCATGCACCCCAGCAGGAATGCCACGATCGAGTTACTCACGCGAGCGATACTCTTCATGAGGCCTCTCCAGAATGATAAGTCCGATACCAGATACTAGTGCGCGACACGGCGGGAGGGGCGATGTTCGCTCGGTGTTTGAGGTAGATCAATGTCGGCTCTTGAACCCAGACAATATGGCGGCCCAGGCCGCCAGACCACCCGCGCCATGGCCCACCGTATAATTCAGCCAACCCCCATCCCCTTCAGCGGCCCCCGCCATGCACAACCTGTTGCTCACCCCGATCGTCTTCCTGCTTACCGCCGTGCTGCTGGTACCGCTGGCGCAGCGCCTGAAACTGGGCTCGGTGCTGGGTTACCTGATCGGCGGCTGCCTGATCGGCCCGTGGGGCCTGGCGCTGGTGGCCAACGTGGAACTGACCAGCCATGTGGCCGAGATCGGCGTGGTGCTGATGCTGTTCCTGATCGGCCTGGAACTGCAGCCGAAGAAATTGCTGGAAATGCGCTCCACCGTGCTGGGCGGCGGCAGTCTGCAGATGACCGCCTGCACGCTGGTGCTGGGCGGGGCGGCGTATCTGGCCGGCCTGCCCTGGGCCGCGGCGCTGCTGGCCGGCGTGTCGCTGGCGCTGTCGTCCACCGCCATCGCCGTGCAAACCATGCAGGAGCAGAACCTGGACCACACCAGCGCGGGCCGCTCGGCCTTCGCCATCCTGCTGTTCCAGGACATGGCCGCAATTCCTCTCCTGGTGGCGATTCCCCTGCTGGGCGCCAGCAGCGCCGGTACCGGCCAGTTCAACTGGCTGCTGGCCGCCGCCGCGATTGCCGCCGTGGTGGTTACCGGGCGCTACCTGATGCGCCCGGCGCTGCGGCGCATGGCCATGACGGGCCTGCCGGAGATCTTCACCGCCTTCGCCCTGCTGCTGGTGCTGGGCATCGCCCAGCTGATGACCCTGGCCAACCTGTCGATGGGCCTGGGCGCTTTCATGGCCGGCGTGCTGCTGGCCAGTTCCGAATACCGCAAGGCGCTGGAAACCGATCTGGAGCCGTTCAAGGGTCTGTTGCTGGGGCTGTTTTTCACCTCGGTCGGCATGTCGATCAACCTGGGCATGCTGACCGAGCGGCCGGTGTATGTGCTGACGCTGACGCTGGGCTATGTGGCGCTCAAGATGGTGCTGCTGGCACTGGTGGCGCGCGCCACGCCGGTGCCCAAGGTGCAGCGCTGGCCGTTCGCCGGGCTGCTGGCGCAGGGCAGCGAGTTCGCCTTCGTGGTGGTGGGCGTGGCCCAGCAGGCCGGCCTGCTGGCGGCGCCCTTCGACGCGCTGCTGGTGCTGGTGGTGGCGCTGTCGATGGCCGTCACGCCGCTGGCCATGGCCGCGGCCAACTGGATCAGCAAGCGCTTCCATGCGATCGCGCCCATGCAGCAGGACACCATCGAGCCGGACGGCGCGCGCGTGATCATCGCCGGTTTCGGCCGCGTCGGCCAGATCGCCGCGCGCATGCTGAGCGCCTCGGGCGTCAAGCTCACCGTGCTGGACAACGATCCCGACCTGATCGAGACGGTGCGCAAGTTCGGCATGAAAGTGTTTTATGGCGACGCCACCCGGCTCGACCTGCTGCATGCGGCCGAAGCGCACAAGGCGATCCTGCTGATCAACGCCATCGACGACATGGACAGCAGCCTCAAGCTGACCGACCTGGTGCAGCAGCATTTCCCCCATCTGAAGATGATCAGCCGGGCGCGCAACCTGACCCACCTGTACGAGCTGCGCAACCGCGGCATCTCCCAGGTCGAACGGGAAACGTTCGAAGGGGCCCTGCGCATTGCCCACATGGCGCTGGAACAGGTCGGCATCGACAAGGACACCGCGGAGCGGGCCAGCCGGCTGTTCCGCGAGCACAACCTGGCCTCGGTGGAAGCGATCTTCCCGCATTACCGCGACGAGTCGACCATGATCTCGATGGCGCAGGCGGCGCGCAACGAGCTGGCCGCGTCGTTCGAGCAGGACCGGATCCGCATGGCTTCTCCGCGCGACGGCACGCTGGCCACCCCGGCGCACGGTCAGCCCGAGCTGCGCTAAGCGATGGCAAGAAAAGCTTCACCGCGCGTCGTGCCGGCGCGGCCTGGCGCGGCGCTGCTGGTCGCGGCGGCGCTGGTGGCGGCGGCGCTGGCCTGCCCGATACCCGCCGTGGCCGCCGCCCCGACCGGCGCCGCGCCCGCCGCCACCCATCTGCTGGCCGATTACAACCATACCGCCTGGACCCGGCTGCAGGGCGCGCCCAGCGACGTGGTCAAGTTCGCGCAGACCAGCGATGGCTGGCTGTGGATGGCCTCGCCGAACGGCTTGTTCCGCTTCGATGGCAACGCCTTCGAGCGCATGGACAGCGTGCAGGGCCAGCGCCTGTACTCCAGCAACGTCATGGGCCTGATGGCCGGACCGGACGGCAGCCTGTGGGTCGGCCACCGCTTCGGCGGCATCAGCATGGTCGCCGGCGGGGTGCTGCGCGTGTTCGGCGCCGCGCAGGGCCTGCCGGGCGGCGCGGTGTTTTCCATCACGCGCGCACCCGATGGCGCGGTGTGGGCCGCCACCTCCAACGGGCTGGCCCGGCTGGCGCCGGGCGCGGCGCATTTTCGCACGCTCGGCCAGGCCGATGGTCTGCCCCAGGTGGCCGCGCGCCAGGTGCTGTTCACCCAAGCCGGGCGCCAGTGGGTCTCGGTGCAGGGCGGCGTGTACTACCGCGACAAGCCGGACCAGCGCTTTCGCCGCGGCTGGCCGCATCTGGACCTGATGGCGCTGGCCGAAGCGCCCGACGGCACCATCTGGGCGTCCGACGGCATCAACAAGCAATACCGCATCGCGCTGGCGCCGCCGTCCGACAACGCGGCCCCGCGCCCTGAACTGGACGGCAACGGCATGCACTTCGACCGCGACGGCGGCATGTGGCTGCTCAAGGCCAATGCGCTGGAGTGGCGCGCCGGCGTGGATGCGCCAGCCCAGCAGCTGACCCGCGCAAACGGCATCAGCGGCCCCCTGCCCCAGACGTTTTTCCAGGACCGCGAAGGGTCGATCTGGATCGGCACCAGCAATGGCCTGGACCGGCTGCGCCGCAACCGCCTGCACAGGCTGCCGGTCGATAGCGCCCTCGACCATCCGGGCGTGCTGGCCGACGCCGACGGCGCCGTGATCATCGGCGACGCGGCCGGGCCCACGCGCCTGCTCGACGCGAACGGTAAAGCGCGCACCTTGCTGGCCGGCGCCCTGAGCGCCAGCTACCGCGCGCCCGACGGCAGCCTGTGGCTGGGCGACAGCCGGCAGCGCTGGCACCGCAATGGCGCCGGCGCGCTGCAGCGCCATCCGCACCCGCCCGAGCTGCTGGGCCGCGACGTCCAGGCCATGACCCAGGATGGCGCCGGCCGCATGTGGGTGTCGATGTCGCGCTATGGCCTGTACCGCGCCGATTCCGGCGGCTGGATCAGGCAGGGCGGGCTGCGCGGTCTGCCCGACGACCTGGCGCTGGCGCTGGAAACCGACAGCGCCGGCCGCGTGTGGGTGGGCTACGCGCGCAACCGCATCGCCGTGATCGATGGCGACAAGGTGCAGGTGTACGGCGAAGCGCAGGGTCTGGCCATGGGCAACGTGCTGGCGCTGCACGCCGACGGCGCGCGCATGTGGGCCGGCGGCGAAGCCGGCCTGATGCTGTTCGATGGCAGCGCGACGGGCGCGTCGGCTTTAGTCGCGAGCAGCGCGCAGGTCGGGCCGCGCATCGGCGTGGTCGACGGCAGCGACGGCCGCCCGTTCCGGGGCGTGTCGGGCATCGTGCGCACGCGCGCCGGCGAGCTGTGGCTGCACGGCTCCGACGGCGCCACCCGCATCGCCCGCGCCGACGTCGAACAGCTGCTGCGCCAGGGCGGCCACAGCGTCGCGTTCGAGCGCTTCGACGCGCTCGACGGCCTGCACGGCAGCGCCGAGCAGCTGCGGCCGATTCCCAGCATCGCCGAGGGCAGCGACGGGCGCCTGTGGTTCGCCACCGCCAGCGACGTGGCCAGCGTCGATCCGCAGCGCATCGCCCGCAATGCGCTGGCGCCGCCGGTGCAGATCAAGGCGCTGCAATCGGGCGGCATCGACTACCTGGCGGCGGGACCGGGCGGCGCGCCGGTGCGGCTGCCCATCGGCAGCAGCGAGCTGCGCATCGCCTACACGGCGCTGAGCCTGGCCATGCCGGAACGGGTGCGCTTTCGCTACCGCCTCGAAGGGGTCGACCGCGACTGGCAAGAAACGCTGGGCCGGCGCGAAGCGTTCTACACCAACGTGCCGCCGGGGAGCTACCGCTTCCAGGTGCTGGCGGCCAACGAGGACGGCGTATGGAACAGCAGCGGCGCCAGCGTGGAGCTGCGCATCCCGCCGCGCTTTGTGCAGACGCCCTGGTTCGTGGTGCTGCTGGCGCTGGCCGGCGTGCTGCTGCTGTGCGGCCTGTACGCGCTGCGCATCCGCCACCTCAAGGCGCGCCTGCGCGACCTGCAGCAGGAGCGCATGGACGAGCGCGGGCGCATCGCGCGCGCTCTGCACGACACCTTGCTGCAAAGCGTGCAGGGCCTGATCATGTTCTTCGACCAGCACGCGCGCCGCCTGCCCAAGGATGGCGAGGAGCGGCGCAAGATCGAACAGACGCTGGAGCTGGCCGACCAGTTGATGGTCGAAGGGCGCGACTGCATCATGACGCTGCGTTCGGGCGACGCGCCCGATGCGCTGGACCAGTCGCTGAGCCAGTACGGCGAGGTGCTGCTGGCGGGACGCTTCTCGGCCGGCATCGAAGGCGTGCCCCGGCCGCTGATCGAACAGGTGCGCGGCGAGCTGCATGCGATTGCGCGCGAGGCGCTGTTCAACGCGGCGCGCCACTCGGGCGCCGGCGCGGTGCGCCTGCAGATCTGCTACGGACAGGTGGAACTGCGCGTGCACGTGAGCGACAACGGGCGCGGCATACCGGCCGGGGCGCCGGCGCCGACGGGGCACTACGGCCTGGCCGGCATGCGCGAGCGGGCCGCGGCCATCGGCGCCGCCTGCGTCGTGTATCCGTCGCCGGGTGGCGGCACCACGGTGCACGTGAGCCTGCCGGCGCAGCTGGCCTACATGGAGCGGCGCGACGACGCCTGGCTGGGCCGCCTGCAACGGCGCCTGTCGCGCCGCCAGCGCTGAGCACAACAAAAAACCTAGCCGCCTGTCCGCCCCGGGCAATCCGCCCCCCGGAGCAGACAAATCCATCGTTCCCGCGCAGGCGGGAACCCATAGCACGCCGAGCGAAGCCACATACTCCCCTCCCCCATTCGAGGTAGCCGGGCGCGCCCCTTTGGGACGATGCCAATACGGTCACACGCCAGTAGCATGACCATCTTTGCAAGCTGGTCGATTTCCACATACATCGAAAGGACACCACCACATGGGCACCATCACCACCCGCGACGGCGTCGAACTGTATTACAAGGACTGGGGTCCGCGCAGCGGCCAGCCCATCGTGTTCTGCCACGGCTGGCCGCTGAACTCGGACAGCTGGGAAGCGCAGATGATTTTCCTGGCCGAGCAGGGCTACCGCTGCGTGGCGCACGACCGCCGTGGCCACGGCCGCTCCAGCCAGCCATGGGAAGGCAACGACATGGACCACTACGCCGACGACCTGGCCCAGGTGATCGAGCAGCTGGACCTGAAGAACGCCGTGCTGATCGGCTTTTCCACCGGCGGCGGCGAAGTGGCGCGCTACGTGGGCCGCCACGGCACCACGCGCGTGGCCAAGCTGGCGCTGGTGTCGGCGGTGCCGCCGATGATGGTCAAGACGCCGGATTACCCGGCCGGCCTGCCGCTGGACGTGTTCGACGGCATCCGCGCCGCCTCGCTCAAGGACCGCTCGCAGTTCTACCTCGACCTGGCGTCCGGCCCGTTCTACGGCTACAACCGGCCCGGCGCCAAGGCCTCGCAAGGCGCCATCGACAGCTGGTGGATGCAGGGCATGATGGGCGGCCACAAGAATACCTACGATTCGATCAAGGCATTCTCGGAAACCGACTTCCGCGCCGACCTGTCTAAATTCGACAAGCCGACCCTGGTGATCCATGGCGACGACGACCAGATCGTGCCGATCGACGCCGCCGGGCGCGCCTCGGCCGCCCTGGTCAAGGGCGCCACGCTGCTGGTGTATCCAGGCGCGCCGCACGGCCTGACCGAGACCCACAAAGACCAGGTCAACGCCGACTTGCTGGCATTCATCAAAAGCTGAGTTTTATCGCCCTGCCTTCTACCACATCAAGGACACCGTCATGACCATCACCGCAACCCCCACCCCCGGCAAACTGCTGCTTAACCCGCAAGACCACACGCTGATCATGATCGACCATCAATCGCAGATGGCGTTCGCGACCCACTCGATCGACGCCACCACGCTGCGCAACAACGCCGCGCTGGTCGCCCGCGCCGCCGCCGGTTTCGGCGTGTCGGCCATCGTCACCACGGTCGCCGAGAAAAGCTTCTCGGGCCCCCTGTTCGACGAAATCAAGGAAGCCTTCCCCACCATGGAAGTGAGCGACCGCACCTCGATGAACACCTGGGAAGACGCCAACGTCATCGCCCGCGTCAACGCCATCGGCAAGAGCCGCATCGTACTGGCCGGCCTGTGGACGTCGGTGTGCATCGTCGGCCCGGCCCTGTCGGCCATCGACCAGGGCTTTGAAGTCTACGTCATCGCCGACGCCTGCGGCGACGTCTCGGACGAAGCCCACCAGTGCGCCATGGAGCGCATGATCCAGGCCGGCGCGCGCCCGGTCACGTCGCTGCAATACCTGCTCGAACTGCAGCGCGACTGGGCCCGCACCGACACCTACGAGATGACCACCGGGATCGCCCGCAAGTTCGGCGGTGCATATGGCCTGGGCATCACCTACGCCAAGACCATGTTCAACGCCCACGAGGGTTGATCCTGCGCCGGCCGCAGGCAGGCAATGACGCCGACATCATGAAACCCGCATCATGAAAATCTACATCGCATCGCTTGCCGCCGGCCTGCTGGTCGGCGTCATTTACGGCTTGCTGAACGTGCGCTCGCCGGCCCCGCCGGTGATCGCGCTGGTCGGCCTGCTCGGCATCCTGCTGGGCGAACAGATCCCCCCGTTGGCGCGTCAGCTGTTCCAGCCGAAAGCCGGGCAGCTGTCGTGGTTCCACCAGCAGGTCAAACCGCATTGCTTCGGCCAGCTGCCGCAGGCGGCCGACGTAGCGGCGCAGGCAAAGGCGCCCGCCGCCCCCACCACGGAGAACCATCCATCATGAACACCTTGGCTTCCCCACCATCGCCACCGCCGCCCGAGCTGATACTGTACAACGGCCGCTTCACCACGCTGGACCGCGCCAACCCGCGCGCCGAGGCGGTGGCGATCACGCAGGGCCGCTTTACCCACGTGGGCGGCACGGCCGACACGCTGGCGCTGGCGGGACCCGCCACGCGCACCATCGACCTGGCCGGGCGCCCCGCGCTGCCCGGTCTGATCGACAACCACATGCACATCATCCGCGGCGGCCTGAACTTCAACATGGAGCTGCGCTGGGACGGCGTGCGCAGCCTGGCCGACGCCATGGCCATGCTGCGCCAGCAGGTGGCCATCACGCCGGCGCCCCAATGGGTGCGCGTGGTGGGCGGCTTTGTGGAACACCAGTTCGCCGAAAAGCGCCTGCCCACGATCGACGAACTCAATGCCGCCGCGCCCGACACGCCGGTATTCATCCTGCACCTGTACGACCGCGCGCTGCTCAATGGCGCCGCCCTGCGCGCCGTGGGTTACACGCGCGACACGCCCGAGCCGCCGGGCGGCCAGATCCTGCGCGACGGCAGCGGCAACCCCACCGGCCTGCTGCTGGCCAAGCCGAATGCGGCGATCCTGTACTCCACGCTGGCGCGCGGCCCCAAGCTGCCGCCCGAATACCAGCTCAACTCCACGCGCCACTTCATGCGCGAACTGAACCGGCTGGGCGTGACCGGCGCCATCGACGCCGGCGGCGGCATGCAGAACTACCCGGACGACTACAACGTCATCCAGCAGCTGGCCGACGACGGCCTGCTGACGGTGCGCATCGCCTACAACCTGTTCACCCAGAAGCCCAAGCAGGAAAAAGACGACTTCCTGAACTGGACCCAGACCAGCAGCTACCGCCAGGGCGACGACTACTTCCGCCACAACGGCGCCGGCGAAATGCTGACGTTTTCGGCGGCCGACTTCGAGGACTTCCGCCAGCCGCGTCCCGACATGCCGGAGTCGATGGAAGACGACCTGGAAGGCGTGGTGCGCATCCTGGCGCAACACCGCTGGCCGTGGCGCATGCACGCCACCTACGACGAAACCATCACGCGCGCGCTGGACGTGTTCGAGAAGGTCAACCAGGAGATTCCCCTGGCAGGGCTGAACTGGTTCTTCGACCATGCGGAAACCATCTCGCCCCAGTCGATCGACCGCATCGCGGCGCTGGGCGGCGGCATCGCCGTGCAGCACCGCATGGCCTACCAAGGCGAATACTTCGTCGAGCGCTACGGCGCCGCGGCCGCCGAGGCGACGCCGCCGGTGGCGCACATGCTGGCCGCCGGCGTGAAGGTCTCGGCCGGCACCGACGCCACCCGGGTGGCCTCGTACAACCCGTGGGTATCGCTGTCCTGGCTGGTGACGGGCAAAACCGTAGGCGGGCTGCGCATCACGCCGCAGCGCAACTGCCTGGACCGCGAGACGGCCCTGCGCATGTGGACCGAAAACGTGACCTGGTTCTCCAACGACGTGGGCAGCAAAGGCCAGATCGTGGCCGGCCAGCTGGCCGATCTGATGGTGCCGGACCGCGACTACTTCGCCTGCCCGGAAAGCGAAATCGCCGACACCAGCGCGCTGCTGACGGTCGTCGGCGGCAAGGTGGTGTACGGGGCCGGGCCGTTCGCCGGCATCGACAACCCGCCGCCGCCGGCCATGCCGGACTGGTCGCCGGTGCGCCAGTATGGCGGCTACGCGGCGTGGAACCGCGGCGCGGCGCAGGCCGGCAAGCAAGCGCATGCGCGCGCCCATGCGGCGGCATCGTGCGCCTGCTCGAAAAAGTGCGGCGTGCACGATCACCGCCATGCCACCGCGTGGACCAGCTCCCTGCCGATCGCCGACCTGAAAGGCTTCTGGGGCGCGCTGGGTTGTTCATGCTGGGCGGTGTAGACGGCATGGCGCCTGCTCCCAAAAATCCCATGAATCCCACGGTGCGCGGCACCGCCCTGAGCTGGCTGGCCGGCTATATCGACACGCTGGTGTTCATCGCGCTGTTCGGGTTGTTTACGGCGCACGTGACGGGCAACTTCGTGCTGATCGGGCGCGAACTGGTGCAGTCGGGCCCCGGCTTGCAATCGGTGGAGCATGACGTGCAACTCAAGCTGCTGGCCTTTCCCGCCTTTGTGGCGGGGGTGGTG
>CALRYE020000121.1:0-19984 GCA_943372275.1 Janthinobacterium lividum
CCAGGAAGGCACCGACGATACCGACGACCACGTTCAGGATCATGCCTTGTTCGGCGTCCGTTTTCATGACCATGCTAGCCAGCCAACCCAAGATACCACCGACGACGATCCAGATGATGAATAACATGTTGATTCCTCCTAAAGTTTAAGAAACATACCCCAGGCCACAAACGGACTGGCCATAGGAAAAAGTCTAGGGGCGCACACCCCCTTGGTCGGTGCGGCAACGAACGTAACGACAAAAACGTGACAAAAAGGCAGCGTCCATCCGCCGCACCCCCGACTCCCTTGTCAGACCACGCCCGATCAAAAAAATTTGCCGGTGTCGGCGTGCGCTGCGGGCATGCCGGCGCGCCTTGCAGCGCCATTCGGGATTGGTTTTCGAGCGCGTCTGCATATAAGTGCGGGCGAACAGATTTCACGACCGTTATCAAGCTGTTCACCCTTGCCGCGTCAATTTATTGCCACTTTGGAATCATGCGCGGATGGTGCGTGAACGCACGGAACGGACTTCACGGCCGACTTATCGTTCGATCACTGGCAGACAACCCAGGTTTGCAAGAAAGCCCCGCACATCACAATTCGAAAGGAAATTTAAAATGAGCAACTACGAGACAACCACGAATAAAGATTCCCGCATGGTCACCGGCCTGTTCCGCGACCGCGATAGTGCTGAGCGCGCCTACAACTCCCTGGCCGACCGCGGCTATTCGAAAGACGACGTCACCCTGATGATGTCGGACGACACCCGCAAGACCCATTTTGCCGATACCGATACCGAACTGGGCAGCAAGGCTGCTGAAGGCGCCGGCGTTGGCGCAGGCATCGGCGGCACCATCGGCGCCGTGCTGGCCGGTATCGCCGCTGTCGGCACCACCCTGGTATTGCCTGGCATCGGCCTGGTCGTTGCCGGTCCTATCGCTGCAGCACTGGCCGGTGCCGGCGCTGGCGGTATCGCCGGTGGCCTGGTCGGCGCGCTGATCGGTGCCGGTATTCCTGAAGACCGTGCCGCGCACTACGAAGAAGGCATCAAGTCGGGCGGTATCCTGATGGGCGTGAACCCACGTACCGACGACGACGCCAACCACATCACCCGCAGCTGGACTGAAAACGCTGGCGAGCACATCATCGGTACCGGCGTCGGTGCTGCTGGTGGCGCCGCTGCCGGTGCCGGTATCGGCGCTGTTGCCGGTCCTGTCGGCATGGTTGCCGGTGCCGCCATCGGCGGTATCGCCGGTGGCCTGGCTGGCAAGGGCGCCGCTGAAGTGATCAATCCAAAAGCTGGCGACGATCTGCCGGAGCACCATTTCGCCAAGGGCGTGGGCGCAGGTAGCGGCGCTGCCATGGGTGCCGCAGCCGGCGCCGTGGCCGGCCCGATCGGCATGGCCGCTGGTGCTGCCATCGGCGGTATCGCCGGCGGTATGGCCGGCAAGGGCGCAGCCGAAGTCGCCAACCCACAGCAGGGCGACGAGCTGCATGACCACAACCTGTCGACCGGTGTCGGCGCAGGCGGCGGTGCGGCAATGGGTGCGGCCGCTGGTGCGGTCGGCGGCCCGATCGGCATGGCAGTGGGCGCAGGTCTCGGCGCACTGGCCGGCGGCGCAGCTGGCAACCTGGCTGGCAAAGTGGTCAATCCTGAAGAAGAGAACGACTACTGGCGCGGCAACTACCAGAGCGCACCGTACTACTCGCCAGGCTACACCTACGACGACTACGGTCCTGCCTACGAGCTGGGCTTTAACGGCCGCGGCCGTTATCCAGGCAGCTTCGACACCGTCGAAAACGACCTGTCGGACGAGTGGGAACAAACCAAGGGCCGTTCGCGCCTGAACTGGCAGCAAGCCAAATCGGCTACCCGCGCTGCCTGGGACAAGGTCGAGCGCGCCATTCCGGGTGACTTCGACCGCGACGGTCGTTAATCAGCCGGTTGTGCCTCACGCTGTCGGATCGGGTGCAAGCCCGGCCCAGCAGCCTGAAGTCGGACCGTAACGCTGGTCCAAGTAAAAAAGCCCCGCTGCCAATTGGTCGCGGGGCTTTTTTCATGCGGGCGCCTGCGTGGCAGCGAGCGCTGGTCAAAGATTAGTTCTTGACCGCTTCCACCGAGATCAGCAGTTTTACGTCCGGCGAAAAACGCGGCAGGCCGTAGCTGATGCCGAAGTCGTTGCGCTTGATGTCGGCCGACGCATCGCCGCCGCACACTTCTTTTTTCAGCATCGGGTGATCGATGCACTTGAATTTGTTCAGGGTCAGGGTGACCGGCTTGGTCACGCCGTGCAGGGTCAGTTCGCCGTTGACCGACGCTGGCTGGTCGCCTTTGAAGGTGATCGATTTCGATTTGTACGTCACGGTGCCGAACTTGGCCACGTCGAACATGTCGGCGCCCTTGGCGTGGGCGTTCAGCTTTTCATGGCCGAAATCCAGCGAATTGGCGTCGATCACGATATCGACGGTGCCGGTCTTGGCGGCGCGGTCGAGCGTGACGGTGCCGCTGGTCTTGGTGAACTTGCCGCGCAGGATGGACACGCCCATGTGATCGGCTTCGAAACTAGGGTAGGTGTGGCCCGGATCGATGGTGTAGGTGTCGACGGCGGCGAACGCGCTGGAGCAGCTGGCAACGAGGGTGGCGAGGAGCAGGTGTTTCATTTTCATGGGTTTCCTTGGTGTTGGGTGAGTGTTGAATGTTGCGTTGATCCAGGTGTTACTGTCCCGCGCTGACGCGGAATTTGATAACCACTTCGTCGGCGACCATGCTGGTGTCTTTCCATTCGCCTTCGCCGATGTTGTAGGTGAGCCGCTTGATCGGTAGTGCGCCTTCGAAGACTTGTTTGCCAGCATCTGTTTTCACCGTCAGCGGGAACGTCACGTCGGTGGCCTTGCCCTTGATGGTCAGCTTGCCCGTCACGTTCAGCTTGCCGGGACCGGCGCCCTTGATGGACGAGGACACGAAACTGGCCTTGGGAAACTGCGCCGCATTGAACCAGTCTTTCTTGGCCACTTCCTTGTTCATGTCCGGGTCGCCCAGATCCAGGCTGGCCGTGTCGATGTCGACGCTGGCCTTGGAAGCGTCGGGCTTGGCGGCGTCGTAATCGATTTGCGCGGCGAATTTTTTGAATTTTGCGTCGACCGGCACGTTCATCTGCTTGAACGTGGCCGACACCTGGCTCTTGGCAGGATCGACTTTGAGGGCGGCGGCGCTGGCAACGGCGGCTACGGCCATCAGACCAGCCAGGGCGGCGGCGCGGTGTGGTTTCATGTGCGGATTCTCCGGTGGGAAGGAAGTGGAACAGTTCAGGACAGCATGCGCTTGAGCACGCCGTCGCGGTCGATCAACTGGTGTTTCAGGGCGGCGGCGATGTGCACGGCGACCGCGCCCAGCAGCGCCATGTTGAGCCAGTAGTGCAGGCCCTTGAGCACGGGCTTGAGTTCAGGATTGGCGTCGATCAGCACGGGCAGTTCGAACAGGCCGAAATACACGACCGGAAAGCCCGCCGACAAGGTGTAGAAGTAGCCCGACAGGGGCACGGCGAACATCAGCACATACAGCAGCGTGTGCAGGCCGTTGGCGCTGGTTTTCTGCCACGCCGGCATGCTGGCCGGGTAGGGCGGCGCCGGATGGGTCAGGCGCCACAGCAGGCGCAGCGCGGCCAGTCCCAGGATGGTCACGCCAGCCCACTTGTGCCACGAGTAAAACTTCAGCTTGGTCGGGGTGATGCCGGGCATGTCGGTCATGATCACACCCATGGTGAAGCTGCCGATGATCAGCAGGGCGATCAGCCAGTGAAAGACCATGGCGGTCCTGGTGTAGCGCTGCTGCATGAACTTTTATCCTTCGGGAAATAGTACTGATTAGGACTAATATACCAAATAGTGGAAAGTTGCGCTTGCGAGGGGCAGATTAGCACATTGTCATGATGCGGGAAACGCACGCCGCATCAATGTTAAATTTCGCATTGGCGTGTCACATGGCCGATAATAAATTCAATTATCCAGACTGTACAGAATGACTATTCCCCTTCGCCGCACCTTGCCACGCCTGACCCATGCCTGCCTGACCGCACTGCTGGTGGCGGGCATGCCCTTGCCTGGCAGCGCCTCGGCCGTGCTGCTCGACCCCATGGCCGACATGTCGATCGAGGAGCTGGCCAACATCCAGATCACCTCGGTGTCCAAGAAGCCCGAGGCGCTGGCCGATGCGGCCGCGTCCGTGTACGTGATCACGGCCGACGCCATCCGCCGCAGCGGCGCCGACAGCTTGCCCGAGGCCTTGCGGCTGGCGCCCAACCTGCAGGTGGCGCAGGTGAGCGGGTCCGGTTATGCGATCACCGCCCGCGGGCTGAACGGCAGCACCACCAGCGCCCCCAACAAGCTGCTGGTGCTCATCGACGGGCGCTCGGTCTATTCGCCCATGTTTTCCGGCGTGTTCTGGGATGCCCAGGATGTGCTGATGGACGACATCGACCGCATCGAAGTCATCAGCGGCCCGGGCGGCACGCTGTGGGGCGTGAATGCCGTCAACGGTGTCGTCAACGTCATCACGCGCGGCGCGCAGGACACGCAGGGCACGCTGGCCGCGCTGTCGGCCGGCAGCCGCGGCGCGGACGGGGCCGTGCGCCGGGGCGGGCGCAGCGGTGGCATCGACTGGCGCGTGTATGCCAAGCACCTGGACCGCAAGCACACCGCCCTTGCCAGCAGCGTTGCCAGCGGCGGGCGCGTCAACGATGCCCGCCACCAGAGCCAGATCGGCTTTCGGGCCGACTGGGAAAGCGGCGCCGACCGGGTCACCGTGCATGGCGACGCTTACCGGGGCCGCAGCGAGCAGGCCGAGCCGGGATCGGTATCGACCGGTGTTCCGCTACAGCTCGGCAACATCGAGACGGCCGGCGCCAACCTGACAGGGTTGTGGAAACGCAGCCTGGCTTCCGGCGGCAGGGTCAGCGTGCAAGCCTATCTGGAACGCACCTTGCGCACGGTGCCGCCCACCTTCCGCCAGGCCTTGAATATGGCCGACGTGCAGTTCATGCACAGCCTGCCTGAACGGGGCGCCCATAGCCTGGCGTGGGGCGCGAATTACCGCCGCAGTCACGACGTGATCGACAACAGCGTGCATCTGGCGTTCATGCCGGGGCGCGACGGCCAGACCTGGGCCAGCGTGTTCGCCCAGGACGAGATTGTGCTGGGCGAAGCCGTCAGGGCGACGCTGGGTGCGCGCGTGGAGCGCAACGATTACACCGGCGCCGAGTGGCTGCCGACGGCGCGGCTGACCTGGAAAGTGGCGCCTGCGCACACGCTCTGGGCGGGCCTGTCGCGCACCGTGCGCGCGCCCACGCGGCTCGATGCCGACGTGTTCATTCCGGGCGTGCCGCCATACGTGTTGCAGGGCGGGCCGGCGGTGCGCGCCGAGGTGGCCAAGGTGGCGGAACTGGGCTACCGGGGGCAGCCGGCGGCCGGCTTGTCCGCGTCGGTGACGGTGTTCTACAACGATTACGATCATCTGCGCACCACCGAGCTGGGGCCCGACATGACCTATCTGGTGTTCGGCAACCGCATGCACGGCCGCGCCAGCGGCATCGAGGCCTGGGGCAGCTATCAGCTCAGCCCGCGCTGGCGCCTGGCGGCGGGCATGACGGGGCTGCACGAACGGCTAAGCTTGAAGGCGGGCAGTTTCGAAGCGGACGCGCCCGGCACGGCGGGCAAGAATCCGTCGCATACGGTCAGTCTGCGTTCGACGTACGACCTGGGCGGTGACAAGGAATTGGAAGTGGCGCTGCGCAAGGTGGCCGCGCTGAGCAATCCGGACGTGCCGGGCTACACGGCGCTGGACGCGCGCTTACAGTGGCTGGTGAGCAAAGCGCTGACCGTGTCGCTGACGGGGCGCAATCTGAACGGCGGCCACGGAGAGTATGGGGCGATCGGGATCCGCACGGAGGTGCCGCGCTCGGTGGCGCTCAGGTTGGTGTGGCAGCAGTGAGTGCTTAGCTTTCGGTGAGGAGCGGCGTAGCGGCTCGCCTTTGCCGTGCAAGACAAGCGGCACAACCGTATTGTTAGCGCTAATACCGTCAGCCCCGCGAACGCGGGGACCCATAGCACCGTCGATACGAGTTGGTGCAGGCATTTGCCCGCGACTGATCATGGGTGCGATCGGTCCCCGCCTTCGCGGGGACGACGGTTTTCAGTGTAACAACTGCGGCGGCGTCGCCGTCTATCGCCAACGGCGCCGCAGGCGCCGCCGGACCTTAGATCTCGCTGGCCAGCTTGGCCGCGATCCCCACATAGTTCGACGGCGTCATGGCCAGCAGCAAATCCTTGGCATCCTGCGGAATGGCCAGCGTGGTGACGAACTCGCGCAGCGCATCCTTGGAGATGCCCTTGCCGCGGGTCAGTTCCTTCAGTTGCTCGTACGGATTCTCGATGCCATAGCGGCGCATCACGGTCTGCACCGGCTCGGCCAGCACTTCCCAGTTCGCATCCAGATCCTGCTCCAGCCGGGCGGCGTTGACTTCCAGCTTGTTCAGTCCGCGCAGGCAGCTGTCATACGCCAGCAGCGCATAACCGAAGCCCACGCCGATATTGCGCAGCACGGTCGAATCGGTCAGGTCGCGCTGCATGCGCGACACCGGCAGTTTCTCGGCCATGTGCTTGAGCACGGCATTGGCCAGGCCCAGGTTGCCCTCGGAATTTTCAAAGTCGATCGGGTTGACCTTGTGCGGCATGGTCGACGAACCGATTTCGCCCGCCTTGGTCGTCTGCTTGAAATAACCCAGCGAAATGTACGCCCAGATATCGCGATTCAGGTCCAGCAGGATGGTGTTGGTGCGGGCAATCGCATCGAACAGTTCGGCCATGTAGTCGTGCGGCTCGATCTGGATGGTGTACGGATTGAAGGTCAGGCCCAGGCGCTGCTCGATCACGTTCTTGGAGAAATTGGCCCAGTCGAAATCGGGATAGGCCGACAGGTGCGCATTGTAGTTGCCCACCGCGCCGTTCATCTTGCCCAGGATTTCCACGTCGGCGATGCGCTTGACGGCGCGCTGCAGGCGCGCCACCACGTTGGCGATTTCCTTGCCCAGGGTGGTCGGGCTGGCGGTCTGGCCGTGGGTGCGCGAGAGCATCGGCACGGCCGCGTTGGTGTGGGCGATCTGGGTCAGCTTGGCGATCAGGCCTTGCAGCGCCGGCACCATCACGCCGTCGCGCGCGGCCTTGAGCATCATGCCGTGCGAAGTGTTGTTGATGTCTTCCGAGGTGCAGGCGAAGTGGATGAACTCGGTGGCCGCGACCAGTTCCGGCACGTCCTTGACCTGTTCCTTGAGCCAGTACTCGACCGCCTTGACGTCATGGTTGGTGACCGCTTCGATTTCCTTGATGCGGGCCGCATCGCTTTCGCTGAAGTCCGCCGCCATCTTGTCCAGCAGCGCCGTGGCCTCGGCCGAGAACGGCTTGATCTCGGCAAAACCGGCCTGCGACAAGGCCTGCAGCCACGAAATCTCCACCTTCACGCGGTGGTGCATGAAGCCGGCTTCGGACAGGATCGGACGCAGTTTGTCGGTCTTGGCGGCGTAGCGGCCGTCCAGCGGGGACAGGGCCGACAGCGTGGAGTAAGGAGCGGTAGAGGTCATGGAAGGCACTTATGGTAATGGATGCTAATGGATAGTGACGGAGTGATGACGGGAATGCGGCAAAAGCAGGCCGCTATTTTACCACCGGCCCGCTTGTCAAGCGCATGTTGTCGGGGAACCGCAGCCCCCGCCGATGGGGGACTACGGGCAGAATCGCGATGCTATACTGGACTTCAATCGTTCACCCCCAGCCTCTATGAAACTCATCGGTTCCGTCGCCAGCCCGTATGTCCGCAAGGTTCGTGTCGTCCTGGCCGAGAAAAAGCTCGACTGCGATCTCGTGCTCGAGAACGTCTGGACGGCGGAAACCACCATCCACTTGTCCAACCCGCTGGGCAAGATTCCCTGCCTGATCATGGAGGATGGCAGCTCGATGTACGACTCGCGCGTGATCGTCGAGTATCTGGACACGCTCACGCCGGTGGCCAAGCTGCTGCCGCCGAACGGGCGCGACCGCGCCTGCGTCAAGGTCTGGGAAGCGCTGGCCGACGGCGTGCTCGACGCGGCCGTGCTGGTGCGCCTGGAAAAAACCCTGCGCCCCGAAGAGCAGCAGAGCAGCGCCTGGATCGAGCGCCAGATGCACAAGGTGCGCGGCGGCCTGGCCATCATGTCGGCCGACCTGGGCGAGTCGCCTTACTGCCGCGGCAACCATTACACCCTGGCCGACGTGGCCGTCGGCTGCGCGCTGGGCTGGCTGGCGTTCCGCTTCCCCGAGATCGACTGGCGCGGCGACTATCCCAACCTGGCGCGCCTGTTCGACAAGCTGTCGGAACGCCCGTCGTTCCGCGACACGGTTCCCCATTGAGCGCGCATTGAACGACAAGTCGAAGTCGGCGTCCGGCACCAGGTCCGTCCAACAAGCAGTCGCGCAACAGATCGAAGCGCCCGCCGAAGCGCCGCCCAAACCGCGCGCCGGCAAGCCCGGCAGCGGCAGCGCCGCGCAAAAGCGCCTGCAAATGGCCGACATCGCCCGCCTGGCGGGCGTGTCGACGGCGACCGTCTCGCGCGCCCTCAGTAACAGCACGCTGGTCAACGACGATACCCGCACCCGCATCCTGGAGCTGGCGCGCTCGCTCAAGTACACCATCAATATCGGCGCGCAGAACCTGCGCCTGAAGCAAAACCGCACCGTCGGCGTGGTGGTGCCGTTCGATTCGGGCACGCGCCAGCACTTGTCCGACCCGTTCTTCCTGGGCATGCTGGGCAGTCTGGCCGATGCGCTGACCGAGCGCGGTTTCGACATGCTGCTCTCGCGCGTGGATGCCGAAGAGCTCGACGCGGCGGCGGCGCCGTTCGATACGGGCCGGGTCATCGGCATCATCCTGATCGGCCAATGGCGCCATCACGACCAGCTCAATCAGCTGGCCGCGCGCCATGTGCCCATCGTGGTGTGGGGCGCGCAGCTGCCGCAGCAGCTGTATGCCACCGTCGGCGGCGACAACGTCAGCGGCGGCCTGCAGGCCACCGCCCATCTGCTGGCGGCAGGGCGCAAGCGCATCGCGTTCTTCGGCGACGTCAACCTGCCCGAGGTGGCCCAGCGCCATGCGGGCTACTGCCAGGCGCTGACCGCCGCCGGCATCGCGCCCGACCCCGACCTGCTGGTGCCGGTGTCGTTTCTGCCGGAAGGCGGGGCCCAGGCGGTCCATGCGTTGCAGCGCCGCGCTGTCGCCTACGATGCCGTGTTCGCCTGCAGCGACCTGCTGGCCATGACCGCCATTAACACCCTGCGCGCGCTCGGCAAGAGCGTGCCGGACGACGTCGCCGTGGTCGGCTACGACGACATCGAGCTGTCGACCTATTTCCATCCTCCCCTGACCACCATCCGCCAGCCGATCCGCGCTGCCGGCGCCGTGCTGGTCGACTCCCTGCTGGCGCTGGTGGACGGCCACGCGGCCACCTCCCGCCAGCTGCAAACCGAACTGATCGTGCGCGCCACGGCTGGCTAGCCATGCGCCTGGCAAGACCCCGCGCGCCGCGCCGCCCCATGTTGCAATCGGTTGCAGCAATTTGTCATTCGTTGTTTTTTAGCCCAAAGGTGTCGTGCAAATAATCACTGCAATCGATTGCAATGCAGTCGTTTTTGCGGAATAATCGACTTGCCTGAACAAAATAGCCCGCACGTCAATGATGCGGACACCCCACCGGAGGAGAACCGAATGAACCGCCAACGTATCCAGAGCCAGACTACGCGCATCAGCGCCGCCATATCCCTTGCCATGCTGGCCATGGCCAGCGCCGCGGCGCAAGACGCCGCACCCGCCGCCGCAGCTGCAACCGCACCTGCCGCCGCCGACGGCCTGAACATGGAGCGCGTGGTCGTCACCGGCAGCACGGCGGGCGCCTCGAAAATGCGCTCGAGCGTTTCCGTCAGCACGCTGGACCTGGACGCCATCACCAAGACCGCGCCCACCAGCGCCGCCGAAGTGCTGCGCGCCATTCCCGGCCTGCGCTCGGAATCCTCGGGCGGCGAAGGCAATGCCAACATCACCGTGCGCGGCGTGCCGATTTCGGCCGGCGGCGCGCGCTACGTGCAGATCCAGGAAGACGGCCTGCCGGTGCTGCAATCGGGCGATTTCAACTTCATCACGCCGGACAGCTACGTCAAGATCGACGGCAGCCTGGATCACCTGGAAGTGGTGCGCGGCGGTTCGGCCTCGACGCTGGCCACCAATTCCCCGGGCGGCATCGTCAACTTCATCAGCAAGACCGGCGCCGACAAGGGCGGCAGCATCGGCATCACCCGTGGCCTGGACTACGATAGCACCCGCATCGACCTGGACTACGGCGCGCCGCTGTCGGACAAGACGCGCTTTTTCGTCGGCGGCTTCTATCGCAGCGGCGAAGGCGTGCGCAAGACCGGCATGACGAGCGAGCAGGGCGGCCAGATCCGCGCCAACCTCACCCACGAACTGGACAATGGCTTCATCCGTGTCTCGCTCAAGCACCTCAACGACAAGACGCCGACCACCTTGCCGGTGCCGGTGTCGGTCAAGGGCGCCCGCGTGTCCACCATCGACGGCATCGACCCGCGTACCGTGACTTTTTATTCCCCCAACTGGGTGCGCGACGTGACGCTCACCAAGGGCAATGGCCTGGCCTCGTCCGACGTCAACGACGGCCTGGCCGTCAAGAGCACCGCCATCGGCATGGAGGCGCAGCTGCGCTTCGGCGGCGGCTGGTCGCTGTCGGAGAACTTCCGCTGGTCCGACAACACGGGCCGCTTCATCGGCGTGTTCCCGTCGAACAGCGGCAGTGTGGGCAACTACACCTTTGCCACCGGCCCCAATGCGGGCAAGCCGTATGCCGGGCGCGCCTTTAATGCGGTGGTGTTCAACACCTCGATCGACGACGCCGGCGCCGTGCTGTCCGACACCAAGCTGGCCAGGACGTTCGCGCTGGCCGCAGGCGCCAAGCTGACCGCCACGGCCGGCCTGTATCTGTCGCGCCAGGACCTGGGACTGACCTGGAACTTCAACGAATACCTGATGCAGGCCAGCGGCGACGAGCCGGCGCTGCTGATGGTCCCCACCGCGGCTGGCACGGCGCCGAACGGCACGCCAGGCCTGATCGGCCCGGCCTTCGGCGCCTGCTGCTCGCGCGCCGTCGACATGCAGTACAAATTGACGTCGCCGTACGTCAACCTGGGTTTCGAGCAGGGTCCGCTGAACATCGACGCCAGCCTGCGGCGCGACCTGCAAAGCGCCAGCGGCACGGCCAACATCGCCACCGCCGGGCGCCGCTATGAGGCAGCCACCCGGCAGAACGTCGACTACGACGTCAACCACACCTCGTATTCGGTGGGCGGCAACTACCGGCTCTCGCCCAGCGTGGCCGTTTTCGCCCGCGTGAGCGAGGGCGTGGCGTTCAACGCCGACCGCATCCTGTTCGGCACCCCGCTGGACGGCAGCGCGCCGATCAACATCAACACGGTGCGCCAGCTCGAAGGCGGCGTCAAATGGCGCCGCGGCGGCATCAGCACCTTTGTCACGGCATTCCAGGCCAAGACCCGCGAGACCAACTTCGAGGCCACTACCCAGAAAAGCACGGCCAACAGCTACGATGCCAAAGGCGTGGAATTCGAGGCGGCCTACAATGCCGGCCCGTTGCGCGTGCTGGGTGGCCTCACCTATACCGACGCCGAGATCACCGCCACCGCGCCGGGCGCCGAAGCGGTCATCGGCAACACCCCGCGCCGCCAGGCCAAGGTGGTGTACCAGGTCTCGCCCAGCTACACCATCGGCGCGGCCAGCTTCGGCGCCAGCGTGATCGGCACCGGCAAATCTTGGGCCGACGATGGCCATACCATCGACATGCCCGCCTACGCGGTCGTCAACGGCTACTTCAATTACCAGGTCAACGAGCGCGTGATGGTGGCGCTGTCGGCCAACAACCTGCTCGACAAGATCGGCTACACTGAAGTCGAGGGCGACGGCCATGCGGCGCGTTCGATCACGGGGCGTTCGGTCAAGGCTACCCTCAAATACGCGTTTTAGGCGGCGGCACACGACATGGCTCAACCAACACCACAGCAGCGCATGCTCGATGCGCTGCCCGAGCACCTGCGCGCGCCCGCTGCGCGCCGCTATGCCGCCAGCGGACCACTGCTGGAACAGCGCCTTGGCCGCCTGTACGGCCACTGCGACGGCTACGCCGACTGGCTGGGCGACCTGCTGGCCGCGCTCGGCAAGCTGCACGCCGAGCGCTCGCCGGAACTGCATGCGCTGGACGCCGCCCGCGCCGCCAACCCCGGCTGGTTCGCCAGCCAGACCATGCTCGGCTACAGCGCTTATGTGGCGCAGTTCGGCGGCACGCTGAACGGCGTGGCGCAGCGTATCGATCACCTGCGCGAGCTGGGCGTGACGTATCTGCACCTGCTGCCGTTCCTGCGCGCCCGCGCCGGCGAGAACGACGGCGGCTTCGCCGTGGCCAGCTTCGACGAGGTCGAGCCTGCGCTGGGCAGCGCAGCCGACCTGCTGGAACTGACGCGCCGGTTGCGCGCGGCCGGCATCAGCCTGTGCTCGGACCTGGTGCTCAATCACGTGGCCGACGACCATGCATGGGCGCTGGGCGCCGCCGCCGGCGACGCCAGGCTGCGCGACTACTTTCACGTGTTCCCCGACCGCCGCCAGCCGGACCGCTACGAGGAAACCGTGGGTCAGATCTTCCCCGAAGCGGCGCCCGGCAATTTCACCTGGGTCGAGGCCATGGGCGGCTGGGTCTGGACCACGTTCTATCCGTTCCAGTGGGACCTGAATTATGCCAACCCGCAGGTCTTGTCGGGCATGCTGCAAAGCCTGCTGGGCCTGGCCAACCTGGGCATCGAAGTGTTCCGTCTCGACTCCACGGCCTTTCTGTGGAAGCGCGAAGGGACCAATTGCATGAACCAGCCCGAAGCCCACGAACTGCTGCAGGTGATGCGCGCCATCGTCGACATCGCCGCGCCTGGCGTGCTGCTGAAAGCCGAGGCGATCGTGCCCACGCGCGAACTACCCGCCTACTTCGGCAGCAGCGCCGCGCCCGAATGCCACCTGGCCTATCACAGCACCCTGATGGCGGCCGGCTGGGCCGCGCTGGCCGAGCAGGATGCCGGCCTGCTGCGCGCCGTCATCGCCAACACGCCGGCGCTGCCGCCGGGCGCCAGCTGGCTGACCTACGTGCGCTGCCACGACGACATCGGCTGGAACGTGCTGCGCGCGGAAGCCGGCGACCCGGCGCGGCTGGCCGCCATCGCCCGCTTCTATGGCGCTGGCGAGAGCTACGCGGCCGGGGTGCCGTTTCAGACCGGCGCCGGCCACGCGGTGCATGGCACCAACGGCAGCGCCGCTGCACTGGCCGGGCTGGACGCTGCCGGCAGCGGCAGCAGCGCAGGATCGGGTAACGACGCGCAAGCCGATGACGCCGTGCGCCGCCTGGTGCTGCTGCATGGCCTGGCCATGTCGTTCGGCGGCCTGCCCATGCTGTACATGGGCGACGAACTGGGCATGGCCAACGACCACGCGTATCGGGACGACCCGGCACGCGCGCACGACACGCGCTGGGTGCAGCGCGCGCCGTTCGACGAAGCGCGCTTCGCCGGCCGCCACGATGCGGCCAGCACGGCGGGCCAGGTATACCTGGCGCTGCGCGGCCTGATCGAGCAGCGCCGCGGCACGCCGGCGCTGGCGGCCGGCGTGCCCTGTGAACTGCTCGATGCGGGCGACCCGGCGGTGCTGGCGTTGCGCCGGGGCCAGCGGTTTCTGAGCCTGTCGAATTTCTCCGGCCGCAGCGTGCCGGTCGAACTGCCCGGCCACAGCCTGACGCTGGGGCCGTGGCAGATGCGCTGGATCGCTTTATCGGAGGGTGAGCAATGACGAACCAACATACAACCATCGCCGTATTCGGGGAAGCGCTGGTGGACGACTTCATCACCGAACAGGTGGTGGGCGGCGCGCCGTTCAACGTGGCGCGCAATCTGGCCGCCTTCGGGCTGGCGCCGGCGATGATCACCCGCATCGGCGACGACAAGGCCGGCGCGCTGGTGCGCGCGGAGTTCGAACGCTTCGGCATGTCGCAGCAGCACTTGCAGGCCGATGGCGCCGAAGCGACGGGGCGCGTGCTGGTCGAACGCGCCGGCGGCCAGCACCGCTTCACCATTTTGCCGAACCAGGCCTACGACCATATCGAACCGGTCGACGCGCCTGCCGGCGCCTCGGCGATTTACTTCGGCACGCTGGTGCAGCGCACCCACGGCTCGCGCGCGGCGCTGCAGCATCTGCTGCGCTCCAGTAGCGCCGAGCGCTACCTGGACCTGAACGTGCGCGAAGGGCAGGTCAACGAACGCTGCGTGTACGAGTCGCTGCGCGAAGCCGACATCGTCAAGGTCAACGAAGAAGAACTGCAGGACCTGTTCGGCTGGTACACCCATACCCGGCACGACACGGCCGACATGAACCATCCGTCGCTGCGCGCGGCCTGCGCCAGTTTGCTGCGCACGTTTTCGCTTTCCGCCATGATTGTCACGCTGGGCGAACGGGGCGCGCTGCTGTTCCAGGCCAGGGGGCCGACCATCGTCAGCGCCGGCAGGGCCGCCGTGCGCATCGTCGACACGGTCGGCGCGGGCGACGCGTTCTCGGCGATTTTTTTGCTGGGCCGCGAGCGAGGCTGGCCCCTGGAAGACACGCTGGCGCGCGCCAACGAGTTCGCCGGCGCCATCTGCGGCGTCTCCGGCGCGGTGCCGGCCGATCTGGCGTTCTACCAGCCGTTCATCGCCCGCTGGATGACCGCGCAACCGGTAAAGGCCAGCCATGTCGCCGCATAATCCAGCCAGCAAGCCCGCGGCCACGACCGCGGCCAAGACCAGGGCGGCGCTGCACAAGCCGCTGCTGTCGTTCTGGCAGATCGTCAACATGAACTTCGGCTTCTTCGGCATCCAGTTCAGTTTCGGCCTGCAGCAAAGCAGCATGAGCCCGATCTATGCCTACCTGGGCGCCGATGAGGCCAGCCTGCCGTACCTGTGGCTGGCCGGTCCCATGACCGGCCTGATCGTGCAGCCGCTGATCGGCGCGCTGAGCGACCGCACCGTCACGCGCTGGGGACGGCGCACGCCGTACTTCCTGGTCGGGGCCATTTTGTGCAGCCTGGGCCTGCTGGCCATGCCGTTCAGCCCCACCTTGTGGATGGCCGCCAGCCTGCTGTGGATACTCGACGCCGCCAACAATGTGACCATGGAGCCGTACCGCGCCTTCGTCAGCGACAAGCTCGATCCGAAGCAGCACTCGATCGGCTTCCTGACCCAGAGCGCGTTCACGGGACTGGGGCAGACGCTGGCTTACCTGACGCCGTCGCTGCTGGTGCTGTTCGGGATGAACAAGGACGCCGTCAACGGCAGCCATATTCCGCACATCGTGATCGCGGCCTTCATCATCGGCGCGGTCTTTTCGATCGCCAGCGTGCTGTGGACGCTCAAGACCACGCCCGAGCATCCGCTGTCGGCCGAGGAGCTGGCGACCATTCGCAGCCGCCCGCCGGGCCTGAAGCAAACGCTGGCCGACATCGCCAGCGCGTTGCGCGACATGCCGGCCACGATGAAGCAGCTGGCCTGGGTCAAGCTATTCCAGTGGTACGCCATGTTCTGCTACTGGCAGTACATCTCGCTGTCGATCGCCACCACCCTGTTCGGCACCAGCGACCCGTCGTCGCAGGGCTTTCGCGATGCGGGACTGTTGAACGGCCAGGTCGGCGCCTTCTACAACTTCGTCGCCTTCATCGCCGCGTTCGCGCTGGTGCCGTTCACGCGCCGTTTCGGGCCGAAAGTGATGCATGCGGTGTGCCTGACGCTCGCCGGGATCGGCATGCTGGCCATCCCCCACATGGCCACGCCGGCGCAGCTGTTCATCCCCATGATCGGCATCGGCCTGGCGTGGGCCAGCATCATGGGCAACCCGTACATCATGCTGGCCGGTAGCATTCCTCCCGAGCGCACCGGTGTCTACATGGGCATCTTCAACATGTTCATCGTGATCCCGATGATCATCCAGATCTTCACGCTGCCGCTGTACTACCGCAGCTGGTTGGGGGGCAATCCCGCCAACGTTATAATGCTGGCCGGGATTCTCATGCTATGCGCGGCCGTCGCCGTGATGCGCGTGCGGGTCGATGCGACCAGGGACGGTAGATGAATACAACGGTAGTGTTTGGCGAAGCGCTGGTCGACGATTATCTGACCGAGCAGGTGGTGGGCGGGGCGCCGTTCAACGTGGCGCGCCATCTGGCCGCGTTCATGGAGCCGCAGCTGATGGTCACGCGCATCGGCGACGACAAGAACGGCCACATCGTGCGCGGCGAGTTCGAGCGCTTCGCCATGTCCGAAGCCGGGGTGCAGACCGACCCCATCGAGGAAACCGGGCGCGTCGTGGTCGAGCGCGGCGCCAAGGGCCACCGCTTCGTGATCCTGCCCAATCAGGCGTACGACTACATCAATCCGGAGCTGGCACTGGAGGCGGTCGAGCAGGTCGAGCCGTCCGTCATTTATTTCGGCACGCTGGCGCAGCGCGCCCCGCGCTCGCGCGACACCCTGTACGCGCTGCTCGAAGCGAACAACGCCACGCGCTACCTGGACCTGAATCTGCGCGACGGCGTCGACGAGCGCTGCGTGTTCCATGCGCTGCATGCGGCCGACATCGTCAAGGTCAACGAGGAAGAGCTGCAGGCGCTGTTTGCCTGGTACTTCGACATCCAGCCCGGTTCGGCGCCGCTGTCGAGCGACGAAGTGCGCGCTTCCTGCATGGCGCTGGTGCAGATGTTTTCGCTCGAAGCGCTGATCCTCACGCTGGCCCATCGCGGCTCGGTGTATTTCGCCGCCGGCGGCGAGGTCATCGTCAACCGCGACAATCCGCAGCCGCCGTTCGTGATCGACACGGTGGGGGCGGGCGATGCGTTCTCGGCGATGTTTTTGCTGGGGCGGGCACGGGGCTGGGCGCTGGAGCTGACGCTCACGCGCGCCAACGAGTTCGCCGGGGCCATCTGCGCGCTGTCCGGCGCGGTGCCGCGGGATATCAATTTTTACGACAAGTGGGTGGCGCGCTGGAAGAACGGCTGAGTCGGGGCTCGGCCGGCTGCACCTGTACTCCCATAACACCGTACCCCACAAACCTGAAGACCGTCATCCTCGAAAGCGAGGACCTATAGAACGCTTGAGCTAATGAAGCGCATGCGTTCTAGGGGTCCTGGCATTCGCCAGGATGACGGTCTTTAAGCTGGTAGTGTCGGCTTGCGACGCTATGCGTCGTGCAGCGACAAGCAGTGAAGCTTACTCGTGCTCGTCCGCCATCTGCGACTGCAGATAGTTCTGAATCCCCACCTTGACGATCAGATCCAGCTGGGTTTCCAGCCAGTCGATGTGCTCTTCGGTATCTTCCAGGATCAGCAGCAGCAGGTCGCGCGTCACGTAGTCGGCGGCCAGTTCGGCTGCGGCGATGCCTTCCTTGACCGTCACCTGGGCGCCTTGCTCCAGCTTCAGGTCGCATTCGATCATTTCCTGGGTCGACTCGCCGATCAGGATCTTGTGCAGCGCTTGCAAATTCGGCAGGCCGTCGAGCATCAGGATGCGGTCGATGAGCTTGTCGGCATGCTTCATTTCACCGATCGACTCGTCGTATTCCTTCTTGGCCAGCTTGGCCAGGCCCCAGTGACGGTACATGCGCGCATGCAGGAAATACTGGTTGATCGCCGTCAGTTCGTTGGTGAGCTGTGCATTGAGCAAGCGGATGACGTTCTTATCGCCCTTCATGGGAAACTTTCTACAGAGTGGTGGTGTGGCGCCATGATAGCAAACGCCGTCCGGCGCCGCTCAAAAAAGGCGGTGCGGGACGGCGCGCTTGGCAGGAGGAATCAGCTGGCGAGCTGGAAATTGAGCGGGACGATGACGTACACGGCGACGGCGCGGCCGTCTTCCACATGGGGCTTGAACAGCGAGCGCAGGGCGGCCTGGCGGCCGGCTTCGTCAAGGCGGGCCGAACCGGACGAGGTTTGCACCGTCACCTGGTCGGGCATGCCGCGCTCGTTGACGAGGATGCGCAGCACCACCTTGCCCTGTTCGCCCATGCGCTTGGCCATCGGCGGATAGATCGGCTGCGGGGCGTGCACGTATTCGACACCGGAGGTGATGGTTTTCGGACCGGCCACCGGCGGCGGCGCGGCCGGCGCGGCCACCGGCGCCGTCACGGCCGCCACGGTGGGTTTCTGTTCAGGCGCGGCCACTGCCGGCGCGACGGTGATGGTGCGCTCGACCTGGGTGGCGACAACAATGGGCACCACCGGCGGGTGGAACAGCGGCGGCGGCATCTGGGTGATCTGCACCGTCTTGGGTGGCGGGGTCGCTTCGGTTTTGGCCGGCGTGTCGGCCACGAACGAGACGTAGACGGCGGCCGGCATGGCCACCTGCACCATGCGCGTGAGCAAACCGCTGTAGGCGGCATAGATCACCACCAGGTGCAGTACGACTACACCGGTGAAAGGGGCAAAACGCGCGCTTAGGCGAGCAAACGTGCCGCGTGCATCTGGGCGGGCAGGAGCGCCGGAAAAAGCGAGGGTGGACATGGCGTGGATGGACAGTCTATGCAGTTTGGGGTGTACGGCGCACTTCGGTCGCGCGCAGCATGGGTTCAAGGTGTTGGTCGAGCACTTCGCGGGCGCAGGTGACGCAGTTGCCGCAGCAGGTGCCCACGCCGAGGTCGCGGCTGAGTTCTTCCATGCTGGTCAGGCCAAGGTCGACCGCCTGGCGAATTTCACGGTCGGAGATGTTGTTGCAAACACAAACGATCATCGAAGCACCCTTTGATATCGGTTAGTACAAACGTTAGTACGAGCGATTGGCAGAAGCGCAGGCGGGAAGCCGTTGTCTGATCTGCTATAATGAGAATCATTATCATTAAGATTTGTATTCTGTCGGAACTCGACGGCGATTGCAAGCGGTTTTCTCGAAATGCGCCGCTTTTGCAAATAGAAATTATTCGCATTTAGCTTTATGATGCTAATATCCAACGGATCCGGCCGGATCCCCCTTTTTGAACGAGCCTCATCATGACTTTAGCTCCAGCACTCATTACCCTCGACGCGCTCGCGGTGGGCCAGAGCGCCACCGTGCTGCACCTGGCGCCGTCGACCACGTCGGCCGCCGACGGCAGCGTCGACGTCGCGCGCCGGCTGATGGAACTGGGCTTCGTCCCGGGCGAACGTATACGTATGTTGAAACGCGCCATGCCGGGCGGCGATCCGCTCGCCGTCAAGGTTGGCCAATCCACCTTTGCCCTGCGTCGCTTCGAAGCGGCGCTGGTGTCAGTCAAGCCGGAATAAATCATGGGTGTTGTAGAACCGCAGGTCCAGACGGCCGTCCGTACGCCGCTGATCGCGCTGCTGGGTAATCCGAATTGCGGCAAGACCGCCTTGTTCAACCGCCTGACCGGCTCGCGCCAGAAGGTGGCCAACTATGCCGGCGTGACGATCGAGCGCAAGGAAGGCAGCTTCACGTCGCCTGCCGGGCGGGCGTTCCGCGTGCTCGACCTGCCGGGCGCCTACAGCCTGCAGGCCACCACGCCGGACGAAGCCATCACCCGCGACGTGGTGGCCGGGCTGCGCGCGGGCGAACAGAAGCCCGACGCCATCGTCTGCGTGGTCAACGCCACCAACCTGCGCCTGAACCTGCGCCTGGTGCTGGAGATCAAGCGCCTGGGCATGCCCATGGTGCTGGCGCTGAACATGGTCGACGTGGCCAAGAAGCGCGGCATCAGCATCGACACGGCGCGCCTGTCGCAGGAGCTGGACATGCCCGTGGTCGAAACGGTGGCCGTTCACAGCGGCGGCGAAAAAGCCTTGCTGGCAGCGCTAGACCAGAT
>CALRYE020000122.1:0-19947 GCA_943372275.1 Janthinobacterium lividum
CAAGTCGCCCTTGCTGGT
The DNA here is from genome assembly GCA_943372275.1 of Janthinobacterium lividum. GTDB lineage: Bacteria > Pseudomonadota > Gammaproteobacteria > Burkholderiales > Burkholderiaceae_D > Telluria_A > Telluria_A lividum_A. The sequence continues at coordinate 19 of CALRYE020000122.1, forward strand.
CGAGCCCAGCAGCCACATCAGAAGGAAGAACGCCATCATCGCCGTGACGAAGTCGGCGTAGGCGATTTTCCACGCCCCGCCGTGGTGGCCGCCGGCCACCTTCTTGATCTTCTTGACGACGATCGGGCGCAAGCCTTCATCGGCCATGGGCGCCTCCGGCCAGAGGCGCTGCGCCGTACGGCATGCTGCAAGGAGAAAGGATAGGAGCCATCGCGCTTATTTGGTCTTGGCTTTTTTGATGTGGTCTTCCAGCTCGCCGAAGGTCGGCCGCTCGGTCGAATACAGCACCTTGCGGCCGAACTCCACGGCCAGCGCCGGCGCATAGCCGTTCAGGCTGGCCAGCAGGGTCACTTTCACGCACTGGAACATCTTGGTCGACTCTTCCAGCTTCTGCTCCAGCAGGCTGGCCAGAGGACCGACAAAGCCGTACGCCAGCAGAATGCCGAGGAAGGTGCCCACCAGCGCCTTGGCGATCAGGATGCCCAGTTCGGCCGGCGGGATGCCCACCGACTCCATGGTGTGCACCACGCCCATCACGGCGGCGACGATGCCGAAGGCCGGCAGGCCGTCGCCCAGCTTGGCGATGCAGTGGGCCGGCACGTGGCCTTCCTGGTGGTGCGTCTCGATCTCGTTGTCCATCAGGTTCTCGATCTGGAACGCGTCCATGTTCCCGGACACCATCAGGCGCAGGTAATCGGTCATGAATTCGACGATGTGGTGGTCTTTCAGCACGCCCGGATACTTGGAAAACACGGGGCTGTCTTCCGGCTTGTCGATATCGCCTTCGATCGACATCAAGCCTTCCTTGCGCACCTTGGAGAGGATGTCGAACAGCAGCGACATCATTTCCATGTACAGGTCCTTGGTGTAGGGCGAACCCTTGAACAGCGTGGGAAAGGCCTTGAGGGTGGCCTTGATCGACTTGCCGTTGTTACCGACGAAGAAGGCGCCGAAGGCCGCCCCGCCGATCATCACCAGTTCGAGCGGCTGCCACAGGGACGCGAGGTGGCCGCCGCTGGCGGCGAAGCCGCCGAACACCGAGGCCATGACGATGACGTATCCGATAATGACTAACAAGGCCGCTCACTTCCACTGGTTATTGTTGCTGTTGTCGTGACTGCTGAAACCGGGGTGCCGACGATCGCGCTGACGACAGCTGAGATTGTTAAATTCGCTGCAGGACGTGCCGTCTGATTACTTGCCAAAAATCCACAGTACATCGAGTACATATTGATAATGAGCAGTAAAGTTTTAACAAAACCGGGGCACTAAATATTTACCTACGGAACTACAATAGCGTGATTACGGCTATTACGGCAAGAACAAATGGGCAGTTTGTCGCCTAAAAGTGCCATACATAAAGGGCTGGACCGCGACCTGTTGGCGCAATTACACGATCGGGTGCCTTTTCCGTTATCAGAAATTCATAACTTAACAATTGTGTCCCCGGCCGCATCTCGGCCGCGGCCTTGCGCCACAAGGCGCTCATGGCCGCCGGCGACAGGTAGGCGAACACCACGTCGTATTCTGTGAAATCGAGCGCTTCGTAGTCGCCCCGGATGAACTGGGCGGCGCTGCCGGACAGGCGCGCGCGCAGCAGGCTGGCCAGCCATGGCAGGGGCGCCAGTTCGATGCCCTGGAAATGCGATTCGGGGCGGCGCCGCGCCAGCTCCAGCACCAGGCCGCCCAAGCCGCTGCCGATGTCGATGGCGCGCACGGGCCGCCCCTGCGGCAGCAACTGCGCCACTTCGTCCCACACGCGCCGTCCGGACGGGTAGTACGGGACCTGGGTGCGGAAGGTCGACCAGTACAGCAGCAGCAGCAACACGAAGCCGCCCAGGAACCAGAGCGGGGCGATGCCCAGCGCCAGGGTACCGTACAGCGCCAGCGGAAACAGCAGCTGGATCGCCAGCCACCAGGGCGCCAGCGCGCGCCAGCGCGTCAGCAGGCAGGCGAGGATGCCCTGTACCAGCGCCACCATCGCATACGACGGCGCGGCGCCGGCGCGCGCCAGCAGATAAACGATGAGCAAAGTGGGAAAGCAGGCGGCCACCTGCAGCAGCAGCGCCACTGTGGCGGGGGCGCGCCAGATGCGCCGAAGGGCAAGGCTCACGCCTTGCCCTTCAGAATACCGAACGTGCCGACGATCACGACGCCAGCAGCGCGGCGGCGGCATCCTTGGATTTTTTGGTCTTGCCCGCGCGCGAAGGCATGTGGCACAGGCCGCACAGGTAACCGTGGTTCAGATCGAGGCAGTTGATGACGAACTTGCCCTTGCATTTATCGCAAGCGGCCATTTCCAGCATTTTGCTCTGGAAGAAACGCACCAGGGTCCACGCGCGCGTCAGCGACAGCAGTGGCTCTTCGCCCGGCGCAGGCGGCATCTGTTCGAGGTACAGCTTGTAGGCTTTCATGATCGCTTCGATGCCGGTGGCGCCGGCGTGCTCGACCAGAAATTTGTGAATATTGATGAACAGCGACGAGTGGATGTTCGGCTGCCAGGTCAGGAACCAGTCGGTGGAGAAAGGCAGCATGCCCTTCGGCGGCGACACACCCTTGAGTTCCTTGTACAGGTTCAGCAGACGCTCGCGCGACAGCGACACTTCGGTTTCCAGCAGTTGCAGACGGGCGCCAAGATTGATCAATTCGATTGCCAGCTGGATTTCCTGGGCTTCCGATACGACACTTTTCTTGGACATGCTGCTCTCCCGACGGTGTTGAATGAACTACGCTTGCTACGGTGAGACTTAAGCGATTTCTTCGACGGCCTGGCCGGCCATCAGGATGGCGGCGTGGGACTGGGCCAGCACGCGGTCTTTGTTGTGGCTGGTCAGCATCGACAGGATAGCACTGTCGTCGAAACGGAAGCGCGCCAGCATCATGTTGCCGCCCGCCAGCTTCAGGATCTGGGCGTTGCTCATCGATTCGATCAGTTCGGCGATGTCGGCCGAGATGCCAAGACGGAAGATTGCAGTTACCTTGTCGGCGCGGATCATTTGCTGGGCGAGCATCAGGTAGCTCAGGTTAGCGTCACGGATCTCAGCCATCATGTCGTTTGCAGTCATTTCTATCTCCTTGAAGCGGTTGGTCTGTCGCGCTGTTCGCGTTTCCAGTGAGATACATTCTGACCGTACGGAAACATTTTCGGAATAGGCGCGCCGCTGTATTTCAGGGTGGAGAACGACGAAGTCGACCCGTAGGAGTTCGTCTTACGAACCCTGCCGGATCATGGTCGCGCCCCTATGAGAACGGGGCGGATGAGGAGTATGAATTAGGTGCCGCAAGCCAACTTTTCGACGCGCAACTTCTGTCGTCTTGTACCGGTTACGTCAAACATTTTGGGAACTTTAGGGTTTTTCGAAAATATTTTTGAAAAACTTTCAAATTCTTACGAGGCGCTCACGGAGTGCCCCTTGTCTGAATCATTTACGACGGCCCGGCGCGGAACTTTAGGGTGGTTTTGAACTTTTTTTGAAGTTTCTTCAAAATGGCGGCTCTGTCACCGTTAAGTAGGGGATTGCCGGGGTGCCATGGCGGCAAGCCCAGCGCGCCCTGCGCTCATCCCCCACTTAACGAGAACACAGCCAGAACATAGCCACCGCCGGCGCGCCGGTGCTGGCGCGCACGCCGCGCGGTTGGTACACTCGCCTGCGTGGCCCGATACATGAGGCTTAAAGTATTTTTCCTGGTGGCGATATGACCCGTAACGACTGCCTCGCGCGCGACCACAGCGATACCCTCGCCCCGTTGCGCCAGCAATTTGCACTACCCGAGCATGTGATTTATCTGGACGGCAATTCCCTCGGCGCCCGTCCCAAGGCGGCGCTGGCGCGCGCGGCCGACGTCATCGCGCGCGAATGGGGCACCGACCTGATCGGCAGCTGGAACAGCGCCGGCTGGTTCGACCTGCCGCGCACCCTGGGCGATCGTCTCGCCCCCCTGCTGGGCGCGCGTGCCGGCGAGGTGGCCGTGACCGACACCACCTCGGTCAACCTGTTCAAGGCGCTGGCCGCCGCGCTGCACATGCAGGGGCTAGGCGCGGCCGGTGCGCGCCGCGTGATCGTCAGCGAGCGCGCCAACTTCCCCACCGACTTGTATATGGCGCAGGGCCTGGCCCAGTGGCTGGACCGCGGCTACACGCTGCGGCTGGTCGACACGGTCGGCGAACTGGCCACGGCGGTCGATGCCGACTGCGCCCTCGTCATGCTCACCCACGTCAACTACCGCACCGGCTATCAGCACGACATGGCCGCGCAAAGCCGCCACGCCCACGACCACGGCGCCCTGATCGTGTGGGACCTGGCCCACTCGGCCGGTGCCGTGCCGCTCGACCTCCACGCGGGCGGCGCCGACCTGGCCGTCGGCTGCACTTATAAGTACCTCAACGGCGGTCCCGGCGCGCCGGCCTTCATCTGGGTGCCCGAGCGGCACCAGCGCGCCTTCGTCCAGCCCCTGTCCGGCTGGTGGGGCCACGCCACGCCGTTTGCCATGGCCAGCCAGTTCACGCCGGCCGACGGCATCGCGCGCGCCCTGTGCGGTACCCAGCCCATCGTCTCGCTCGCGCTGGTCGAATGCGGTCTGGCGCTGTTCGAGCAGACCAGCATGGCGGCCATTCGCGCCAAGTCGCTGGCGCTGACCGATCTGTTTATCGAACTGGTCGAGACGCGCTGCGCCGGCCACGGGCTGGAACTGGTCACCCCGCGCGAGCATGCCCGCCGCGGCAGCCAGGTCAGCCTGATGCACCCGCATGGCTACGCCGTGATGCAGGCGCTGATACGGCGCGGCGTGATCGGCGACTACCGCGAGCCGGGCATCATCCGCTTCGGTTTCGCGCCGCTGTATAACAGCTACGCCGATGTCTGGGACGCCGTCGAGATCCTTCGGCAGATTCTCGAAGCGCGCGACTACGACCCTGCCGCCGCGCGCGGCGCCGTCACTTGAAAGGCCAGCGATGAGCGATCACACCGACAACGATCACGCCGACAACGATCACGCCGACAACGATCACGCCGATACCGATCACACCGGCGGCGACGGCAAGTGCCCGGCCCGGTGGCACGGCGCGCAGATGGATTTTTCCGAGGCGATGAGCTACGGCGACTATCTGGGGCTGGACCAGATTCTCACGGCCCAGCATCCGCGCTCGCCCAACCACAACGAGATGCTGTTCATTGTCCAGCACCAGACCAGCGAATTGTGGCTGAAGCTGATGCTGCACGAGCTGCACGCCGTGCGCGAGCAGCTGCGCAGCGGCGAGCTGCCGCCGGCCTTCAAGATGCTGGCCCGGGTGGCGCGCGTGATGGACCAGCTGGTGCACGCCTGGGACGTACTGGCCACCATGACGCCGCCCGAATACTCGGCGATCCGGCCGTATCTGGGCGCCTCGTCGGGCTTTCAGTCGTACCAGTACCGCGAGCTTGAATTCATCTTGGGGAACAAGAACGCCGCGCTGGTGCAGGTGCATGCCAGCGCCCTGCCCGCGCACGCCATCCTCGAGCGCGAGCTGGGCTTGCCGTCGATCTACGACGAGTCGGTGATGCTGCTGGCCAGGAGTGGCCTGCCCGTAGCGGAACAGCGCCTGCAGCGCGACTGGACGCTGCCCACGCAGCACGATGAGTCGGTCAAGGCAGCGTGGCTGGCGGTCTACCAGAACCCGCAGCAGCACTGGGCGTTGTATGAACTAGGCGAAAAGCTGGTGGACCTGGAGACGGCATTCCGCTACTGGCGCTTCCGCCATGTGACGACGGTGGAGCGCATCATCGGCTTCAAGACCGGCACCGGCGGCACGGCGGGCGTGAGCTACCTGCGCAAGATGCTCGACGTGGTGCTGTTCCCGGAGCTGTTCGCGCTGCGCACGGCGCTGTAGTACACCGCACGCCTGGCCTAGTCGATCTTCAGCGCCTTGCCGCAGCCGGGAAATTGGCGCAGCAAGCTGGTTTCCTTCATGCTGGGCGTGGTGGTGGCCCACAGTGTCAGCTCACGGGTGGAGGGATTGAATCTCCAGCTCGGCACCTTCGCATCGCCCGCCCCCAAGGCGACCTTGACCGCGCCATAGCGGCTGCGCAGCTGTTGATCCAGCTCTTTGAGCTGGTCGGCCGTGAACTCCAGCGGGAACTTGCGCGAGATCGAGGTCACTCGCAGCGCCTGGGTAGCGCCGCCCTCGCCCGGTTCCACGTCCAGCAGCACCTTGGTGGGAAAGCCGCTTTCGGATTTGAACGTGCCTTCCATGGGGCGCAGCATCGGGTCGCAAAATCCCTCCACCTTGGCCAGCTTGTCGATCGCACCGCCGTCGAATTTCAGGCCGACCAGATACGGCGCGGCCGCTTCCACGGCCTCCTTGGCCGCAGGGGTGAAGCGCGCCGTCAGCTGCCGGACCATGTCCGGGCTGACCTTGGCGGACTTGACGGGCGTGCCGGTCAGGCTCATGGCCTCGTCCCAATCAACGGCGCTCAGCGTGCTCACGTCGTCCCCCACGCAAATGCCGGACAGGCACGGGCGACCATCCTTGATGTGATCTTCGGCGGCCGCGCCGCTGGCGGAAGTGGCCAGCAGCAGCGCGGCAAGCAGCGCGCTCAGGCGCACGCTGCCGGTAGACGGGCGTTGTCGTTTGGAACTCATCGGGAACTTTCGGTGGCGTCACCGCCATCAGAGGCGTTGGCGTAAAGCACTACCAAGATTGGCAGCTCGACAATTGTACAGTGGAGTTGATTTGCCGGACGCACGCCCGAACACAGACCGACGGGAGGCGGCTCTAGTTCCCGAAAACACGGGGATTGCGCGCACGATGCAATTCAACAATAACTCGGATTGCGGCGCGATGAGCCTGCATGGCCACAGACGGCTTCATATCGCATTGCTCTCACGAGTCGCTGGTAAGTGCGTGTATGGCGCTAATAAGTCTATCACCACTGACCGGTGCTGCCGACGTTCAAAGCCGCCGGATGCGCAGCGCGTCGGGCGCTACCTCGACCACTTCGATGTCGCTGCCGGCGCTCTCCCCGGTGCGCAGGCGGAAACGGTTGCGGCCCAGCGCCGTGACGCTGCCACTGCTGTGCCGCGCACGGTCGTCCGGCCCCGGCGTTGAATTGGTGAGCTGGCCGCCTTCACCGAAAGCGAGTGTTTCGCGCCCGCGCCGGCTCGGCGGAAACAAGAACGTCTCGCTGCGCCGGTAAACCTGCACGTCGCCCACGTCTTCTTCGTAGGAGTGGGTCCACCTGCCGGTCGGCAGCGGGCCTGAATCGGCTGCCGGGTCCAGATCGCTCTCCATCACGAGCTCTGGTCGGCCAGCGGCCGATTCAGGCCATGCTGGGTCAGGGGCACGAAGCCGCTGCTGCAGCCGCTGTCGGGCGCCGGGGAGGCAGGCGGCAGCGACGGCGCGTCGCCGCCCTCCTCGCCGGCACCCGGCAAGGATTCGTCCAGCCCCGGGTCTTCTTCTCCATCCGCATCCGGCAACACGGCCCCGATGGTTTTACGGGGCCCGTCCAGGCAAGCCTGCATGCGCGCCACCTGTCCGGCCGAGAACATCACCATGGCGCCGTCGTCCACGTAGTCCATGTAGTTCATGAACATGTCGCCGTGCGGGCCGTTGTCGCACGACAGATTGGGAAACGTCGGCACGCCCGTGTTGGCGCCGCCCTGGTTGGGGGTGTCGGCCACGTTGTCGGTGCCGTTGCAGCCGTTGCCGTCGTCGCCCCAGATGTGATTCAGGTTGAGCCAGTGGCCGATCTCGTGGGTGGTGGTGCGCCCCAGGTTGAAGGGGGCGGCCGCCGTGCCCACCGTGCCGAAGCCCGTGTGCACGATCACCACGCCGTCGGTGGCCGCAGGACCGCCCGGGAACTGGGCATAGCCCAGCAACCCCTCGCCCAGTGCACACACCCAGATATTCAGGTAGGTCGCCGCCGGCCAGGCATCCAGGCCGCCCTGGGCGCTGTACTTGACGGCGTCGTCGGAGCCGAATGCGGCTACCGTGGTCTGGCGCCGCTGGATGCCGGTGCTGGGTTTGCCGGCCGGGTCGGTGGTGGCCAGATAGAACTCGATGCGGCTGTCGGTGGCCAGCTCGGCGAACGGCGCCGGGGTGGTGCCGACATCGGCGTTGGTACGGCGGAAGTCGCGGTTGAGCACCTCCATCTGGCTGAGAATCTGCGCGTCCGACACGTTCTGCACCGCCTTATTCCACAGCACGTGGACGACGACGGGAATGCGCGTGACGCCGCGGCGCTGCGCGACGGCCTGCCCCAGTTCATACGCGCGCGCCTGATTTTCGATGGCGCTGCGCAGGCGCGCGTACTCGGGCGAGGCCGACAGCAGGCGCCGGTGCACGATCATGGTGCCGCATTTGCGCACAGTGGGCAGGCCTTCGGCGGCGCCGTCGTTGCTATCGCTGCGGCCGTTGCCGCCGCCGTATCCGGGGGTGTGATCGACTGTCATGCTGCATCCCTTCGCTCTGGGGTTGGTTCGTAGCGAACCGACACGGTTGGCTAACTGTACACATATAGGTTAATCCAAGCAGAACATGTCGTTGGCATATTTTTTGTAACGGGCGCCGTGCATCCATCCGCGCCGCTCCCCTGTGGGGTGCATGGCGGGGCGCGCGCGGCGCGGGGCGTGGAATGCCCGTAGAATGATGCGGATGACAACAACCGACTTCAATGACGACGGAGGCACGATGGATTGCGATGTAATCACCTTGCCGGGCCTGTGGAATTCCGGCCCGCAGCACTGGCAGACCCTGTGGGAGCACAAGCATCCCGAATGGACCCGCATCGCGCACCGCGACTGGAACAATCCCCAGTGCCACGAGTGGGTCGACGAGCTTGACGCGGCCATTGCGATGGCCGAAGGCCCGCCGCTGCTGGTGGCCCACAGCCTGTCGTGCGCGCTGGTGGCGCAGTGGGCCGCGAGCGGTTCTGACCTGGGCATTGCCGGCGCGTTTCTGGTGGCGCCGAGCGATGTCGATGCACCCGATTACCCGAAAGATGCGATCGGGTTCGGCCCGATGCCGATGGCCAGGCTGCCGTTTCCCAGCATCGTCGTGGCCAGCGCCAACGACGAGTATGTGAGTATCGAGCGGGCGCGCGCGTTCGCCGAGGCCTGGGGCAGCCGGTTTGTCGAGATCGGAGAGGCGGGCCATATCAATGGCGCCAGCGGGTTCGGCGCGTGGCCGGAGGGCGAGGCGTTGTTGGGGGAGTTGTGCAGGCAGGTGAGCTAAGCCGGGCGCGTGCCGGTCGGCCGCACCCGTCGTGGCACGGGATGTGGTACGAAATGCGGCACGAGATGTGGCACGAGATGTGGCACGACAGGCCGCACCTCAGTGGCACGCGGCGCAACACCTTCAGCCTTGAAACCGTCATTCCCGCGCAGGCGGGAACCCATAGCATCTCTGAACAGAGCTAGCATATAACCCAGAGGTGGAATGGGTTCCCGCCTGCGCGGGAACGACGGTTCGGAAGCTCGCGATTACTTCGTCGTCGACGCCAGCAGCATCTCGTTGAGGCGCTTGACGAAGCTGGCCGGATCGGTCAGCGAGCCACCTTCGGCCAGCATGGCCTGATCGAACAGGATATGCGACCAGTCGGCGAATTGCGTGCTCTCGGCGTTCTCGTACTTCAGGCGCGTCACCAGCGGATGATTCGGGTTGATCTCCAGAATCGGCTTGGACTCCGGCGCGTTCTGGCCCGCTGCCTTCAGCATGCGCAGCAGGTTACCCGACAGCTCGTTGTCGTCGGCGACCAGGCAGGCCGGCGAATCGGTCAGACGGAACGTCACGCGCACGTCCTTGGCCTTCTCGCCCAGCGCGCCCTTCATGCGCTCGACCAGCTCCTTGTACGAGGTCTCGGTCTCTTCGTGCTCCTTCTTTTCGGCCTCGTCTTCCAGCGCGCCCAGATCCAGGCCGCCCTTGGCCACCGATACCAGCTCCTTGCCTTCGAACTCGGTCAGGAACGACAGCATCCATTCATCGACGCGGTCCGTCATGACCAGCACTTCCACGCCTTTTTTGCGGAAGATCTCCAGGTGCGGGCTGTTCTTGGCCGCCACGTAGCTGTCGCCGGCCACGTAGTAAATCTTTTCCTGGCCTTCCTTCATGCGGCCGATGTAGTCGGCCAGCGACGTGGTCTGGTCGGCGCTGTCGTTGGCGGTCGATGCGAAACGCAGCAGCTTGGCGATGCGGTCCTTGTTGGCGGCGTCTTCGCCCACGCCCTCTTTCAGCACCTGGCCGAACTCGGTCCAGAAGGTGGCGTACTTGGCCTTCTTGTCCTGGTTTTCCTGCTTTTCCTGATCGTCCTGCGTGTCGTCAGTCTCGGCGTTGGCCAGTTCTTCCAGCATGCCCAGCACGCGCTTGGTCGAGCCTTCGCGGATCACGCGCACGTCGCGCGATTCCTGCAGAATTTCGCGCGAGACGTTCAGCGGCAGGTCGTTCGAATCGATCACGCCTTTGATGAAGCGCAGGTACGCGGGCATCAGCTGCTCGGCGTCGTCCATGATGAACACGCGCTTGACGTACAGCTTGATGCCGCCGCGCTTGTTGCGGTCCCACAGGTCGAACGGCGCGTGGCTCGGCACGTACAGCAGCTGGGTGTACTCGCTGCGTCCTTCGACGCGGTTGTGGGTGTGCGTCAGCGGCGCCTGGAAGTCGTGCGAGACGTGCTTGTAGAACTCCTCGTACTGCTCCTGCGTGATGTCCGCCTTGCTGCGGGCCCACAGGGCGCTGGCCTGATTGACGGTCTCGTACTCGTCCTTCAGTACGGTTTCCTTCTTCTCGGCGTCCCATTCATCCTTCTGCATCAGAATCGGCAGCGAGATGTGGTCGGAATACTTGCGGATGATGGATTTGAGCTTCCAGCCCGACAGCAGTTCTTCTTCGCCGTCGCGCAGGTGCAGGATCACGTCGGTGCCGCGCGACGGCTTGTCGATCGTCTCGACGCTGTAGTCGCCCTCGCCGCCGGACTCCCAGCGCACGCCTTCGGCGCCGTCCACGCCGGCGCGGCGCGTCTCGACGGTGATCTTGTCGGCCACGATGAAGCCGGAATAAAAGCCCACGCCGAACTGGCCGATCAGGGCGGCGTCCGCCTGCTGGTCGCCCGACAGCTTGCCGAAGAATTCCTTGGTGCCCGACTTGGCGATGGTGCCGAGGTGCGAAATGACCTCGTCGCGGTTCATGCCGATGCCGTTGTCGGAAATCGTGATGGTCTTGGCTTCCTGGTCGAAGCGCACGTGGATCTTCAGTTCATGATCGTTGCCGTACAGCGCGTCGTTGTTGATCGCTTCGAAGCGCAGCTTGTCGGCCGCGTCGGAGGCGTTCGAAATCAACTCGCGCAGGAAAATTTCTTTGTTCGAGTACAGCGAGTGGATCATCAGTTGCAGCAACTGCTTTACTTCGGCTTGAAAACCAAGGGTTTCTTTTTCGGCAACAGCCATTTTTTAGTCCTCGTAGAGTACGGGTTGAACGGATGCATGCAACATGGGGCCCGGGCAGAGTATTTCAAGAGGCCAAATGCGACACGTATGGACAGAGGCAACTTCCCGCGGCAAGTTCCGCCGAGAAAAGTTCCCCACAAGATGGATGTGCGCATCCCGTGTCACCCACCACGCATCAGGACTTTGGCTGAAATTATATGGACTTTCACGTGTAGAAAATCCTTTACCGCCTGGTTATAGTGGAACCCTCTCAACCACCCCACTGGAACCACCATGAACACTGTCCTCGTCACCGGCTGCTCGTCCGGCTACGGCCTGCAAACCGCGCTGCACTTTCACAACAACGGCTGGAATGTCATCGCGACCATGCGCACGCCCAATCCGGAGGTGCTGCCCCAGTCCGACCGCCTGCGCATCGTGGCGCTCGACGTGACCGATCCCGACAGCATCGCTGCCGCCATCGAGGCGGCCGGTCCCATCGATGTGTTGGTCAATAACGCCGGTATCGGCGCCGTCGGAGCCTTCGAAGCCACGCCCTTGCCTTTGATCCGGGAGCTGTTCGAAACCAATACTTTCGGCGTCATGGCCATGATGCAAGCGGTGATCCCGCAGTTCCGCGAGCGCAAGGCGGGCACCATCGTCAACGTCACCTCGAGCACCACCCTGGCGTCGTTTCCGCTTGCCGGCGCCTACACGGCGACCAAGACGGCGATCGACGGGCTGACCGGTTCGGTCGCGCACGAGCTGGCAGCATTCAACATCCGCATCAAACTGGTGGAGCCAGGCTACGGGCCCGGTACGCGCTTTGCGGAAAACGGCGGGGCGCGCATGCAAGGCCTGATACCCGCAGCCTATCTGCCGTTCGCCGAGCCGGTCTTCGCCGCATTCGCCACTCCCGCTGCCGTCACCCATGCGCAGGACGTGGCCGACGTGGTGTGGGAAGCGGCGCACGACGCCACTGGCCGCCTGCATTTCGCGGCGGGAGCCGATGCGGTCGCACTGGTGGGGCAGTGAATTTGAACGCACGCCCGCGATAACCGAACGCTCGCATGCCTTTCGGCCATGGGCGGGTCGGTTGAGCGCTACCCGACCGCCGATGCCGACGCCGCGTATCTGCTTGGCGACTGGCCCACCTGGCGCGTAAAGGCCACGCTGAACGTGCTGGTGGAACCATAACCCACGCGTTCGGCGACTTCGGCCACGGACAGGCGTTCCCGGCGCAGCAGGTCTTTGGCGATCTGCGTGCGCCAGGAAAGCAGGTATGCCATCGGGGCGACACCGACTGTCCGGGTGAAGCGGTCGAAGAATGCCGAGCGCGACAACGCTGCGCTGTCGGCCAGCTGGCCGACGGTCCACGGATAATCCACCTGCGCGTGCATTTTTTTGAGCGCCGGCGCCAGCCGCTCGTCGCCCAGGCCGCGCAGCAGCCCCGGCGGAGCGCTGCCCGTGGTGGTCGAGCGCATGGCTTCGACCAGCATCATGCCGATCAGGCGCGAGAGCATGAATCCGCTGCCGGGCCGCTCGTCCAGGTATTCCTCCCCCACCATCCGCACCAGCTGCGCCAGACGGGCCGAGTCCTGGACGTGCACGACGCCGGGCAGCAAGGAAATCAACAGCTGCGGGTCGGCGTCATCGAACAGGAAAGCGCCGCCCAGCGAACGCATCTCCGGCTCCCCACCCTGTTCGCCATAACGCCGCTCCTGCGCGCTTTGCGTCATTGCCGCCGGGTCGAGGTGGATGCAGGCAGCCGCATCGACGCTGCCGATGGTGCTGCGGATGGTGCTGCGGATCGTAAACGCCGGGGTTGCCGGCAACAGCACAAAGTCGCCGGCGCTGATGGTGACCGGGTCGTAGCCATCGACGGCGAGCAGGCAGCTCCCCTGCAGCATGATGCAGAAGCTGGGCTTGCCGTAGCGGGAATACCGGACCGCCCAGTTCCCCTTGCCGCTGATCGGATTGGCAAACACGCCATGCGGCTGCAGCAGCCGCACGACGTCACTTAACGGGTCGCTCATAGCGGGATCGAGGGTGGCTGAACACACTGGGACTCTAGCACAGGGATCATCGGGCGGCGCGGGCGGCGCGGCCCGCCAAGTGCCGCGGGTCAGGCACGCCCGGGTCCCCTGCCCTGCATGCTACCCAGTTCGCGCTCCAGGAACGCCCATACCACCGGGTCCTGCATGGCCGCCACGTTGATGCGCATGTGCGTCGAGGGCAGCTGGGTCGGCGAAAACAGGCTGCCCGGCGCCAGCAGCACGTCTTCGGCCATGGCGCGCTCGGTGAGAATGTTGGTGTCGACATGGGCATTGGCCCAGACGAACATGCCGGCCGGCGGCGTGGTTTCCACCGTCAGCCCGACCCGCTCCATCTGGCGCACCACCTTGGCGCGCACGGTGTCGAGGCGGCTGCGGATGCGGTCCATGTGCTTGCGGTACAGCCCTTCGGACAGCACCTTGTAGACCACCCGCTCGCCGATATCGCTGGTGGTCAGCGTGGCCAGCATCTTGCGGTCGGACAGGCGCTGGGCCCATTCGCGCGAGGTGGCGATGAAGCCCACCCGCAGGTTGGCCGACAGCGATTTGGAAAAGCCGCCCAGGTAGATCACCCGCTGCAGCTGGTCCAGCGCGGCCAGCCTGGTGGCCGGCTGCACGGCGCTGCCCGGATGCAGGTCGCAGTAAATGTCGTCCTCGACGATGGTGAAGCCATACTGCTCGGCCAGCCGCAACACCTGGAACGCCTTGGCTGCCGACAGCGAGGTGGAACTGGGATTGTGCAGCACCGAGTTGATGATATACAGCGCGGGCCGGTGCAGCGCGGCCATCTCGGCCAGGCGCGCGATATCCGGGCCGTCGGCCAGGCGCGGAATGCCGATCACCTTGGTGCCCATGGCGGCGAACATGCCGAACATCAGAAACCAGGCCGGGTCGTCGACGAAGACGGTGTCGCCGGGCCGGGTGAACTCGCGCGCCACCAGGTCCAGCGCCTGGGTCACGCCCACCGTGCTGACGATCTGCTCGGGCGCGGCGTCGATTTCCAGCTCGGCCAGCTTGATCTGCAGCTGCTGGCGCAGCGGCAGAAAGCCCTGCGGCAAGCCGTAGCTCACCAGCGAGCGCGGGTTCTGGCGGCTGATCGCGCGCAGCGCGTTGGCCGCCATGGCGCCCTCCAGCCATTCCGATGGCAGCACGCCCGAGCCGGGCACGCGCTGCAGCGGCACCTCGCGGAACATGTTGCGGATGAGCCAGACCACGTCCAGCGGCTTCGACGCCAGCGGCGCCGCCGCGGCGGCCGGCGGCGCGTCGAGCGCGCCCAGCCGCGCCAGCGGCAGCGAACGTTCGCCCGCGTTCAGGGGCGAGCGCTCGCGCACGAAAAAGCCGGCGCCGCGGCGCGACTCGACGTAGCCCATCGCCACCAGCTTGTCGTAGCTGGCCACCACGGTAAAGCACGAGACGCCATGGGTGGCGGCGAACTGGCGGATCGACGGCATGCGCGCGCCGCTGCGCAACACCTTGTCGTCGATGCGCACCGCCACCGAGCGCACGATCTGGTCCATCAGCGACTCGTCCGAGTCGCGCGACAGCAGAGCCATCAGCGATGCCATCGGTGGCGCAGCGGCAGCGGCGGCCGTGCTTGCAGCGGGGGAGCGGGTGCGCGTCATAAAAAAGAGTTGTATCGGTGAGATGACCAGTACAGCACACGAAATTAAATGATTCGGTGTACTGGTAGTGTACTGGTGAATTCGTCTAGGATACACCCATCAGCTGGCGAATTCCACTTTTTAAGAAAGCGACCATGTCCACCTTTTCGGAGTACCTGCCCTCCCTCGCCGAGCTCGACGCCGCGGCCGCCGTGGTCTACCGCGGCATGCTGCCAACCCCGCATCACAGCTGGCCACTGCTCGACGAAGCGCTGGGCACGCAAGCCTGGGTCAAGCACGAAAACCACACGGCCATCGGCGCCTTCAAGCTGCGCGGCAACCTGCTGTACCTGCAGCGGTTGCGCCAGCGTGCGCCCGAGGTCCGCGGCGTGCTGGCGGTGTCGCGCGGCAACCATGGTCAGGGCGTGGCGTACGCCGCCCGCAGTCATGGCTTGCAGGCTACGGTAGTGGTCCCCTACGGCAACAGCGTCGAGAAAAATGCCGCCATCCGCGCGCTGGGCGCCACGCTGATCGAACACGGCAGCGAATTCCATGAATCCCAGCGCCACGGCGCCATGCTCGAGCAGCGCGACCAGCTGCACCGGATCCCGTCGCTGCATCCGGACCTGGTTGCCGGGGTCGCCAGCTACTGGCTGGAGCTGCTGCGCGCCCGGCCCGAGCTGGACACCCTCTTGGTGCCGATCGGCCAGGGTTCGGGCATCTGCGCGGCCATCGCCGCGCGCCGCGCGCTGGGCCACAAGGCGCGCATCGTCGGCGTGGTGTCGCAGCACGCGCCCGCCTACCTGCTGTCGTTCCGGGCCCGCCGCGCGCTCGACGCGCCCGTGACCACCCTGCTGGCCGACGGCGTGGCGTGCCGCGCCCCGCACCCGGACTCGCTGGCGCTGGTGCTGGAGTTTGTCGACGACGTGGTCAGCGTGACCGACCACGAGATCGCCGCCGCCATGCGCCTGCTGTTTCGCAGCACCCACAACGTGGCCGAAGGGGCCGGTGCGGCGGCGCTGGCGGCGGCCATGCAGCTGCGCGACAGCGCCCTGATCAAAGGCCGCCAGATCGGTCTGCCGCTTACCGGCGGCAATGTCGACACGGCCATGTTCGCCCGTGTCCTGCAGGGCGATACCTATGTAGGAGGAGACACCGATGCCCGGTCCTGATACCCAAGCCTTGCCCGTTGCCGGCTCAGGCGCGCTGTCGCAGGAAACCCGCGGCATGCTGCTGGGGTTGCTCGGCGTGGCGATCTTCAGCCTGACCATCCCCTTCACCCGCCTGGCCGTGCAGGAACTGGACGCCACCTTTCTGGCGCTGGGCCGGGCGCTGGTGGCCGCGCTGCTGGCGGCGCTGTACCTGCGCTATACGCGCGCAGCCCTGCCGCCGCGCTCGGCCCTGCTGCCCCTGGCGGCCGTGGCGATCGGCTGCGTGATCGGGTTCCCCTGGCTGACCTCGATCGCCCTGCGCAGCCTGCCCGCCTCGCACGGCGCGGTGATGGCCGGCATCTTGCCGCTGGCCACGGCGGTCTGTTCAGCCCTGCGCGGCAACGAAAAACCGTCGCCCGGCTTCTGGCTGATGGCGCTGCTGGGTTCGGCGCTGGTGGTCGGCTTCGCACTGCGCCAGAGCGGCGGCAGCTTTCACCCGGCCGACCTGATCATGTTCGCCGCCCTGCTGCTGGCCGCGCTCGGCTACTCGGAAGGCGGCCGCCTGGCGCGCAGCATGGGCGGCGAACAGGTGATCTGCTGGGCCTTGCTGCTGTCGGCGCCCGTGGCGGCCGTGTTGCTGGTGGTGCTGGGCCAACCCTTGCTGAGCCAGCTCGCCAGCGCCAGCATGGCGGCGTGGGGGGCGTTCGCCTACGTGTCGGTGTTTTCGATGTTCATCGGCTTCGTGTTCTGGTACCGTGGCATGGCGCTGGGCGGCGTGGCGCGGGTCGGCCAGGTGCAGCTGGTGCAGCCGTTCCTGAGCTTGGGCGGGGCGGCGCTGCTGTTGGGCGACAATCTGACCATCGATAACGTGGCGTTTGCCGTGGCCGTGATCGTCGTGGTGGCGATCGGACGCAAGATGCAGATCCGCCGCTAGGGGCGGCGCGCCCCGCACAAGGCGATGGGCAGGCGCGGCCCTGCGACGTACAATACGCATATGGCATGCCGGTCGCCGGGCCAGTGCTCGCAACGGGGCACGCAAAATCGCCCGCAACATCGCACGCAAAACCGCACGCAAAACCGCACGCAGCACTTATATAGTATCGACACCAATACCAATATCAATAAGGATCACTTCATGGCCGTCTACGAAAAACTGCAGGAACTCGGGATCACCCTGTCGGCCCCGGCCGCGCCTATCGCCGCCTACGTCATGTACGTGCAAACCGGCAATCTGATCTTCCTGTCCGGCCACATCGCCAAAAACGCCGACGGGTCCGTCAACGCCGGCCAGCTGGGCAAGGAGCTGACGGTCGAACAGGGCCAGCAGGCCGCGCGCGCGGTCGCCATCGATCTGATGGGCACCTTGCAGCAAGCCGTCGGCGGCGATCTGACGCGCGTCACCCGCATCGTCAAGGTCATGAGCCTGGTCAATTCGGCGCCCACCTTCACCGACCAGCACCTGGTGACCAACGGCTGCTCCGAACTGCTCGGTGAAGTCTTCGGCGCAGCCGGCGTGCATGCCCGCTCGGCCTTCGGCGTGGCGCAAAATCCCCGCGGCGCCTGTGTCGAGATCGACATGGTCGTCGAAGTGGCCTGATGAACGGTGCGACCGCAATCTGCCACACCACTACATGGGTCGAGCTGGCGCTCTGCCTGACGATGTACCACCCGGCCGGAGCCTATCCGGCGCCGGCCATGCCCGGGCAGCTTATCCAGCGTGCTCTATAATGGCCACAACACCGACGCGGCCCCTTCTACTGTGAGACAAGCATGAAAATAGAAAATCCAAATCCTATCGAGTGGCGTTTTTCAGAACGCGCCAACCAGCTGCAAAGCTCGGTCATCCGCGAGATCCTGAAAGTGACGCAGCGCCCGGACATTATTTCCTTCGCCGGCGGCCTGCCGTCGCCGGAAACCTTCCCGGTCGAAGAAATGAAAGCCGCGTTCGACAAAGTCCTGTCCACCAACGGCAAAGTGGCGCTGCAATACGGCCCCACCGACGGCTACCCGCCCCTGCGCGAATGGATCGCCGATTTTCTGTCCACGCCCAACTGCCGCATCCTGCCCGAACAGGTGCTGATGGTGTCCGGCTCGCAGCAGGCGCTGGACCTGCTGGGCAAGGTGATGATCGACGAAGGCAGCCGCGTGCTGGTCGAGACCCCCAGCTACCTGGGCGCGCTGCAGGCGTTCTCAGTCTACCGTCCCGAATTCAAGTCGGTCGACACCGACGACCATGGCCTGGTGCCGTCGTCGATCGATGCCGTGGCCGAAGGCGCGCGCATGCTGTACTCGCTGCCGAACTTCCAGAACCCGACCGGCCGCAGCCTGTCGATCGAGCGCCGCCTGGAGCTGGTGGAAACCTGCGCCCGCCTGGGCCTGCCGCTGATCGAGGACGATCCGTACGGCGCGCTGAGCTACAACGGCGAACCGCTGCCGAAGATGCTCAACATGAATCCGGACGGCGTGATTTACATGGGCTCGTTCTCCAAGGTGCTGACCCCGGGCATCCGCCTGGGCTACGTGGTGGCACCGCTGCCGCTGACGCGCCGCCTGGAAATGGCCAAGCAGGCCGCCGACCTGCACACCGCCACCCTGACGCAGATGGTAGTGCACGAGGTGGTCAAGGATGGCTTTTTGGACGGCCACATTCCCAAGATCCGCGCCCTGTACGCCCACCAGTGCCAGGCCATGCTGGACGCGCTGCAGGAGCACTTCCCGCCGGGCGTCACCTGGACCCGTCCGGAAGGCGGCATGTTCATCTGGGTCACGCTGCCCAAGCACATCAACGCCATGCAGCTGCTGGACCAGGCGATCGCCTCGAAAGTGGCGTTCGTGCCGGGCGCGTCGTTCTATGCCAACGACCCGGCCACCAACACGCTGCGCCTGTCGTTCGTGACGGTGTCGCCGGCGCGCATCCAGGAAGGCGTCGCCATCCTGGGCAAACTGATCGCCGCGCAGATCTAAGTCTCGCTACACACCGCCACCCCGCCCGGGGTGGCGCGCCCCGCCTGCCGCACCGCCCGTTTTACCGCGCCCTTCGTACCACCCCTTCGTCCCCCCCTCGCTCTTCGCTCGCGCTCCCCTCGCGCTCCCCTCGCGGTACGCCCGTTTCCACCGCATCTTCATCACGGCGCGGCCAACCGTCGAAGCGCCGCCTGTGTCGTCACGATATACATACAAAAATCACCATAAACGTTGTTTTTTGACATCAAACATTGTCGTTTACAGATTATTCTCACAAATTCTAACTATTCATACAATTATTGCATCATATTAAGTTAGAATTCCGTTCAGAAACTTTAATTGCCTTTCTAAAACTTAGCAAGGCAGTGCTCTTTTGACACGGCTGACTCACCGCAGCCCATAACATAAAGGTTGTCGCCCCAATGCTCGATACGTTCGCTCCAGAATTCCTCCGCCAGTTCATCCAACCACAGACTGGCCTTGCTGCCCGCGCCGACGTCACGGCCGCGTCCCCCGCCATGGACATGGCCGACCTGACCATCGCGTACCTGGAGCAACTGGGCATCGACTACGCCTTCGGCGTGCCGGGCGGCGCCATCGAGCCGTTCTACAATGCCATCGCCCGCAACACCCGCCGCGGCGGCAAGCTGCGCCACGTGGTGGCGCGCCACGAAGCCGGCGCCGCCTTCATGGCCGACGGCTATGCCCGCGAAACGGGCAAGGTCGGCGTGTGCATGGCCACTTCCGGCCCCGGCGCGACCAACC
>CALRYE020000123.1:0-19912 GCA_943372275.1 Janthinobacterium lividum
GTCATTCCCGCGCATGCGGGAACCCATGCTGAGCCGGCTTCCATAGTGCTGCATGCTCAGCATGGGTCCCCGCTTTCGCGGGGATGACGGAGCAAATGGCAGTGGTTTTGAAATAAATGCGTGTTCTGCGACACCCTCGAAGGCGAGGATCCATGCTGAGTATGGTGCACTGGCGAAGCTGGCTCAGAATGGGTCCTACGCGGGGGCGCCCAGCCCTGCGCGAGGACAGTGCCGATCACGATAGTGGTATCGATTCGTTCGCGACTTCGACAGCGCAGTTTGCCATCGGATCGGCTACCGCCCGCGCAACAACCCATCCACATACACCTTGTACGCAGCGCATTCGCGGCTCCCCCCCGGGATCATGGCGATGCAGCTTTCCATGCGGCGCGAGGCCGACTGGTAGTTTCCGGTTGCGACATCGCGCTCGGCCTCGGCGATCAGGTTGCGCACCGATAGCACCTCGCGCGCCAGGTCGCCCGATGGCGCCGCCGGCGCCGAGCGCGCAGGCTCTCGCGGCGCAGGCGGCGCCACCGGTCCGATACGCGTCTTGAGCGCGCGGCTCGCCGCGTCCTCGCCCCACTTGCGGGTGAACTGGTTCAGGCGCGACAGCGCGCGGCCACGCTCGTCGTCTTCCAGCGCCGTCTCCACCGCCGCCGTCGTGTCGCTCCAGGCCTTGGCCCGCAGACGCTTTTTCTCGCAGCCGGGCGACGCGCTGTTCATGGCCGACTGAATACGCCGCAGCTGTTCATCGGTGGCCTTGGCGCCCCGTAGTGCGATCAGCTCCGACTGCGCTTCGGTCAGACGGCATTCGCGGCTCATGACGACCGCCTCGGCTACGCGCGGTTCCAGCTTGCGCGGGTTCGGCTTGGCGTACAGCCAGATCAGCCACAGCGACACCAGCGCGATGATCCAGTAGCGCATGCGGATCGGCGCGCGCTGCGGCGGCGCCATCGGCCCGGAACGCGGCGTACCCGCCTTTGGCGGAACCGGCGGGATGGTCGACGTAGTCGGCACGGCAGCAGGTGCGGCCGGCGCGGCGCCGGGCAAAGGCGCAACGCGCGCGGTGACCCTGGCCGGCTCGCTCGCGGCAGATTCCAGAGTTGGCTCCACCCGCGCCGACGCAGGGACGGGCGGCACCGCTGCGGCCTGGGCCGGCGAAGCTGCCGGCGTGGCAACCGATGGCGTCGGCGTTGGCGTCGGCACAGGCACAGGCGCAAGCGGCGGCGGCATCGTCAACGGCACCATCCCATCCGGCGCACGCATGCCCTCGCGCTGCGGCGTGCCGCAGTACGGGCAAAAATTGACGCGCCGCGCCAGCGGTCTGGCGCACGCGGCGTGGATACAGCGAAACAGCACTTGGTCTTGCAGGTTCATGTCCGTCAGTCCGGGTCGGGAATTTCGATATCGGGGTCGGGCACCACATCGTCCAGCAACGCGGCCAGCTCCGGGATGTCCGCCACCGTCTTCCATTTGTCGGCGCGCGGGTTCCACTGCATGTTCCATACCTTGGTGTCGAAGCCGACTTCGGCACGCGCGATGCGCCCGGCCAGTTCATCGACCGAGTAAGGCCCCTGCTGTGCCCCGTCCAGGAATACTTTGTAGCGTACGCCCACCGCAGCCGGCATGACCGGCAACGCCGCCGCCATGCCGGCGGCAGCCGTGGGCGCCACGTACGCCACGGCGACCTGGGGCGTACTCATGGCCAGCGCGTTGGCGGCCTGCTCGTCGCTGGACAGATACACCGCGCGGATCACCCGCTTGTCGACCGGGCGCTCCACTTCCCACGAATAGGCGTCGCTGGCCGAATCGGGCACGCGGTCGGTCCACTGCGCGATATTCTGCGCGGCCGCGTCCAGGTCCATCGTGGCCAGCACCGGGTTGAGCGCGCGCGCACGCTTGATCCAGTCTTCGTACAGGCGCCTTGCGGTGATGTTCGGCAGCGACGGCGACGGCAGCTGCGCGCCGGTTTCGTCCACTTCCAGTTTGGGCTCGTAGACGCGCTGCTGATAGTGGCGCATCAAGGTGGCCAGCAGCGCCAGCTGGCGCGGTCCCATGGCGTTCAGGCGCTGCTGCGCCGCGGCGATCACCTGCTCGCGGTAATACGGCGGCAGACCGTTGGAGCGGATCGCGAACTCGTTACCGATCTGCAGCCACTCGCCGGAGCCCGGCTCCACTTCGAACAGGTACTGTCCGCGCGGCTGGAACGACGCTTCGCGGTCAGCCAGATCGCCCTTGCGGCGCAAGACGTTCAGCGCCACCGCCTGCAGGAACCATTCGTAGTCGTCGGCCAGGCGCCCCAGTTCGTCCATCGACGGCGAAATCGGATGGCGAAAGCGCGTCGCATCGAAATGCAGGTGTGTGGGAATCTTGGGATTCTCGATCTGGTACGAGGCTTTCCACGTCGGCAGGCCGCGCAGCACCGTCATCGGGTAGCCGGACAGCTCGATGTAGCACACCGCCTTGCCGGTCACGCCCGTGTTGACGATGGAGACCAGGTCGCCGTGGAAGGAGCCGGTCGGCACGGCCGCGCGGATCTCTTCTTCCATTCGGCGCCACGCGTTGACGTCGCCCACGCCGACGAAGCACTTGAACTGGTCGGCGCGCGGGGTGAACTCGGCCGAAAAACGCGCGTTAATCCACGGCATGGCGCTGCGTATCCATTCGCCGAACACGCGCTGGCGCTCCTGCGGCGACATGGCCGACAGGCGTTCGAGCAGCGGATCGACCGGTTCCTGGTTGTCCAGCTCCTGCACCGTCAACTGGGTTTGGGCGCGGCGGAACAGCTTGTGCAGCAGGCTGCTGCGCATCTGGTCTTCGCCCAGCTGCGGGAACAGGCGCGCCGAGCCGCCGAATTCGAGCAGCACTTCCTCGCTCCACGCGTTGATGTCGCCGGTCAGCTTGACCGGCTCGGGCAGCACATCGCTGGCCAGCTTGATGTACGTGGCGTGATCGTTGCGCGCGTCGGCGCGCAGCTGGCCGATGCGCTGGTCGACCGCGCCCAGCATGGCCTGCACGCTGCGCCGGCCTTCCTGGAATTCGCCGGCGATGCCGCTCCACTGGGGCTGGCCCTGCTCGTCGAGCGACTGCGGGTCGCCCAGCCACGTGGACAGATTGCGCATCACGTCCACCGCCTGGCCCGCGGCCACGGCCAACAGGTGAAAGCGCAGGTAGTCGGCGATGTCGCGCTTTAAGTGCCCCATCACTTCGCGCGCCTGCGCCTCCTTGCCGAACAGCTTGGAGGCGGCTTGCGACAGGTTGCCCAGCGATTCCTCCACCTGGCGCGTGCGCAGCGCGTCGCGGATGTCGCGATAGCGCTTGCCATTGCGCTCGGCGTGGGCCAGATCGCGCTGCGACAGGCGCGCCTTGATCTGCTCCAGCAGCGACAGCACGAACTCCAGCCCGCCCTGCTTGCGGTCGTCCAGCAGCGCGTACAGGTGGCTGCGTGCGCGCCCTTTGAGGCGCATGGTCAGTTCGGCCGTGTGGCGCTTGATGCGGTCTTCGCTGGTTTCGGCGGTCGCTCCCGCTTCGCGGATAGCGTCGCGCTCCAGGTTGGGCAGCAGTTCGGCCACCTTCTCGCGCCACACGCCGATGTCGTAGGCGCCCATGATGCGGTCGATCTCGATCTGCACCTTGCTTTCGACCCGTTCGAGCAGCGAGCGCTGGTCCTTGTCCATCAGCAGCTGGTCGGTCAGCGCATATTCCTGGAACGGCGTCAGGTCGACCGTGCCTTTTTTGAAGTCGGGGAATTCGTCGAACGGATGCTCGGCCAGCGCCATCTGCTCGCGCATGAAGATGTCGCGTTCCTGGTCGCCGGCGCGGCGCGCGGCCACGCCGTCGGTGCCGGCCAGGCCGAAGAAGGCCTTGACCATCAGGCCGGCCAGCTCGTAGGCGCGGATATCGTCGCGCAGGCTTTGCTGGGTATCCAGCACGGCCTGGCCGAAGGCCGAATACACCTTGGAGTACGACAGGCGCATGTCGCCGAAGCGCTGCTCGGGCACGCGCGGATTGAAGGGGCCCAGTTTGTGCTGCTGCTGATTGACGGCGATCGAGCGCTTGCGGTTGGCGAAATCGGCCGAGGCGAAATCTTCGAACAGCGTGTCGGCCACCATCTGGTAGACGTCCTTGATGTCCTGCGTGGCCTTGTTGGCCAGGTTGGCCGTGTCGACAAAATACACGTCGTCGAACGGCGCGCCTTTGCCCACCAGGCTATCCGGCTCCATCCAGCGTACCTGCGCGTTCATGTCGCGCATGGTCGTTTCCAGCTCCATCAGCGTGGCGTAGGCGTTGGCCTCGGTGCGCTCCTTGTTGGCCTTGGCGAAACCGGACGGCATGAACATCACCAGATCGACCTGATTGTCCGACACTTCCTGGCGCGCGATGGCCTTGGAGATCCAGCCCAGATCGATGGCGCTGCCGGCGCCCGTGCCGCCCGCGCACGAGGCGATGACGACGATGCGGAACTTGGAGGTATCGACCTGCAGGCCCAGCTTCTGGTAAGTCTCCTTGCGCTCGTTGCCGGCATTGCTGCTCAAAAAATTGAGCGCGCCCTTGATGCGCCCGCGCAGCTTGGGGTACTTGTCGAACAGGTACAGGCGCGCCAGCGCGCGGATCTGGCCGGCGCCCTTGGACGGGTCGATGCCCAGCGAGCGCAGCTTCTTGGGACGCAGCGGCATCCAGCTTTCGATCAGGGGAAAGCGCGCCAGGCTGTCGTCGGATTCGTGGTACTGGGGCAGGTCGAGCGGCTCGACCAGGCGTTCGTCGTCGGTCAGGCGCACCAGGTCATACCACGGGTCGGTGCGCTGCGACTTGCCCTCGTCGATGATGGCGTTGTTGTCCAGGTCGAAGTGCAGAAAGCGCGCCACCGGAAACTGCGCGATGGACTCGACACGAGTCGGGTTGTGACGCGAGTTCCATACTTCCGACAGGATGCGGCGCCGGATGCGCAGCATCACTTCCATGCCGGTACCGCCCGCGCCGATGAACAGCGTGGGCCGCAGGTCTACCTTCAGTTCAGCCTTCTTGCCGCCGTTATTGTCTGCCATGTCAGTCTTTCGAATCCGGTATTGCGTGAGGGGTGGTCATGCGTGGGAAGCGCATCAGCGACGGCCGACGAACAGCGCCGCCACCAGCGCGATCAGGCCCACCGCCACCAGCGGCGCGGTGATGGCGAAGGTCAGGAACTTGCTGGCATTGATGATCGCCAGCACCGCCGCCGCGCTGATGAACGACAGGCCGACGAACATCAGCCAGCCCGCGCTGCCGGCCGACGACGGCGCCACGCGCCGCACCACCAGGTGGTGCACGTAGGCGTTGCGCACGAAGAAGTACACGATCAGCAGAATCAGGAACACCGCGCCGCCGATGGCCAGGTCGCGCGACGAGGTGTCGGTGGCCGGCGCGCCTTCGACGGGCGCCACTTCGATCTGCGCGTTCGCCGAGTCAGGCACATTGGTGGTCTTGTCGATGGTCTTGCGTTTTGCTTCAGCCGGCGCATCGCTGGCGCCTGGCAGCTTGAAGCCCGGGTCGGTGTTCTCGTTGGCGGGGGCCTGGGTAGTTTGCATGGACGCGCTTTCTGGTGTCTGGTAATGAATCGTTAAGTAAGCTATAAGTAAGCTATAAGTAAGCTATAAGTAGGCTATAAGTAGGCTATAAGTAAGCTATCAGGTGAAGCAGTAGAACAAGGTAGCTGAACAGGCAGCGCCATCAGCGTCCCAGCCTTACCTGCGCTCCTTCGCGCAGGTCGGTCAGCTGGTGGCCGAACAGGGTGGTCTTGAGCTGCGCCACCTTCTGCCCCGCCTTGTCGAAGATCGGCTGGGTGGTGCCGGCGCGCGCATGCATGGTGCGCAATTCGTCTTCCACCGTCACATACGCCTTGCGCGGTCGTGCCAACGCCAGCGCGCCGGCACCCAGGGCGCCCAGCAGCGCCAGCGCGCCGCCGATCAGTGCCACCAGCGGCATGACGCCGTAATTGACGCGCACCTCGATCGGCAGGCGCGCGGTCGACGCCTGCATCTGCGCGGGCGGCGTGAAAATATCCGGCAGCGGGTCGCCCGGGAACAGTGCCGCCATGCGCTCGCGGAAGGCGCGCGACAGTTCCAGCCGCTGGCCGGCCAGCTCCAGCGTGATCACGCCCGGGAGCACGTAAGCCGAACCGGCAGTGGACAGCGCTTGCATCGACCAGCTGGACGGCAGTTGCGAGACGGGCAGCTGCATGACGGAGGCCAGCGGCGCGCTCTTGCCCGGCGCCAGTCCCGCCACCTTGCCGCTGGCAAGCGCGATGGGCCGCTCCTCGTTGCCCAAGGTCGAGCGCGCGCTGATGGTGGCGCTGACGATGGTGTACGGGTAGATGGTGTTCTCCAGCTGCCAGCCGATCCTGGCCGTGGGCGCCGGCGCGGTGGCGTCGACCTCGGCGCGCAGCATGCCGCCCGGCGCCATCGAGAAGGCCACGCCGGGCGCATCGTCCACACGCTTGGGCACCAGGCGCACGGTATCGCGGTCGAGCGGTTTGAGGCGCGCGGCCGGCTCGGTGATCACGCTCTTGATGCGGCCGCTGGCGAGCAGCGCATCGAGTTCGCGCGCGCCCTGCTCGCCGATGGCGAACACGTACAGCATCAGGCCATTGGCCTTGTAGTGCGCGCCCTGCACCGGCATCTTGAGCGGGAACGCCAGCGCCTTGCTGATCGCCCCGCCGCCGTGAATCAACGTATAGAACTCGCGGTTGCGGCGCGCGGTGGACTGGTCGTTGTTGGGACTGTTGCGGTTGTTCGTGAACAGCCACACCAGCCCCGGTTTGCCGCCCAGCGCGGTGCCGATGGCGGCGTTGACCGCTTCGCCCAGATCGGTGTCGGCCAGCGCCCGGCTGCCCGGCTTGTGGGCGGCGGCCAAGGGCGCGAGCGCGCGCGTGACCTCGCCCTTGATGCCCTGCCCGACCTTGGCCGACATGAGCGCCTTGGGCGACGGCGCGCCGGGACGGCTTTGATTGAACGCGGCCAGCACCATCAGGTCGCCCGGCTGCGCCACGGCGCCCGCCAGCTCGGCGACGAGCGGCTTGTACTGCGACGTGGCGTCGGTGTAGAACGGCTCCATCCAGCCCGAATTCTGGACCAGGAACACGTGCGAGACGGCCAGCGCGGCGCCCGGCGCGAGCGTGGCGGTAGCCAGCAGCAGCGCGGCGGCGATTGCCTTACACCTCGCGCGCGGCGCGACCGGCTGCCCCATTGCTTTAACCGTTGCGTTCGCCACTGCGCTCACGACAGCTCTTCCAGACGCCAGCCGCGTATCTGGTTCCAGTCCGGATGGTGCAGCCACAGGCAGCTGTCGTACACGAACGGCACGCATTCGAGCGGCTTGGACAGGCGCGCCACCACGTCGAGTATCACGTTGCGCTTGCCGATCCATTCGACCGTGGTGCGCTCGATGATGCGCCCGCCCAGCGCGTCTTCGGCCTTGCCAGTGTAGTTATGAAAGCGCAGCACCAGTCCGCTGGGCTGGTTGCGGTTGTTGTTAAAGCTGCGCAGCAGCGGCAGCACCAGCGAGTCTTCCTCGTGCGGGTCTTCCACGTGCTCGCGTTCCCACGGCTCGTTGACCACCGCGTGGCCGCGCCGGAACAGCAGGCTGGCGAAGCCCAGGCGCGCGCCGTCCAGGCTTTGCTGCTGCGGGTTGGCGCGCCCAAGTTCCAGGAACGAATACGACTGGCCGTCGTGGCCCAGCACCCACAGGCGGCCATCGCGGCTTTGCGTGGGGCCCCCCAGCTTCAGGCGCGGCGTCCAGCCGGTTGGCCAGGTGATCCACTGAGGCTCGCTGCCCGGCTCCCAGATCAGCTGCCCCTCGGCGTGGCGCCAGATCAGGCGGCGGTCGTAGCCGACCGGGCGCGACCAGCCGCTGGCCGGTACGCTGACCGCCAGGATCGCGGGGTCGGAAAAGTCGCTGCGGGCTGTCCACAGGCGCGTGCCTTCCGCGCCGCTGAACAGGCAGGCGACGTGCCCGCGCACGGCGCCGGGCGAGGCGGCCAGGGCGCCCTCGAACACGGGCTCGGTGCGGTAGGTCTCGCTGACCGGATTGATGAACAGCCGCACCAGCCCTGATTCGGTGGGCAGCACGGCCACCTCGCCGCGCAGCGGGTTACGCGCCGGCAGCCAGGCGTAGGCCGAGGCGCCGAAGGTCAGGTTGGCGGTGTGCTCTTCGGGCGTCATCACGTGCCAGGTGGCGGCCAGCGGATCCCAGTATTGCAGCACGTTGCGGGTGTGGGCCAGCGCCAGCAGGCGCTGCACGGGAAAGCCGAACGCGCCGGCGGCGAACACGCAGTGGGCGTTGGGCGGCACCGGCATGCTCAGTTCGGCCTTGCCCACTTCGGGCGCGGCCGGGCGCTCTTCCAGGCTGTCGCCCAGCGGCAGCGAGGTGACGGGCAAGCCGTGCGGCACGTGACGCGGCAGGAACTGGTCGGCCCACGGGCCCCACCAGTCGGGCTGGCTCTTGTACTGGCCGGCCAGCTTGTCCAGCCCGGCGCCGCAGGTGGGGCAGAATGCGAAGCCTTCGGGATAGATGGGCGCGCAGTGGCAGCGCAGGGGCAGCGACGCGCCCAGCAGGTGCGCCACGTCGGGCAGGCGGCCGCGCGCCTGACCTTCCCAGTCGATGCGCGACAAGCCCTCGCTCGCGGTGAGCTCGAACTGCGCCGTGTGTTCATCTTCCAGCCAGATGCTGGCTGGCGTTTCCCATCTGTATGCCATCGTGCTTCGCCGCCATATATGTATTCAAGGCACCCGTGCCGCCAATGCGGAAGGGGTTGAATAGTCGTCAAAATGATAACGCAAAGCGCCGGTGACGGCGGTTTGTTTGCGGGGGTATCGTCTGGCGCTATCGGCGGGGGCGCATTTCGCCGTGTTTTCGATTTATCGCAAGGATTTTGCCGGGCGGCGTGTCGGGTGACCGCTAGAAATTGCGCAGGAAAATACTCCGTATAATGACGCATTGCCCTTTTTGTTCGCTTTCATGACACTTGCTGCCACCGCCGTACCCGCCGATCCGGCCGGCGCCCTGTCCCCTCATTCGGTCGAGGCCGCCACCCGCCACATCGGCGACGTGCTCGCGCAGATCGTCGAACACGGCCCCGCCCACGGCGCGCTGGTGGTGTACGACAGCGGCTGCGAGCTGGCGCTGGCGCTGACCTGCGCCTACCGGGCCAACCTGCCCGGCGCCCGGTTCGTCGACTTCGACAGCGTGGCGCCCGAGGACATCCTGGCGCAATTCAAGCGCATGGCGCCGCACGACCTGGTGGTGCTGATCCAGTCCACCAGCTTCCGGCTGGAGGCCTTCCGCATCCGCATCGAGCTGTTCAAGCTGGGCCTGAAGGTGATCGAGCACGTGCACCTGGCGCGCATGCCCGGCCAACAGGGCGCCCATTACATCGAGGCGCTGGCCTACGACCGCGCGTATTACCGCGGCGTGGGGCGTGCGCTCAAGGCGCGCATCGACCGTGCCTCATCGGCGGCGGTGCACAGCGGCGAAGGCGCCGTGCTTCATTTCGCGTCGCCGCTGGAATCGGCCAAGCTGAACGTGGGCGACTACAGCGGCATGAATAACGTGGGCGGGCAATTCCCCATCGGCGAAGTGTTCACCGAGGCGCAGGACCTGGAAGCGGTCAATGGCCGCGTGCGCGTGCATGTGTTCGGCGACACGGCGTTCTCGGTCAACCGGCCCGACACCCCGATCACGCTGATCGTGGAACGGGGCCGGGTGACGGGGACGGAAAACTCCACCGCCGAATTCGACAAGGTGCTGGAGACCATCACCGCCGGCGAAGGCGAGGTCTGGGTGCGCGAGCTGGGATTTGGCATGAACCGGGCATTTACGCGCGAGCGGCGGGTCAACGATATCGGCACCTACGAGCGCATGTGCGGCATCCATCTGTCGCTGGGCGCCAAGCATGGGGTGTATCAGAAGCCGGGGTTCAAGCGCAAGGATGCGCGCTTTCATGTGGATATTTTCGCCGTGACCGAGGGCGTGTATCTGGACGATGAACTGGTGTATGCGGATGGCGGCTGGCGCGTGGCGGCCGAGTGAGCCGGCGGCCCGCCGATCGGATTGGATGCTGAGGCAATCTCTCTATTACGGCAAGCTCCGCATGGGTGCCCGCCTGCGCGGGGACAGCTGTTTTTGGGCCTGTGGTGAGAGGGATGGCGCGTTTAGCTCAAGCGATACCGAACTCCTGCGCGATCGCGCGGAACTTGTCCTCGACCGTCAGCATCGCGTCGAC
Source organism: Janthinobacterium lividum (assembly GCA_943372275.1). Classification (GTDB taxonomy): domain Bacteria; phylum Pseudomonadota; class Gammaproteobacteria; order Burkholderiales; family Burkholderiaceae_D; genus Telluria_A; species Telluria_A lividum_A. The sequence goes on from CALRYE020000123.1 coordinate 10,256, forward strand.
CACGTCCGGATCGAAATGCTCGCCGCTGCCCTGGCGGATCAGCTCCACCGCCGTCTCATGGGTGAACGCCGGCCGATAGGCGCGCTGCGTCACCAGCGCGTCGTACACGTCGGCCACGGCCATCATGCGCGCCGACAGGGGAATGGCCGTGCCGGACAAGCCCTGCGGATAACCCGAGCCGTCCCACTTCTCCTGGTGCGAATAGGTGATCTCGCTGGCGTAGCGGGTGAACTGGGTGGCGCCGCCCAAGGTCGCTTCGACATTGGCAATCGCATCGCGCCCGTAGACGGCGTGCTTCTTCATCAGCTCGAATTCGTCGGCGCTCAGCTTGCCCGGCTTGAGCAAAATGCTGTCAGGGACGCCCACCTTGCCGATGTCGTGCAGCGGTGCCGCTTTAAACAGCAGCGCGATGTTGGCGTCGGTCAGGTGCGCCGTGTGGCTGGCGTGGAAGCGCAGCTCGCGCGCCAAGGCCTTCACGTAGTGTTGGGTGCGGCGGATATGCTGGCCCACGCCGGGGTCGCGCGACTCGGCCAGCGAGGCCATCGCCAAAATCGTGGCGTCCTGCAGGCTGGCCACGTCGCGGGTGCGCTCGCTCACCAGGTGGTCCAGATGGCTGTGCTGGTCCGTCAGCAGCGCGCGCGCCTGGCGCAGTTGCAGCAGGGTTGCCACGCGCCGCTGTAACAGTTCGCCCAGCACGGGCAGATCGATCAGATCGGCCGCGCCCGCCCGCAGCGCGTCGGCCTGGGCCGCGCGGGCGTCGCCGGCGGTCATGCCGGTGACGGCGCCGGCCTCGGTGGCCACGATCACGGGGATATCGGCCGTCAGGAACGTGGTCTTCAGCTCGCGCAGCACGGCCAGGCCGCCCATGTCGGACAAGCGCGCCGCCAGCACGATCAGGTCGGGCCGGGGCGCCTGCGCGGCCAGCCGCAGCGCGTCGGCGCCGCTGCCCGCCAGCCGCACGTCATAGGAGTCCTGCAACAGCTCTTCCATGCGCACCAGATGGTCGGACGCACTGTCCACGATCAGGATGGTTGCCTTGAAGTTAACGTCCATGCAGGGAGCTCTCGTATGTTTATCCTATGGGCAACAATCATACCGCGCAGCACGCCAATCGCATATGGAAAGTCGAAAACATTCGTTCTCACTGCACAGCAGCGCCGTTAGGCTACAACAGGTATTGGTGCCGCGGGGTAAACTATGTGTCAGTTGTTAGGGATGAACAGCAATAAACCGGCCGGGCTGGCGTTCAGCTTCGCCGGTTTTACCGAGCGCGGCGGGCGCACCGGCGAGCACCGCGACGGCTGGGGCATCGCCTTTCACGACGCCGCCGGCTGCGAACTGATCGTCGAGCAGCAAAGCTCGATCGATTCCAGCCAGGCCGCCGCGCTGCTGCAGCGCCCGCGCAAGGCGCGCAATATCGTCGCCCATATCCGCAAGGCCACGCAAGGCCGCATCGCCGTCGAAAACAGCCACCCGTTCACCCGCGAACTGTGGGGCCGCACCTGGTCGTTCGCCCACAACGGCAACCTCGACGATTTTCAGCCGGCGCCGGACAGCCACTACCGCAGCACGGGCGACACCGACAGCGAGCGCGCGTTCTGCTACCTGATGGCGGGCCTGCGCCGCTGCTTCCCGGACGGCCAGCCGGCGCGCGCGGCGCTGTACGCCGCCGTGGCCGCGCTGGCGGCCGACGTGGCGCGCTACGGCACCTTCAACTTCATCCTGTCGAATGGCGAACTGCTGTTCGCCCATTGCTCCACGCTGCTGCAGTACGTGGTGCGGGCCTACCCGTTCGCGCGCGCCCGGCTGGTCGACTGCGATGTGCAGATCGACTTCGCCCAGCAGAACCATCTGGACGACCGCATGACCATCATCGCCACCGAACCATTGACCTGCGACGAGGCCTGGCAAGCGTTTGCGCCGGGCGAACTGAAGCTGTTTGCCGGCGGCGTACCGGTGTGCCCGCATGCCGTGCAAGCGTGCGTCATTCAGATCAGTTACTGAACTACCCTCGCCGTCGTCAATCCACAGTCATCAATCAAACAATCACAATCACAATCACCAATCAGGAAACCCATGGCCATCACAGAAATCAACGTCCGCAACCAGTTCCGCGGCATCGTCAAGGCCATCATTGCAGGCGACGTCGTCTCGGAAGTCGATGTCGAGACCGCCAGCGGCATCGTCACTTCGGTGATCACCACCCGCTCGGTGCACGACCTGAATCTCCAGGTCGGCAGCGAAGTGATCGCGCTGATCAAGGCCACCGACGTGTCGCTGGCCAAGCTGAGCTGACACAGGCCGATCGCGCGCGCAGCCAGACGAGCTATCAGGGTCCTGCCTCACGGAAGCGGAGGAAAACTGCTACGCTATCGGGATGAACACTCCCGCACCGTCCACTCCCGCACCACCATTTACCGCCCCCGCCCGCGTTGTCGACGCCATGCGCCAGGAGGGCTATGCCCTGATCAGCCCGACCGACCTGTGCGCGCTGACCGGGCGCAGCCTCGAAGAACTCAACGCGCTGGCAGCCAGCTGGGACCAGCTCGCGCCCGACGCCTACCTGAAAGACGGCGGCAACTACCGGCGCCGGCGCCACTCGTGCTTTATCGACGACGGCGCCACCCTGGCCCAGACGCCGCATCGCGCGCATTGGCAACCGGTCGAATACAACGCCCTGCACGGCGGCATGCACCGGCTGTTCGAACCGGTCGCCCCTGGCACGGTGGCCAACGCCGCCTGGACCAGCCTGCTGCGCGCGCTGGGCGCGGTGTGCTCGGAGGTGCGCGGCCAGCAACCCTGGTTCGTCGAAGCACACCAGTTCCGCATCGATACGCTGGAAGGCATCGGCCGCCCCACGCCCGAGGGCGCGCACCGCGACGGGGTCGACTTCGTGGCCGTGCTGCTGGTGGCGCGCGAACACGTCAAGGGCGGCGAAACGCGGGTCTTCGAAGCGGCCGGCCCGTCGGGCAAGCGCTTCACCATGCAGCAGCCGTGGACCTTGCTGCTGCTCGACGACGCCACCGTGATCCACGAATCGACGCCGATCCAGCCCGACGGCGCCAACGGCCACCGCGACACCCTGGTGCTGACCTGGCGCGCCGGCAGCTTTCAGGGCGACGGCGTGTAACTTCAAGTCACTGCAGTACAACTTTCGGTCGGGCCAACGGGTGTTTGCGTGAGCACAAGCAACAATGTGTCACCGCACTTTTGAAATTTTGACCTTGGCTTGCGTCAATTCCGATATAGTCATGCCGATCAAGCCCAACAACGGGGTGATGACCGGTGCCCGTCCGCGGAAAGGCCGTCATCGAGCACAGCAGCCAGGAGATGCGCGTGGAGTCCACGTACGAAATACAACCGGAAGAATTCGAAATCCTGATCGTCGAGGACAGCCCCACCCAGGCTGAGCGTCTGCGCCGCCTGATCCAGTCCAAGTCGTACCGCGTGCGCGTGGCCTCCAACGGCCAGCTGGCGCTGGGGCTGATCGGCCAGTACCGCCCCGACCTGGTGCTGTCGGACATCATCATGCCGGAGATGAACGGCTACGAGCTGTGCCGCGCCATCAAGACCGACGACAATCTGCGCGCCATTCCCGTGATCCTGGTGACGGCCCTGAACGACGCCAAGGACATCATCCGCGGCATCGAATGCGGCGCCGACAATTTTATCCGCAAGCCCTATTCCGAAGAGTATCTGCTCAGCCGCATCAGCCACATGCTGGTCAACCGCAAGCTGCGCGAAGCCGACAGCGTCGACGGCATCGCCCTGTACCTGGGCGACCAGAAGCATTTCATCAACGCGGGGCGCCAGCAGATCCTCGACCTGCTCATTTCCACCTACGAGCAGGCGGTGCAGGTCAATGGCGAACTGCAGGCGCGCGAGCGCCAGGTGATCGAACTGAACATGAAGCTGGCGCACCACGCCGCCGAGCTGGAAACCATCAACGGCGAAATCGCACTCAAAAACCTGGAACTGGCCGAAGCCAGCCGCATGAAGTCGGCCTTCATCGCCAACATGTCGCACGAGTTGCGCACGCCCCTGAACGCCATCATCGGTTTTACGGGCGCGTTGCTGATGAAGCTGCCCGGACCGCTGACGGTGGACCAGGACAAGCAGCTCACCACGATCCGCTCCAGCGCGCGCCATCTGCTGTCGCTGATCAACGATATTCTGGATGTGGCCAAGATCGAGGCCGGCAAGGTCACGCTGGCGCTGGAGCGGGTGCAATGCCAGGACCTGATCAGCCAGACCGCGGAAAGCCTGCGCCCGCTGGCCACGCAAAAAGGTCTGTCGCTGGCGGTCGATTTGCCGCCCGAGCCGATCGTGATCGACTCGGACCGGCGCGCACTGACCCAGGTCATCATCAATCTGGCCAACAACGCCATCAAGTTCACCGATCACGGCACGGTGCGCCTGACGCTGGCGCAGCGCATCGATGGCAACCAGATGGTGACGGAGTTTTCCGTCGTCGACAGCGGCGCCGGCATCCGCCCGGAAGACCAGCCCAAGCTGTTCCAGGCGTTTTCCCAGCTCGATTCCACCTCGACCCGGCATGCCGAAGGCGCCGGGCTGGGCTTGTATCTGTGCCAGAACCTGGCCAGTCTGCTGGGCGGGAGTTTGTTCTTCACCAGCAGTTACGGCAGCGGCAGCACCTTCACCCTGGCCCTGCGCGAAAATCGCTGATCGGTTTGCCGATGCGCCGCAGCCGTGCTGAACAGTTTGCGGCGTCGCGGCAAGCGAGCTGCAACCGGGCCGCCGACGATTAAACAGTTGCAATTGCTGCACTGTCACACGAACCGTTTTTCCAAAAAAAACGCCCGCAGCCTGGTCGGCGCGGGCGGTAATCCAATCTTCGGAGAAGAGTTGGAGGAGACAGTTCCAATATACCCCGATTTATGTTGCACTGCAATAGAGTAAAACTACTAGGTTGTGCATGTAGTTTCACAGCAACACCTATTTCCTCCTCAAGAGAATGACGCATGAACAAGATTTACCAGGATGATGTGTGGTCGGTCGGCGAAACCTATGTCAACGGCTTGGCCAACATCGTGCGCACCCGCTGCAACCTGCCTGCCCCCGCCGAGCGCGCGCTGTTCAAGGATCTGGTCATCATCGGCTGGGCTTACGATGCCGACGAGACCGGTATGCCCAACCGCGACGACGACCGCGCCACCATCTATTTTGAAGATGCGCTGGAAGCGGCCGTCGAACAGAAGGATCTGGGCGTGCTGGTGGTCTCCATCACCGGTAACGGCTCGAAGGAATGGCGTTACTACACGCAGGACACGGAACTGTTTCTCGACGCGCTCAATGGCGGCTTGCAGGGTCATCCCGAGTATCCGATCGAGATTGCCTTGTATGAAGACCCGGACTGGGCCGGCTTAGCGGAGTTTGTACCGGACGCCTGACTGTTTACCCGGACGCCGGTCCGGCCTCCCGATGCAAGTAGGAAAACTGTGCAGAATATGCAATGATGTCAATCAAATAAACCACTTGATTCCATCATGAGCACACCGACATCGACATGGGCCGATCTGAAACCATCGCTGCTTGAGATTGTGGTGTTTGTCATACTTGGTCTGGCAGGCTGGGGCTTGGTTGCGCTGATCGACGAAAACAGCCTGCGGTATTTTGCCTTGCCGCTCTTCGCGCTGGTGCTGGTGTTCATCTGGCTGAGCAGTTGGACGTTGCTGCGCAAGCTACGAGGCGTGGGCAGCGATAAAGTCTATCTCGCCCAGTTCAAGTTACGCGCCGAACTACTCGGCGCATTCTCCATCGTGTTGATCGCCGTGGTGTTTTACAGGTTCGCCGTGGAGCTGGACCGCATGTCCACGTCCGTCATACCGGCCCGGGAAGACACCTTTGCGGTCGCGTTGGCGATTGGGCTCTATGCATTGGTACTGGCATTGTCGATTAGCGCTGCGGCGCGCAAGATCGCGATCGCGAAATTCGACCATGAAGTTCAGCAGGCGATCGCGAACGCAGAGGCCGCCAAAGCAGCCGCGGCGAAAGCAGAGGCGGCTAAAGCAAAGGCCGCCGAAGAGGCCGCTACCATCGCAGCCACGACCGTCACTGGGGAACGCCCTCACTGAATGCAACGGTGACAGCATCAAATAAATCAATCGATTAAGTTATATCAATCGATTGATAAACGTGGTTTAATCGCGTGATGGATAAAACGACCACCCCGCCCGGCGACGACGGCCGCAAGGCGCGCTCGGACGGCGCCCAGTCGCGCGAACGGCTGCTGCTCTCGGCCATGCGCCTGTTCGCCGAACAAGGCTTCGCCAAGACCTCCACCCGCGAAATCGCGCTCGCGGCCGGCACCAACATCGCCTCGATCAGCTACTACTTCGGCGACAAGGCCGGCCTGTACCGGGCTGCCTACGACTACCAGAACTGCCCCAATCAGGCCGAAGACATCGCCCGCCTGAGCAACACCGAGCTCACCTTGCGCGAAGCGCTGCACGGCTTCTACCACTCGATGCTGGGCCCCCTGAAGGAAGGCGATATCGCGCGCCTGTCCACGCGGTTGCTGTTTCGCGAGATGCTGGAACCCACCGGCCTGTGGGAGGCCGAGATCAACAACGGCATCCGCCCGGCCCACGCGGCGCTGACCCAGATGCTCAGCCGCCACATGGGCGTCAGCGAAACCGACAACGTTTCGCGCCTGGCGTTTTCCATCGTCGGCCAGGCGGTCCAGCTGATGGTCATGCGCGACGTGGTCGAGCAGATCACGCCCCAGCTGATGGACCAGCCCAGCGCCATCGACCTGTGGATCGACCGCATGGTCGATTACGCCGAAGCGATGGTCGATGTCGAACAGCGCCGCACTTCCGACCCGACGACTTCCCTGCCACGAAAGACTCCTGCATGACCAAGCTTCCCCTGATCGCCGCGCTGGCCCTGCTGACCGGCTGCGCCGCTACGCCGCCTACGCGGGTCACTGCCCCACTGCCACTGGCGTGGCAGGCGCCCCTGCCGCACAACGGCAACCTCACCGATCTGACCGGCTGGTGGCGCCAGCAGGGCGACCCGCTGCTGGTGCAGCTGATCGACGCTTCGCAGGCTGCCAGCCCGACCCTGGCTGCAGCCCGGTCGCGCCTGGCCCAGTCGCGCGCCGAACGCGTGGCCGCGCGCGCCGCGCTGCTGCCCAATCTCGATGCCGGCATCAACGCCACCCGCACCAACCAGCAAAGCGCCCTGCCGGCCGGCACCACGGCGCAGGCGGCATTCCAGTCCGGCTGGGAAGTCGATCTGTTCGGCGGCAACCGCGCCGCCAGCAATGCGGCGCAGGAGCGCCTGGCGGGCGCCGGGGCCGGCTGGCACGACGCCCGCGTGGCGGTGGCCGCCGAAGTGGCGAACCAGTATTACAGCCTGCGCGCCTGCGAACAGCTGGTGCTGGTGGCGGCGCAAGACGCCGCCTCGCGCGCCGACACGGCGCGCCTGACCCAGCTGTCGGCCGAAGCAGGCTTCCAGGCGCCGGCCACCGCGGCCCTGGCACGCGCCAGCGCGGCCGAAGGCAACAGCCGCCTGACCCTGCAGCGCGCCCTGTGCGACCTGGATGTCAAGACGCTGGTCGAACTGACCGCCATCGAGGAACCCGAGCTGCGGCGCCAGCTGGCGGCCAGCAAACCGGTCGACGCGCCGGCCATCGCGATCGCCACCTTGCCGGCCCAGTTGCTGGCCCAGCGCCCGGACGTGTTCAGCGCTGAGCGCGAAGTGGCCGCGGCCAGCTACGACGTCGGCAGCGCGCAGGCGCAGCGCTATCCGCGCCTGACGCTCAATGGCTCGATCGGCGTGGGTAACTTCCACGGCGGCGGCGAGAGCATCCAGACCGATACCTGGTCGATCGGCCCGATCGCGCTGACGCTGCCGATCTTCGACGCCGGCCGGCGCGCCGCCAACGTGGACGCGGCCCGTATCCGCTACGACAGCGCCGTGATCACCTACCGCGCCCGCGCGCGCCAGGCCGTGCGCGAAGTCGAGCAGTCGCTGGTGAACCTGAACAGCAGCGCCTCGCGCAGCGCCGACGCCCAGGTGTCGCTGGAAGGCTACCGCGCCTCGTTCCGCGCCGCCGAGGACCGCTACAAGAATGGGCTGGGCAGCCTGCTGGAACTGGAAGACGCGCGCCGCACCCTGCTGGCATCCGAAAACGCCGTCGTGACGCTGCAGCGCGAACGCAGCACCGCGTGGGTGGCGCTGTACCGCGCCGCCGGCGGCGGCTGGAGCGCCGCCGCCAACTGATGACGCCACCCGAATTAATTTCGACGCTATTGAACTCGATGCTATTGAACTCGACGTTACTAAACTCGACGCTACTGAATTCCACCGAATCTGCCGCATCCACCGTGATCCCGACACCATGAAAAAACTGAAACTGAAAACCGCACCGGCGCTTGTCATGGGCGCCCTTGCCATCGGCGCCACCGCGCTGATGATGACCTCCTCCTCCAACGCCGCCGACGACAAGAAGGAAGAGAAGGTCAAGCCGGCGCTGACCGTCACCACCACGCGCCCGGTGGCAGCGAGCCTGCCCATCAAGCTGGCGGCCAACGGCAACGTGGCCGCCTGGCAGGAAGCCGTGATCGGCAGCGAGTCGAGCGGGCTGCGCCTGACCGATGTGCGCGTGAATGTGGGCGACGTGGTCAAGAAAGGCCAGATCCTGGCCGTGTTCTCGGCCGACTCGGTCAACGCCGACGTGGCGCAGGCCAATGCGGCCCTGCAGGAAGCGCAGGCCAATGCCGGCGAAGCCAGCGCCAACGCGGTACGCGCGCGCACCCTGCAAAGTTCGGGCGCCTTGTCGGCCCAGCAGATCAGCCAGTACATGACGGCCGAAAGCACCGCCAAGGCACGCATCGCCTCGGCGCGCGCGGCGCTGGCCTCGCAGACGCTGCGCCTGAAATACACCCAGGTGCTGGCGCCCGACGACGGCATCATCTCGGCGCGCACGGCCACCGTCGGCTCGGTCGTCGGCGTGGGCACGGAACTGTTTCGCATGATCCGCCAGGGCCGCCTGGAGTGGCGCGCCGAGGTGACGGCGTCGGAACTGTCCAGCATCAAGCGCGGCGCGGCGGCCGTGGTGAAAGCGGCCAACGGCAGCGAACTGACCGGCAAGGTGCGCATGATCGCGCCGACCATCGATCCGCAGACCCGCTCGGCGCTGGTGTATGTCGACCTGCCGGCCAGCCTGTCGGCCGACGCCCCGTTCAAGGCCGGCATGTTCGCCAGCGGCCAGTTCCAGCTGGGGACTTCGCAGGCCATGACGGTGCCGCAGCAGGCCGTGGCCGTGCGCGATGGCTTCAGCTATGTGTTCCGCCTGAACGCCGACCAGCGCGTCAGCCAGCTCAAAGTAAAAACCGGGCGGCGCCTCGGCACCCAGGTCGAGGTGCTGGGCGGCCTGACGCCGGAGTCGCAGGTGGTCGTCAGTGGCGCGGGCTTTTTGAACGATGGCGACTTGGTGCGCAATGTGCAGGCGCCGGCTACGGCTCCGGCCCTCAAGGCCGCACCGGCCGTGGCCAGCGTGGCCAAGTAAGGATCAGCGATCATGAATTTTTCATCCCTATCCATCAAAAACCCGGTCCCGGCGATCATGCTGTTCGTGCTGCTGACGCTGGCCGGTCTCCTGGCCTACAAAGCCAACGCCGTGCAGGA